>DYLG01000074.1 GCA_020722215.1 Desulfomonile tiedjei
CCACTTGACTTATTGACCATCAGATTGGCGTTTGTCAAGAGTCTTTGATCCGTCACAGCCCTGGCCGGAAGGGCCTTCGGCACGGCCGCAAAAAGACCTTGTCGCGAGACGGAGATGGTTTGGGTGAAAACTGCGTACGCCTGGAGGAGATCTCTCATGGGAAGTCGCTCAGTGCGCCTCATCGAGTTCGACCTGATCAGAATCCGGCCTCCCCGAGAAGGTCTCGTCGGCTCGTAGATTTTTCTGACCGGAGAGACTTGACATGGGCGCTTTGACGTACATCTAAATTTTCAGGAGACCGAATGAGTATTCGGGAGGAACGCTGTAGCAGGGATCGCCGTAAACCCACAGTTCCATAAAGGAGACATCCTGTGGCCGGTGGGAAGGAATTAGTTGTGAGGTTGCCGAATCATGATTTACGGAGTCATCATGGCGGGTGGAAGCGGAACCCGCTTCTGGCCTCATAGCAGGCGAAATCGACCAAAGCAGCTTCTCAGTATCGCCGGGCAGAAAACCATGATCCGGGTCACTGTAGATCGAATAACCCCGGTCGTCCCTCATGACCGGATCATAGTGATTGCCGGTTCATCCCACGTGGAAGAAATCAGGCGTCAGTTACCCGAGTTGAACAATGATCAGATCTTGGCAGAGCCGGTGGGCAGAAACACGGCTGCGTGTATTGCTCTGGCCGCCTACAAGTTGAGAGCTGCTGACCCGGAAGCCATCATGCTGGTCCTGCCTGCCGACCATTCGATCGGCAAGGAAAGGGAGTTCGTCGCTGCTCTTCGGGCTGCCGCAAATGCCGTAGCCAAGGAAGAATACCTAGTGACGTTCGGCATCGTGCCGGATCGCCCGGAGACAGGGTACGGGTACATCAGGATCGGCGATAGCCGGCTGACAAACATGTCCCCAAAGCTGTACAAGGTTGAGCAATTTGTGGAAAAACCGGACCTTGCCACCGCGGCATCCTGCCTCGCTTCGAGAAAGTATATGTGGAACAGCGGTATGTTTGTTTGGAAGGCCGCTGATATCATTAAATCTCTTGACACACATTTGCCTCGGTTGAGCAATGCGATCAAGGACATCTCCGGTTTTCTCGGGACACCCGACGAAGGCCGAGCCATAAGCCAAGCTTATGAGCAAATTGAGGCCGTTTCCATTGACCATGGAGTCATGGAGAAGGCTGACAACGTGCTTTGTATGCCCATAGATGTGGATTGGAACGACTTGGGCACCTGGGATTCCCTTGCTCGGGTTTGGGATTCCGACAGCAGCGGGAACGCGTTGAGAGGCCGGGCTGTTATGGTTGAAAGCAGGGACTGCGTCGTGAGTTCTCCTCACAAACTTGCGGCCCTCATAGGCATCGCGAACTTGATCGTAGTCGACACACCTGACGCCCTAATGATTTGCAGGAGGGATCGAGCCCAAGACGTCAGAAAATTGCACGAAATCCTCAAGAATCAGGGGTACGAACACCTGCTGTAACCTATTGCAAATAGGAGGTTTTCGGTATGCGTATAGCGATGCTGTCTCCCATTGCGTGGCGAACTCCTCCAAGACACTATGGCCCGTGGGAAAGGGTCGTTTCGCTTCTCACGGAGGGTTTGGTGCAACGAGGAGTAGAAGTGACTCTTTTTGCGACGGCGGATTCTAAAACGTCCGGCAAGTTGCGCTCGGTTGCGCCCAGACCCTATGAGGAGGACAAGACCCTGGACCCCAAGGTTTGGGAGTGTCTCCACATCAGCGAACTCTTGGAAATGGCGGATGACTTTGATCTTATTCACAATCACTTCGATTTTCTTCCGCTCACCTATTCCTGCCTGACCAGGACCCCCATGCTCACCACTATTCATGGGTTCTCCTCTAAGAAGATTCTCCCCGTGTACAAGAAATACAACGGCAAGGTTTACTACGTGTCCATAAGCGACGCGGATCGGTCACCCGAACTCACTTACATGGCTACGGTGTATCATGGTATCGACCTTGAATCATTCACGTCTAATGATCGCGGTGGAGACTATCTGCTCTTCTTCGGACGAATTCACCCTGATAAGGGAACGCGGGAGGCCATAGAAATAGCAACAAAGGCCGGGAGAGATCTTGTTATCGCCGGGGTTATTCAGGACGATGCGTATTTTCGATCCGAGGTGGAGCCCCTGGTGGACGGCGAACAGGTCAGATACATTGGCAGCGTTGGGCCCGATAGACGAAACGAAATTCTCGGAGGCGCTCTTGCACTTCTTCATCCCATCAACTTCGACGAGCCGTTCGGGTTGTCGGTAGTGGAAGCCAACGCGTGTGGTACGCCGGTAATAGCCTTCGCACGGGGTTCCATGCCGGAAATCATTAATCATGGAGTCAACGGTTTTCTCGTTCAGGATGTGGCCGCTGCGGTGGAAGCCGTGGGGAGAATTGGGGAGATACGCCGTCTTGACTGTAGGAAGGCCGCTGAGACGCGTTTTTCCCAGGATCGCATGGTGGACGAATACCTGGGGCTATACAACCGAATCCTGGAAGAAACGAAGAAAGAAGACCGCCGGCCGTGGGGCTACTACAAAGTCCTCTGTGACCTTCCCGACCACAAGGTCAAGCGAATAGTTGTCCTTCCGGGAAAACGGCTTAGCCTGCAACGCCACAAGAGACGAGCCGAGCATTGGACCGTGGTGAGAGGCTGCCCCCTCGTCATTCGTGATGGAAAAGAGATTCTCTTAAAGCCTGGTGATTCAATTGATATTCCTATAAGAGCCGTGCATCGCGTTTCCAATCCGGGGGATGAGGCTGCGGTGTTCATAGAAGTGCAGATGGGCGACTATCTTGGTGAAGATGATATACAGCGATTTGAAGACGACTATGGAAGAGCGGAATCCAATGTTCACGAAATCAAAGAACGTGCCGGTTCGCCGGTACGATGGAAATCCGATACTTACGAAACAGGACGTACCCTACGCGGTTGAAACCGTTCACAACGCCGGCGCGGTCAAGACGCAAACGGACTATGTCTTGGTTTTCCGGTCTCACTTGAGGAATGGTCGTTCAATCCTTGGGGTGGCCCGCAGCACGGATGGATTCCGGTTCAGTGTTGATCCCAAGCCCTTCATGGTTCCAGCCGACCACGGTGTTTTTGCCGAATATGAGGAGTACGGGATTGAAGACCCTCGAATCTGCCGCATCGGAGAAGAGTTCTTCATCACCTACAGCGCGTATTCCAGACACGGAGTGCGGATAGGACTGGTCAAGACCGCGGACTTCAAATCGGTGGAGCGCGTTGCCATCATGACTCAAGCTGATTGCCGCAACCTAGTTCTTTTCCCAAAGAAGTTCGGCGACCGATTTGCCCGACTCGACCGCCCGCACACCCAAATTGCTCCGTGGTCTATCTGGATTTCCTATTCTCCTGACCTGATTCATTGGGGAGATTCCCGTGTTGTCATGAAGCCCGCGCCGTACCACTGGGACCAGATGAAGATAGGCCCGGGGGCAACGCCAATTGAGACTGAGAAGGGCTGGTTGAGTCTCTACCACGGGGTTTTTCAGACGATGGACGGCGCCATATACAGACTGGGTTGCGCCCTGCACGACTCCGATGATCCGGCGAAGATTCTGGGAATTGCAGACGACTGGATATTGCAGCCCGAAGATCCGTGGGAGGTGACCGGTTATGTTCACAATGTCGTTTTCACCTGCGGGGCTATCCCTGAAGACGACGGCACCGTCAAGATATACTGGGGAGGCGCCGACACGGTGCTGTGCGCAGGAACGGCTGAAATAGAGACCCTCTGTGCGCTCTGTGTGAGTTCCTCAAGGGCCCCGTAGGTCATGTCGGCACGTTCTGTGAGACAACTCCTCGCATCCGCGCAGTTCTCGTCCTGGTCCGAAGTCCCGGCCATTGATCCCATGGGCCTATCACGAATTAGGCGATGCAATCGCCTGCGGTCGCGTGGGCGCCCTTTGCAAGGTCCGTATTGGGACGCGTCCCAATAGAACTGAGAGAAAAACGACACAGAAGGGGTTATCTCGCCTCAGTCCCTAACTGGGCCGCACCGTCCTTCTGCCGATGCTGTAGTAAGTGAATCCCCTCTTCTCCATCCGACCAGGGTTGTACAGGTTCCTGCCGTCGAAAATGACCGGCTCCAAGAGACTCTGCTTTATCTTCTCGAAATCCGGGTGTCTGAACTCGTTCCACTCTGTGACGATTATCAAGGCGTCGGCTCCGTCAAGGCACTCGTAGTTCCCGGGAGCGTACTCTATCGAGTCGCCCAAGACCTTGCCTGCGTTCTGCATAGCCACAGGATCAAAAACTCGTACCCGCGCCCCCCTTCGCAGCAGCTCTTCAATGACGGTGAGGGCGGGGGCTTCCCGGATGTCGTCCGTTCGCGGCTTGAAGCTCAAGCCCCAGACAGCGAAGAGCCGGCCTTCAACGGAGCCGTAATGGCTGATGATCTTGTCGATGAAATGCTCTCTCTGGGCCTTGTTGGCGGTTTGGGTTGCATCGAGGATGTTCAGGCGGACACCATGCTCCAGGGCCGTCCGGCTCAGAGCGTCCACGTCCTTGGGGAAGCAAGACCCGCCGTAGCCGATGCCCGCAAAGAGAAACTGTGGGCCGATGCGGGGATCCGTACCGATCCCGGCCCTGACCGCCTCTATGTCGGCTCCAACTTTTTCGCAAAGCTTCGAGAGTTCATTGACAAAGGTGATCTTGGCGGCAAGTAGTCCGTTCGCGGCATACTTGGTCATTTCGGACGAGAGAACGTCCATCACGAGAATGGGTTTGCCGGTCCGCACAAATGGGCCGTACAGTTCTTTGAGGATTTCGCCTGCCCGGACGTCTTCCACTCCGATGACCACTCTATCGGGTTTCATGAAGTCGTCTATGGCATTGCCTTCCTTGAGGAATTCCGGGTTGGATGCCACGTCGAACGGATGCAGAGTGCGCTTGGCAATGATGTCCCTGATCTTGAATGTGGTGCCCACGGGTACGGTGCTCTTGGTCACTATGATCTTGTACGTATTGATAGCGCGAGCAATGTCACGCGCGACCTGGAAAACCGAACTCAGATCCGCATTGCCTCCGGCATCCGGAGGAGTGCCCACGGCAATGAAACAGATCAGGGAGGATTCGACCGCGTGCTGGAGGTCTGTAGTAAATGAGAGCCTAGTCTCGGCCATGTTCCGGGCAATCATCTGGTCCAAGCCGGGTTCATAGATGGGCACCTCTCCATCGGACAGGCTTCTGATCTTTTCTTCATCAATATCCATGAGGATCACGTCGTTGCCCATCTCGGCAAAACACACGCCAGTGACCAGGCCAACGTAACCCGTTCCTATTACAGCCACGTGCATTGCAAATACCTCAAGATTGCTGCAAGAGAAATCGGATGCGATATATATGAAAAAATTTCATTATTGCACATCTCCCGTTGGATTGCACAACCAAACCCGTTCACCACGCACTTTTCTAGCCGGCGAGTATCAGTCTGTTCTCCAGCTCCTTTATGCGATCCCTTAATCCCGCAGCCTTTTCGAACTCAAGATCTCTTGCGGCGTCGAACATCTCGGCTGTGAGTTTTTCGATCAGCCGGGGAATGTCCTCAGTGGGGGTTATGTCGGCCTCGCGGTCGCTGACAAACTCCACGGTCACGTAGTCCCGTTCAGCCTGCGAGGACAGAATGTCGTGTATGTCCTTGCGAACCGACTCCGGCGTGATGTTGTGCAGCTTGTTGAATTCCTTCTGGATACGTCGTCTCCGGTTGGTCTCATCCACTGCCTTGCGGATGGAATCGGTAACCCTGTCCGCGTACATCAGTACGGTCCCGTCCACGTTGCGCGCGGCTCTGCCTGCTGTCTGGATCAGGGAACGTTCCGACCGGAGAAAGCCCTCCTTGTCCGCGTCGAGAATTGCCACCAGCGAAACCTCCGGGATATCCAGTCCTTCTCGTAGAAGATTGATTCCCACCAGCACGTCGAATTCGCCGCGGCGGAGGTCCCGAATGATCTCCATCCGTTCGATAGTATCTATCTCCGAATGGAGATACTTCACCCTGACGTTTAGATTGCCGTAGTATTCAGTCAGATCCTCCGCCATCCTCTTGGTAAGGGTCGTGACAAGCACCCTGTGGCCCTTTTCCGTCCTGGCACGGATTTCGCCAAGCAGGTCATCCACCTGGTTGGACGCGGGCCTCAGTTCAATTGCTGGATCCATGAGACCTGTGGGCCGGATCACCTGTTCCGCGATCCTGTCTCCGCATTTCTCAAGCTCGTATGAACCGGGAGTGGCCGAGACAAAAATCGCCTGATTGACGTGCGATTCGAACTCCTCGAACCTCAACGGCCGGTTGTCAAGCGCGCTGGGGAGTCTGAATCCGTATTCGACGAGCGTTTCCTTCCTTGAGCGGTCTCCTCTGAACATCCCGCCGATTTGCGGAACCGTGACGTGAGATTCGTCAATAAAGAACAACGAGTCCTCCGGGAAATACTCGAGCAATGTCGGCGGGGGCTCGCCCGGGTTGCGGCCGGTCAAGAACCTCGAGTAATTCTCGATTCCGTTGCAGTAGCCCATCTCTTTGAGCATTTCCACATCAAAGCGGGTGCGTTCTTCGATCCTCTGGGCTTCGATGAAGCGGTTCTGAGACCGGTAGTAATCCACCCGTTCTTTCATCTCGTTCAAAGCGGCATCCGCGGCAGCCAATATGCGCGCCCGTTCCGTAACGTAGTGGCTTGCGGGATATATGGCCACTCTATCGAGAGCCCGGACGGCTTTTCCAGTTAGGGGATCGATTTCGTACACCGCGTCCACCGTGTCGCCGAAAAACTCGATCCGAATGGCAATGTCGTCTTCGTACGCAGGGAAGACCTCCACCACGTCGCCCCTAACCCGGAAGGCGCCCCTGTGGAAGTCCACGTCATTGCGAGTATATTGGATCTGCACCAACTTCCTGAGCACTTCGTCCCGCTCAGACTCTTCCTTTTGGATGAGATGAACCAGCATTTTCCGATAATCCTGGGGCGACCCCAGACCGTAGATGCACGACACCGACGCGACTATGATCACGTCCCGGCGTTCCAGCAGAGACCGGGTTGCCGAATGTCTCATCTTGTCGATGGTCTCGTTTATGCTGGTGTCCTTTTCGATGTACGTGTCCGATTGAGGAATGTAAGCCTCGGGTTGATAGTAGTCGTAATACGAGACGAAGTACTCCACCGCGTTTTCAGGAAACAGAGCGTGGAACTCGCTGAAAAGCTGAGCAGCGAGAGTCTTGTTCGGAGCTAAGATCAGCGACGGCCTGCCGGTTCGGGCTATTACGTTCGCCATGGTGTACGTCTTGCCTGAGCCCGTAACTCCGAGCAGAACCTGATGCTTGGCCCCTTGCTCGACTCCCTGAACGAGTTGCTCGATTGCAGCGGGCTGATCTCCCTTGGGGACGTAGTCTGAGACTATTCTAAATGCAGGCATGGTGCAATGAACTCCCTGGGAGCATTATGGACTGTAGCGAAGGATGGCGGCCGGCCCAATGGCGCCCGTTCTAAAGTTCAGCGGGACCGGCCAAAGCGCATCTTACGGGCTGCCCCTCCGGGTTCCAAGTTTTTCTCCGTCTCGGCGGATACTTGCTAGGATCTTGCCCAGCGCCAATGCGGTCTCGAAGACTGCCGTACTCAGGCCCTTTTGCAAAGCCTTTCTGAAGGTCACCGCAGCGTCCGACTCGCATAACTCAACGAATCGCCGCAATTCGTCGTCCTTGAGAGAGCGGAACGTATAGGCAACGGCAACCAGGGCGATTTCGCGGGCATGGTCGTCGCTGATACGGGTCTCCAGGTAAGCTGCTTGGAGCTTCTTGACCAAGTCCTCGTTCAGCGGTTGCTCATCGGGGCTTCGCTCGGTGTATCCCCGGACCAATCCCCTCATGAAGCTTTGCAGAAGCTTGAAGTTGTTTTCGACCGCCTCTTCGGCCGCAGCGATTCGTTTGACCAGGACAAGCCTTTCCCGGCTCAAGGTCGACACGATGTATCTATTTTCCATAATTCCCTGGATAGTGTCAGGTGAGAGCGAATTCCCGCTGAGTTTGCCGACCTTGCGCCCAAGGGGGGAGCTGTAAAAGTCCACGATCTCTTTGAGTTTTTGTTCGCTCACCTCTTCGAGCAATGCTTGTCGCATTGCGGGAAGCAGGCTGTCTTTGCCGAGAGATTTCCGCAGAGACACAGCCGCAGATCTTCGGGTCTTCTCATCCGGGAAGGAATCCCCCGGAATAGCAGCGAAAATCGCCGGCCCGAGCATGTCCAGTTGACTGGCCACTCCGGACAATTCCAGAGCCTTGTCCGCGTCCACGGAGTTCCTGCTCGCTGCTTGAGGCGCCACGCTCCAACAAAGGATTCCTGTGACCAGGAGCATGAGCCGAAACCAGGGCGCCTTGCCTTCGGTCATCCCAATTCCCGACATATAGCCATTGCCGACACGTAGGTCCGGTTTGCCTGCAGCAACCGTTTCTCGAATCCGCCCGCATGGTCGGATCTATTTGAACAAAGATGGAGGCAAACTCCTCCGTACTTCTCCCGATGCGCCGGAGTGCTGCCGAGAGTACCGGGACACGTCGGCAAGTCCAAGAAAAAAGATCTGAGGTGAGCCTTTGACATACAACGGGATTGCCTCTCCATCCACGGAGCCGCGAGGAGCGGTCTTCTACAATTCGTGGAACTCCCTAGGGATTTCCATCAACTGGCCTTCAGGACTCACCGCCACCAGAGTGACCGTGGCGGTGACAAGGTAATCTCTCGGCTCACCTTTCTTCAGAATGATCTGCCTGACAACTACCCGGTATCGCGTGGAATTCTCGATCCAGGTTCGCACGACAAGACTGTCGCCCAGTCTCCCCGGAGCATGGAATACTATCTCCAGCTTGTGGACCATAAAGAAATAGCCGCTGTCGTGGTATCCCGCAACGCTTGAGAGGCGATCCTCCACATATTCACTGCGAGCCCTTTCCAGATATTTCAGGTAGTTGGCATGGTACACGACGCCCATGCAGTCCGTATCCTCGTAGTAAACTTTGCATTCAAAGATGCGCTCCTCAGGTTGTCGAGCGCTCTCCTTAGGTCGGGGACTCGTGCCGCTCACTTTTCGTTTCCTTTGAAATTCTGTCAGTGGTTTTTCATGGATTCGGGATAGTATCATATCGCCGGGTTGTGAGGAAGTCGTTCCCAGAGAGGCAAGGCTGCAGGGCCCGGCGGGCGTCCCGAGAAGGCAACAGGCCGGGATGACATTAGGTCTTGCGGGCCACGACTGGGGCACATACCTCCGGGCAGCGCCGATCAATCTTTCGCAAGGCCGCGCATATTTGTTTTGGGATCTGCCCGCAATATGCAATAATCTGTTTTCTGGCGGGAAAAGATGTCCTCGGACCGGAGTGTCATCGGTTCAAAGGCAGGTTTCTTCACCCGCGTTACCATGCAGGCACAGTGGCTCCGGATTCATGATCAAGGATAGCCAATCCGGTCCGGAAGCCACGACTCGTCTCGTCGTGTTGTCAAGACTGCTCCCAACAAAGCCAAAGGAGTGTTCCATGGAAAAGATCTGGATCAAGTCGTACGCGCCGGGCATTCCCGAATCGATTGAGATCAAAAAGACCCCCATGCCTCAGTATCTGTCTCAGTCGGCGGAGAAGTTCCCCGGCAGGCCGGCCCTCCAGTTTGAGGGGACCACGGTGACGTACAAGCAACTGGATGACATGGTTTCGAGGTTTGCTGCGGGTTTGGCAGCCATGGGCGTCAAACCCGGAGACAAAGTTGCGGTGCTTCTGCCGAACATAGTTCAGGTGGTGGTGGCGATTTACGGTACTCTGCGCGCCGGAGCGGTGGCGGTGATGAACAACCCCCTGTACACGGACAGGGAACTGGAGCACCAGTTCAACGACTCGGGCTCCACGGTTCTCGTCAGTCTCGACGTGCTTACTCCCAGGATGATTGCCCTGAGACAGAAAACTCACATCAAGCAGATAGTTTCCTGTCACATCCGGGACTTCCTCAAGTTCCCCAAGAAACAGCTCTTCCCGATTGTTATGAAGAAGATGCACCTGGATACGCCTGCCGCTCCGGACATGTACGAGTTCACGGATCTGGTGAAGAATCATGGCCCCATCCGGCAACCGGCGAAGTCGGGCTGGGACGAGACTGCTATCATTCTCTACACCGGAGGTACTACAGGCGTTTCAAAAGGAGTGGAACTCACTCACGGCAACCTGTCGAGCAATTGCCAGCAGTGTACTTCCTGGTTCACCGGCTTCTTTCCCGGGAAGGAGGCCGTTATCGGCGCCTTGCCGTTCTTCCATTCCTTCGGTATGACCACGGTGATGAACACAGCCGTAATGATGGGATGGGCTATTATCCTGATCCCGAATCCTCGGGAACCGCAGAAGATCCTGGACGCAATAGACCGCTACGGCGCGACGTACATACCGGCCGTGCCAACCCTCTACAATGCCATGCTCAACTATCCTGACCTGCCCAAGTACAAGCTCAAGACTCTCAGGGCATGTTTCTCGGGAGGCGCTCCGCTTCCCATGGAGACGATCAAGGAATTCGAAAGGATCACCGGCGCACAGATATGCGAGGGCTACGGCCTCACCGAAACCAGTCCAGTGACTCACATAAACCCATTCGGGGGCCGGACGAAGGCCGGAACAATCGGCCTGCCGCTGCTCAACACGGATTGCAAGCTGGTGGACGTTGACGACTACGAAAAGGAGATCACCACTCCCGGCGAACCCGGTGAAATATGCATGAAGGGTCCCCAAATCATGAAGGGCTACATCAACCGACCGGAAGAGACTGCCCAGACCATTCGGGACGGGTGGCTCCTCACCGGGGACATCGCGGTGTTCGACGAGGACGGATATTTCTCCATCGTTGATAGAAAGAAGGATATGATAATCTCCGGCGGTTTCAACATCTATCCCAGAGACGTAGACGAGGTCCTGTTCGCTCATCCCAAGATCAACGAGGCATGCGTGATCGGCGTTCCGGACGCGCATTCCGGTGAGCGCATCAAGGCTTTCGTCGTGCTCAAGGAAGGCCGGACCGCCACTGCTGAAGAGATAATCGACTACTGCAAGAAGAACCTGGCGCCGTATAAGGTCCCGAAATACGTGGAATTCGTTGGGGACCTGCCCAAGAGCGCGGTGGGGAAGATTCTCCGCAAAGAACTCAGGGCCATGGACCTTTCCAAAGGGAAGGGGAGCTGACAAGCTCGTCGCGTTAACCATTCTGTCTTGTGGGGCAACAATCAGCTCCGACGTGCGCCATTGCGAGCCAAGCGAAGCGATCTCAGCGGTGGAGCCCCGGCAAAAAGCCGAGATTGCTTCGTCGCTTCGCTCCTCGCAATGACAAACGCGCCGCTCACAACAAAATGAATACTCGTGGCGGAATAAGCCTTGCAGGAAGGGCGGGTTGCTCCACGGGCGGCTAGCAACCGGCCCAAAGGTCAGTTCTCAGATTCCTCCTCGAGAAAAGGGGGAATTGAGATGTGCGCACAGCCGTTTCAAAGAGTTGTCTTGGTCTTCCTCCTATGTCCATTCCTCAGCACAATTCTTTCCTTTCAATCACAATTGCAGTGTGCCGAACCCAGAGGTGAACTGAAAGGAATTGTCATTAATCAAGCGACAGGCGCTCCGGCTGCAGGCGTGATTCTCACACTGGCTCATGCGGTAGTCACGGAAAAGGGCTTGGAAGCCTTTACGTTTGAGGGTAAGTCCGCCGTAACCGACGCCTCAGGTTCCTTTCACTTCAGCAAGTTGAGTGCCAGGAAATATGGGTTGGCTTTGGTAGGCCCAAAGGGTTTCGAAACACTTTTGACGAACAAGAGAGGAGAACTGCTTTGTGACGTCAAGGAGGACTCCATTGCTGACTTTGGTATTCTTGAAGTCGAGGTCAAGCCAGAGCACCAGAAGAAGTTGCCTGGCCATGAGGTAATATACAGAGAACTTGTAGGAACACTTCGCCTTGGTTCCCCTCTGAAAATAAAGGATAATAAGCTGTTGAAATAGAAATTAAATAGCATACAACTCGGCAGCCCACTGACACATGGCTCGATTCTCCGGTCAGAAAGCAAGTAAGGTGCTGCGTCCCTATCCAGACGGAATCCATGAATGGGGTCAGGCCTGACTTATTGGGATTTGAGGGTATTGAATCCTAGTAATGTGACGGAGAGCAGGCATCTACCATCCGGGCTCTGTCCATCAAGTGATGACAGGTGGGAACGGTGGCCAGGACATTCTCTTTGACGAGTCGGACCGGATTCGTGTCTGCGGGAAGAAACGGCCGGTGTTCACGGAGGAGATAATCGCTCATCGGTGAAAACGGTACGGGGTTGACCTTCCGGTTCCCGGAGAACCAGGGAGGAGGCGGAAGTGCTCCGAACCCCAGGCAATGATCGCCTTGCTGGTCTGGTGCGAAGATCACCCGTACCTGACCGACGTCGGCACGAGATTGGGCCCTGAGCCAGGCAGCCTCAGGCAGGCGGTCAATCGTGTGCGCCAACGTACGGAAACGAATCTCCGTCTGGCGGGAGAATTTGACAGGACAACAGAAGACCTGGCACAAGTGCAAGCATGTCAAGCCTGACCCCGCCACCGCCACTATCCAAAACACGCCTCCTTATTCCGCTGGCTTGTGTTTTTCCGCAGAGATCCGGGGAGCCGGTTTGGGCTTCGGCTTGCTGTACGCCATCCACAGCAAGACGCCTGTAGCGGTCAAGCTTAGAATAATGCTCAACATGTTCACAGCTAGAACAAATGAGGGGCTAGCAGAGCCTTGAGCCACGGCCCCGAGGACCCAGACCGCCGGCACGTACGCAAGCGGTACGAAAGACCTCTCCTTCCATCCATTCCAGTACGCCGCGATGCTCAAAGCTATGGGCACGATTGGAAAACACCAGAACATTGTTCCGCCTCAGTTGGAATTGGACAAAGCCTCCGTTAGGATGGTCAAAAGACGGCGGAGGGATTGCGATGAGAAGAGTAAAGAAATATCGTGCCTTGATGGAACAAGGCTAAGACTGCGATTTGCGAATCCTGCGACACCTCACCCGATTCGCCGGCGCCGGGCAAGTTGACCATCGTCCGCGCATGATCGGTTTGATGAGGCACTCTCGTGGCAGTTGGCCGTGCCTATTCCTCGGATTCCATCCTGTATTCGAGGGCTCCCGCGTGGGCAGCGAAGCCTTCGTAACGGGCCAACCGAAGAGTCAGAGGCGCCAGCTTGTCGAAAGCCGCTTTGCTCACGCGGCAAAAGGACATCCTGCGGGTGAAGTCCCGGACGGACAAGGCTGAGCACGTCCTGGCAAAGCCCGATGTGGGAAGAATGGCATTCGGACCAATTGAATAATTTGGCAGCGTCCCAGGCGTGAATTCGCCCAGCAGGGCTTCTCCCGCGTAATTGACTTGTTCCAGGATCTTCTCCGGGTCGTTCGTGAGGATTTGCAGATGTTCCGGAGCAAACTCATTGATGAATTCCACAGCGGCCTCGATGTTCGCCGCGAGCACCACGCCTCCGCTGTTTTCAAAGACCGCCTCGCAGAACGACCGGCGCTCTTCCGGAAGCCTGGCGACCAGTTTTGGAATCAGTTCCAGCGCCTTTTCGGCCAGCCTCCGGTCAGTGGTTACCAGATAGGCAGAGGAATCGGGTCCGTGTTCAGCTTCGATAAGAAGATCGACCACTGCGGTGCGCGGGTCGATTGAGGCGTCCGCGAGGACCATGGCTTCACTGGGACCTGCGGGAAGTCCGGTGTCGATCTCGGCGGACAGGAGCTGCTTGGCTGCCAGAACATAGCCCGAGCCGGGTCCCACCACCTTGTCCACCCGCTGGATGCTCTTTGTCCCGATTGCCAAGGCTGCTACAGCCTGCACCCCGCCGACCGCGTAAAGCTCGTCTATTCCCATGATCTTGGCCGCAGCCAAAGTCGCCTTGTCAGCTTTGCCGTGCTTGTCCGGAGGCGTGCCCACCACAATCCTAGGGACCTCGGCCACCTTTGCCGGCACTCCTGCCATCATCATCATTGAAGGAAAAGAGCCTTTCCCCCGTGGAACATACAGCCCCACAGACGGAATGGGCACGACCTTTTCTCCGGCCACGATGCCGGGGGATATCTCCATCTCCCAGCGGGATTGCTCCAATTGCCGCTCATGAAATGCTCGGATGTTGGCTATGGATACCTCCATTGCCTCGCGCAGATCGCGTGGAATTGATGCCAGAGCCTCATCCATCTCTTGACGACTGACCCGCAGGTCGGCCGGCGTCATTTGCGCGCCGTCGAATCTTCCGGTCATTTCAATGACCGCCGCATCGCCCCTGGCTCGCACATCGTCAACGAGAGGAGCAACCTTGTCCATCAATCCTCGCAAGTCCAAAGAGCCGCGGCGGCGAATTCGCTCACGCTCGCGGGCCGCGAGAGCGGACAAATCGTAGAAATTGACTTTCATGGACAACCTCATCGGAAGGGATTTGCTCAAGACAATCACACGGGTCTGGGGATGGGCAATCCTGCCATGGAAGGGCCGCTCGGTCAACCCGCTCGGCTGAATTCTATCGCCAGGGTCAAGGCGCACCCCTTTTCCCCGAGGGTCATGTACGATATGAATTATGCGGTGGGGCTTTTGCCGGAAATCCTATTTGATTTGGAATCGGTATTTCGCAAGGGCAATTGCCGAGACTCTGCGATAAGGTCTCATCCACTCCAAGGGAGAATTATATGGAGACAAATTTCGACAAATCGGAATGGAAGTGGTTTGTAACGGTTCTCAAGGAAGAAGCCAGGGAACTTCTCATAAAGGTCGGCTCCGACGCCTCGCCCCAGGAAGTGGTGGAAAGCTGCCTGACGGATTTGCAGGCTTTGGCTCCTCCGGCTGCCGTCAAGGACGAGAATCTGGAAGCGGAGACCTGGACCAAAGTGCGAGAGAGGCTTCTCAAGGCGGCCTATGCTACCCGGCCGTACTGCGTTCGATGCGGCGAATGCTGCACTAAGGGAAGCCCCACCTTGTTCGAAAAGGACATGGACATCTTCTATTCTGATGTGATCAGGCCGGGACTCCTGACGACCGTGCGAAAAGGCGAAATCGCATACTCGAATGTTACCGAGGAGTTCGCTGCTGCCGACGAAGAAATGGTGAAGATCCGAGAGTTTCCGGAAACGAGGACTTGCATATTTTTTGAAGAGAAAGGAAGCGTCTGCACCATCTACGATTCCAGGCCGTTCCAATGCCGCATCCAGCAATGCTGGAACCCGGCCCGACACGAAGATGTCTCGCATTTGCCCAAGCTGAAAAGGAAAGCGCTTCTGGGAGATACCGGTCCCCTCTGGCAGCTCATCGAGGCTCATGAAGAGCGGTGTTCACACGCCCAACTAAGTCGCGCCGTCGCCAGATTGAGTGCCACCAAAGGACAAACCGTGGCCGAGGTTCTTGAGATTCTCCGGCTGGACCACTACATGCGGGAATTCGTGGTGGAGAAGTTCGAGCTTCCTTACGACCTCATGGATTTCTTTTTCGGCCGTCCCCTCACCCGAGCCGTAACCGCTTACGGCCTGAAGGTGGACGAACATCCCGACGGGTCTTTCTGGCTCACGCCTCTGAAGTCGGAAGTCGAGCAATAGTCTCTGCCTAGTGATCCTTGTAAAACAAGGACCTGGGGCCCAATTCCCGTGGCTCGTGGGGATTGAAATCAAATCCACGGCACAAATGGACTTCCCGGATCGTGGCCTTGTGGTACTTCACCTGATAGGAAGCGAGCGGTTCGACCCGGGCGAAATTCTCGTAAACGGTCATCAGCACCTTTGACGAGGGCTCAAGGGGACGCGAGGACACGAACAGTATGTTGCGGCCTTTGAGGTTGTCGAAAGACGGCTCCCAAACATCGAACTGTGTCGGACGGTTCCATGGGGCGAGATATCTCACCTTGGGATTGCCCGGGACATAGAACTCGAGAATGGCGCAGAGCTGATAGCTGTCGGCAGCAATCACGTCACCTTCCATCTTCAGAGCGGCCACATGTTCGCCCAAACCTGACCATCCCCTGGTCTCGTAAATGATGCGATCCGCCTTGCCCAGCCTCTTTTCGAGGAATGCAGGTAGTAGCCCGATCCATGCGTGAAGCACCGCCAACATCACGGGAACCACGGCAATTATCGCGGCCCATCTCAGGAAGCGGGGGTTGAACCATTTCCACGGCCCCTGCGATCCGGCGGCCCACGCTGAGGACACGACTTGAACGGCCAGAATTGCCGCCGAGACATACCCCATGAAAGCCCAGTTCGCCTCAACATGCCCTTTGAAGCACATCACACCGAAAAGGAGCAAAGGCAGGCTGAAGGAAAGCAGCAACACATACTCCGACCTGTTCTCCGAGAGGGTGCGCAGAGTCCCTGAACCAAGGGACGCCAGCAGCGCAATATAGATCGGCGGAGAAACCAGCAGGAATTGAGCCGCATGATAGCCGACTCCGTCCAGGATGCGTCGCGTTGTTTCCGCGTACCCTGACCCGATGTAAAGAATGTGGTGAAGAGAAGCCCAGTCGTGCCTGAAATTCCACCACAGTATCGGAGCCGTGAACAGCAAAGCCAACAGA
>DYLG01000075.1 GCA_020722215.1 Desulfomonile tiedjei
AAGCCTCCTGCCGCTTCGCGGCCCGGACGTATAACGTCCGGGCTACCCGGACCTGCTTGGGCGCCGGCAGGCCTTGATTGGAAGAAGCACAGGCTGCGGTAACCGGCGGCAACCGTCCCGCGGAACGCGGGATCGCGGCTCCCATGAGAACTCATTCACCCGCAAAGGAGGCACATAATGACTGAGGCAGGGAATCGATCCTTGCAGATGTTAGCCACGGCCCTCGAAAAGGAAGAACGCGGGCGGGACGCTTACCTGAAAGCGGTATCCACCTGCACCAACGATCTCGGCAAGGAGATGTTTCGTATGCTTGCCGCAGACGAAGGCGTTCACATCACCCGAGTAAAGCAGATCTACGAGGGCCTCAAGCGCGGCAAGACATGGACCGACCAATGGAAGTCCCGGAAACTTGAAAACGAAAATCTCGAAGCCCTGTTTCGCGACAGAATGGCCAGGCTCGGCAAAGCGGTAAAGGCCGAAACCGGCGACTTGGAAGCTGTTGATGTCGGGATGGGGTTCGAGCAGGGAGCCATCGCCTTCTACGAGCAGGAGCTCAAGGCGGCAACCGATCCTCCGGAACGAGAATTCCTCGATGCGATGATCAGGGAGGAGCGCTCTCACTTCGCCGCGTTGGCTGACGTCAAGTTGTTCCTCACCAATCCCGACTCATGGTACATCGAGCACGAACATCACAGGCTGGACGGAGCCTAGGCCATCGCTTGAAAAACGATCGAGACAGATGGGAAAGCCGCTACCGGGAGGGAGAGAAACACGAGGACAGGCCTGACTCTCTGCTGGAGGCGCACGGTCATTTGCTGACCGGAGGCAGGGCATTAGACCTTGCCTGCGGTTACGGAGCCAACGGCCTGTTCGTTGCCCGCGCCGGGTACGCGGTGGATGCGGTGGATATAAGCTTAACCGCGCTCAGTGTGCTTCAGGCCCAGGCGCGGCATGAAAGGCTGAACATCCGGTGTGCGGTAGCGGATCTGGACGACTTTGTGTTGCCTCGCTGCCGTTATGACCTGGTGCTGGTCTTTTACTTCTTCTCCCCTGCTCTGATAGGCCATATCCGTGATTGTCTCAAACCGGGAGGCCTGCTTTTCTACGCGACTTACAATCATCGCCATACCACAACAAAGCCCGGCTTCAATCCTGTGTACCTGGTTCCGCGGGGAGGCCTGGGCCGCCTCTTTCATGGGCTCACCATCATCCTCGATAATCCCGATGCCCGTGATGACAGAGGCGTATCCGAACTCATAGCACGAAAGCCTTGACACCAAAGGCATGTGCCAGAGCGCGGCCCGCGACCTAAGTACTTCGTTTCACAAACACGGTCACGTACCCGGCGGCACCGGCCTCCGACGTCGCTGCCGGACCGGATGCCCCGAAGGGGCATACTATGAGTAGCCGTGGGTTTCAACCCACGGGGCAAGGGAATGCAATAAGATATCGCGGACCCTGAAAGGGTCCACCAACGAACCTGAACGGAATGGCACCGGGGCGACCCCTTCAGGGTCGTCCGGGAGGATCGGCCTCTCCGTTCCATGGGTTGAAATCCCGCGGAACGCGGGGTCTTGGTCTTCTCTCAATCACTTCGCTTTGCTCGGCGCATCCTACACCGCTCCCCTTGACAATAGAGCATGGGGCGCCCAAATGTAAGGGTGCGATAGGCGCAGCTTAAGGCTGGGGTATGATTGCGTAAATCAGATTGATGCCATATGTGAGCTACCGTTCCTTGTTGACTCGGCCGTGCGGTTCATGGGCAGCAGTGAGTCCGGCGCCCCCCAGGCGATTGCCATGATCAGAGAAAAGCCCACTTGTCGCGTACATTGCCGTTTGCGTTCCGAGAGCTTGATTGCTGAGTGCAGTGACTGCGGGCGGTGTGGGCTAGGGCGGCGATCAGTGCCGCAACATGAAGAATCGGAATGGAGGTTGATTTGACCGAAAAAAGTGGCGAAGGAACAAGAGTAACCGTGCAGACAGATCGACATGGGCAGC
This sequence comes from Desulfomonile tiedjei, assembly GCA_020722215.1. Taxonomy (GTDB): domain Bacteria; phylum Desulfobacterota; class Desulfomonilia; order Desulfomonilales; family Desulfomonilaceae; genus DYLG01. The sequence goes on from DYLG01000075.1 coordinate 1,999, forward strand.
AGGGAGAAGATCAGAAGAGCCTGCAGCGCCGCGGCCCGACCGAGCCGGTGTGCTCGCAACCCGAGAAAGAGGCTCAAGGAGCTGAGCCGCAAGAAAAGGCTGAGACGAGGGAAACCAGGATTGAACGGCTCCGGAACCAGGTCCGAGCAAACCCGGAAATGTTCAAGAACGGGGAGATGATGCTCAGGCTTCTCGACGAAGCTTTGAACAAAGATCAGCACGCCCCTGTCCCGGAAGAAGCCATAGAATGTTGGGTTACGGCTGAAAAGGAATCATGGGAAAATCGGGACAGATGGATCCGGTCGGTCGCGGAACTGGATAACGTGAGAAAGAGGGCTCGGCAAGAGACGAGCAAACTTCTCAAGTACCAGTACGAAGGTTTGGCAAGGGACATCCTTCCAATTCTGGACAATATGGAGCGCGCGTTGGGCCACGCAGAAGACACTCAGGACTCGGAAGCAATCGCCGAAGGTTTGAGCATGATCGTACAAATGTTTAAAGATGTATTGAAAAGATACGGTGTGAACGAGATAAGCGCTGTGGGAGAGACATTTGACCCCAATCTGCATGAGGCCCTGTCTGCAATCCCCACCCCGGACAAGGCTCCCGGCCTGGTGATTCAGGAGGTGGAAAGGGGTTACATGTATGAGGATCGCTTGCTTCGGCCTTCAAAGGTCATCATATCTGCTGCCGCAGTCTGAGCTGCGGGTGTGCACTTGATTGACTTGAAAACATAACGGTTGGAAATAAATCACGAATCAGCCGTAGTTATAGCTCCGGCAACGGTGAGGAGGAAAACATGGCCGGTAAGATAATCGGAATAGATCTCGGGACTACCAACTCATGTGTAGCCATAGTGGAAGGGGGCGACCCCGTTGTGATACCCAACTCGGAGGGCGGTCGAACCACACCTTCCATAGTAGCGTTCACCGATTCGGGGGAGAGGCTTGTGGGACAGTCGGCAAAGAGACAGGCCGTAACCAATCCCGACAATACGTTCTTTGCCATAAAGAGGCTTATTGGGAGAAAGTTCCATTCCAAAGAGGTGCAGGACGACGTCAAGATCACCCCGTTCAAAATAGTGGAAGGCAAGGGCGGCGATGCCGCGGTGTCATCCAGGGGAACTGTGTACGCGCCGCCCGAGATCTCCGCTATGGTCCTTCAGAAAATGAGGCAGACCGCTGAGGACCACCTTGGTGAAACGGTTTCCGATGCGGTCGTTACGGTTCCTGCTTATTTCAATGATTCCCAGAGGCAGGCCACCAAGGACGCGGGACGCATTGCCGGGCTGAACGTCCTCCGAATCATAAACGAGCCCACAGCCGCATGCCTTGCATACGGTCTGGACAAGAAGAAGGAAGAGAAAGTCGCGGTCTTCGATCTTGGCGGCGGCACCTTCGACATCTCTATCCTTGAGATAGCCGAAGGAGTCTTTGAGGTAAAGGCCACCAACGGAGACACTCACCTTGGCGGCGAAGACTTCGATCAGCGGATCCTCGACTATCTTGCCGGCGAATTCAAGAAGGATCAGGGAATCGACCTGCGCAATGACAAGATGGCGCTCCAGCGTCTCAAGGAAGCTGCTGAAAAGGCAAAGATCGAGCTAAGCTCCTCCATGGAAACGGACATCAACCTGCCGTTCATCACCGCGGATGCCGCCGGCCCTAAGCATCTGACCATGAAGCTTACTCGTGCCAAACTGGAAGGGCTGGTTGAGGATCTCATCGACAGGACGGTGGGGCCTTGCAGGACCGCACTCCAAGACGCCAAGCTTTCAGCCGGCGACATAGACGAGGTCATCCTGGTAGGCGGTATGACCCGCATGCCCGCAGTCCAGAAAAAGGTCAGAGAGCTTTTCGGGAAAGAACCGCACAAGGGAGTGAATCCCGATGAAGTGGTGGCCATGGGCGCAGCCATTCAGGGCGCAGTCCTCAGGGGAGAAGTCAAGGACGTACTCCTGCTCGACGTGACCCCTCTTTCTCTGGGCATCGAAACCCTTGGAGGCGTGTTCACCCGACTCATCGAGAAGAATACCACCATCCCAACCCGGAAGAGCCAGGTCTTCTCCACAGCGTCGGACAATCAGCCTTCCGTGTCCATTCACGTACTCCAAGGTGAACGGGAAATGGCCGGGGGCAACAAGACTCTGGGACGCTTTGAGCTGGTGGGAATTCCTCCGGCTCCCCGCGGGATTCCACAGATCGAGGTCACTTTCGACATCGACGCCAACGGCATTGTTCACGTATCGGCGAAAGATCTGGGAACCGGCAGGGAACAGTCCATCAAGATCACCGCGTCCAGCGGACTGTCCGAGCAAGAGATCCAGCAGATGATCAAGGACGCGGAAGCTCACGCGGAAGACGACAGAAAGAGGCGCGAACTTGTCGACGCGAGAAACAGTGCCGATCAGATGATCTACATGACCGAAAAGTCCATGAGAGAGCATGGCGACAAGATCGACTCCGCCACAAAAAGCGTCATAGAACAGGCCATCTCCAAAACAAAGACGGCAATGGAGGGCGATGACATCAACTCCATCCGGTCGGCGACCGAGGAGCTGCAGACCGCCTCTCACAAACTTGCCGAAGTTATGTATCAGCAGGCCGCGGCTGGAGCGCAGCATGATTCGGGAGCCCAAACCGGAGGAGGTCCTTCTGCCAAACCTGAAGAAGACGTGGTGGACGCGGACTTTACCGAGGTCAAGGATCAGAAGAAGTGACCGCTGCCGGCTCCGGGCAGGTTGGGAACTGCCAGGAAATAGCGTTGGCATTCTGTGGTAGGGGCGGACCTATGTGTCCGCCCTTTCCGGCGGTGCGGGCCTCGCGTAGGGGCGACCGGCCGGTCGCTACCGTGCAATGGCAACGCTATTGTCCGGATGCACCCTTGGTCTCACCGCCCTGCACGGGTATCCCCAGCAACCGAGCTGCCCTGACAAGATCCTCGGGAGTGGTGATCTTAATGTTGTCGGGGCTGTCCGGAACCACCGCCACGGGCAATCCCATGCGTTCCACGAGCGCTGCGTCGTCCGTTCCTACAAACCCTTCTTCGACGGCTTTGTCGTGCGCCCGCAATATCAAGGAGGTTCGGAAGGTCTGAGGGGTGTGAGCAAGCCACAGATCGGATCGGGGAATGGTTTCCAAGAGTGAGTCGGTCCTTCTTTTCACGGTCTCCAGGACCGGCACGCAGGCCACGACCGCGCCCACTTCAGCAGCGACTTCGATAGTCAGGGTGATTATTTCAGGGGACACCAAGGGTCGAACTCCATCATGGATGGCTGTTATCTCGGCACCCTCCACAGCATGGAGTCCGTTGAACACCGAGGCCTGACGGGTCTCGCCGCCCGTCACAATCCTCGATACCTTGGCCAGGCCGAACGCTCGGACAATCTGCTCCCGGAATTGCAGCTCATGATCAGCGGGCACGGTCAGCACGATGGACTCGATGAGCGGATGGTTTTGAAAAACCAGGAGAGTCCTTGCCAGAATGGGAACTCCCCCGAGCATGAGCAATTGCTTGGGAACGGCAGAGCCCATCCGTTTCCCCATCCCTCCTGCAGTTACTACAGCGGCACATCTCATGTTCAGTTTTCTTCCAGGTAGTCTCTTATCCTGAGGGCCTCCAGCACGGCCGGCGCCGTTCCGCGTGGCACATGCACGGTGTATTTGACCGGCCGCTGGTTGGCCCTGGCCCTGAAATGGGCCTCACCTTTGGGAACAGCTCCGTTGATCTCCCTGATGAATCGGACTGATGCGTCACTGAGCGCAGCCACCACGCTCAATGGAAGGTCCTTCTTCAGGGTGAGTCCTTCCAGGCTGTCGAACTCAAAGGGGTGAATGCGCGGCAGGCCCAACCCGTAGAAATCTCGATAGGACTCGATAATTGCGAAAGCAATCCAGCGCGGGACGTATTCCTCGGTTTCGAGGGGGAGCTTCATGTCCCAGTACGTTCCGGTCCCATAAGCGTGAACCCGGTACTGAACCTCGCTGAGGCCGGCATTGTAGGCAGCGGCTGCGGTCAACCAGCTTGCGTTTCCGTCGGGTCCGAGGAGTCTGGATCGAAGCCAGGTGAGACACCTGGCAGCCGAACGGGTTGCAAGCGCCAGGTCGCAGCGTTCATCCCGCCAAGGTGCGACCATCAATCTCCAGTCCAATCGGGGGTCTGTTGAGAGGGGGGTTTCCGCAGTGACTTTGATGAATTGCCACCACCCCTTGGCTCGCGACGGTGAAACCGCGGAGGCGTCATATCCGGACTCCAGAGCGGGCAGCAGCGCAAATTCAGCCGGGACGCCTTCCTTTTCCAAAATTCCTCTTAGAGCCTCTGCGTAACGATCCTTGCGCTTGAGCCAGATCAAGGTGCTCTCACGAAGATCGCCAAGCAGATATTCGATCTGGTATTCGATACGGCGTTTGACATCCTCCCGTTTCAACGGGATTCTTTCTCCACAGAAAACCATGGGATTTTTCAGGACATCCGCCGGCAGTCCTCTTCTGATGCTGACGCCGGGTTCCGAATCCGGAGCCCCGTACCTCAGGTAGCCCAACAAAGGAGCGGCAACGATGCGGTCGCGGCGAGCCGCTGACTGCGATTCCTTTTCTCTGGCGGCCTGGAGGTTTGCCAGGATTTCCTCCACAGGATCGACCTCAAGGAAATCCGTGGGCAAATTCCTCCGCCACAGAATCACCCGGGCGATCAACCGCGTGGCAGTGTCCGGTTTTCGGCTCGAATTCGAGAGCGCTGCCAGTTCCATGAGCCGTTGGCTGGCAGCAAGGTAGCCGTAATCCTTGATGATATTCTTATAGTCCGGAGGAAGGTCGCGTTTGTGCGCCTCCACTGCGGCGATTTCCTTCTCCAGTTGCTTGGAAATGAAATACATGGGCAGCAGAGGGAGCCGGTTCTCCACAAGTTCTGTGATGGCCGGGTATGCCAGCAGCAGGAAAAGCACGAGAGGCAGCACAACACAGGGAGTTATGAACGGCAGGAGGCTTCTCATGGCCTTTGAGTCGTTGCGGACCGAGATCCCGCGTCCGTGACCGCTGAATTCGGAGAAGAAATTCCGGCCACCGTTGCGAGATACCTTATCCGCTTGTCACCGGGCAGGACTTTGAGGGCTTCCTTGAGTTCCCGAATCGCCGCGTCCTTTTGACCGGATTCGAGCAACAGAATGACCATGTTGACCCGGGCCGGAGCAAAACCCGGGAACTGTTCCATCACGCCTTTGTAGGCGTCTATGGCTTCGTTAGTCCTCCCCTGTTTTTCCCGGCACAATGCCGAGTAAAACGCTGGCATAGGATCCTGAGGGCAAAGCCCCCGCAGGAGATGAAAGACTTGGAGCGCGGAATCGAAATCCTTCCGATTGAGGGCCGCCAGACCTTTGCTCCTGAGGATATCCGCAGAAGCATTGCGGGTGTTAACCTGGCCGTTGACCGCAACATAAGACCTCAACTGATCAAGATTCCGACGTGCGGCAGCATTGCCCGGATCCAGGTTCAGGACCTCTTGATAGGTCTGCTCCGCTTCCCTCAATCTCCCAAGATCCTCTAGTGCCGCCGCTTTCTGCACGAGGGCTCGGACCTGGCCGCGGTCAACCGCGCGCACGGCGTCTACCGTTTCAACGGCTTCTTTGTTCTTCCCCTGTATTCTTAGCTCGATTACCCTTTCAGCCAGGTCCGCGTCTGAGGCCCGGCAGTCATTGGCCCACCCGAAAGCAAGCGCCAAGACGAGAAACCACAAGACCACTCCTTCACGTTTGTCTCGCCTCAGCCAATGCATTGCAGCCACCTCGCTGTTAAATGGAATCGGGGAACTCATGTCGGACGGTCAAGGCTCTATTGACCGGCCGCAGCACGAGCACGTCACTACAAGGTAATGCATTCCTGCGCCACACGATGGACATCGCTTAACCTCCGACCAATTCGGGCTATCTTCATAGAAGATCAAGATCTTCACAGGCACGGGAGTCACCGTCTTTTCAAAGTATTGTCGATCCGGACATCTCGAGCCCACAAGATAACCCCGGAACTCGTGCCGAGGGTACCAATGCTTCATCATCTGACAGTATTCCAGCAGTTGGCGCATTGCACTTTGGGTGATCGCGTCCTTCTTAAGTTACACCAAGTGAACTATTGAGTCCGTGACGAACGAATAGCTTACCATAGCATAAGAGGAATTTGTACGGAAATTGGACATTCGCAATGGGGGGCTGCCGGAAAGTAAGCCCGGGGTTCACTTGGTCATCGGGCCGAGGTAGCGACTGTGATGATTTTATCTTGGTGTGACGGTCCGAGATTTGAGGGGTCCGCCGGACCAAGGATCCGTCACGGATGCCTGGTCCCCGGCGTCGGCTCCTCGGACCCTGTGGTTCACGGTGCCGGCCCCATCTCCATTGATACATCGGGTTCCGGCTCCGTAAAGAGAAGAGTATAGACTTCTTGTGTCGGGTCCAGGGCCAAAGCATCCGGCGCCCGCTTTGATGGGACGGCTGAGTCCAGACCGCGTTTCCTCAATGTTGTAGCCACGGTGGTCAGGGTGCTCCGTACCCGTGCGCGGGCATCGGTAACCGATCCGAAACTAACCCAACTTTCGCAGAAATGAACGTGCACTCAGTATTATCAGCACCTTACGATGGAGTTCTGGCACTACGCTGCGAAACCGTCCGGAAATGCTTCGAGCTACACATGGACCTCCAGGTGTGCTATTTTGCGCTTTTTCCTCCTTGACATGCCAAACCTGATTTCATATTGTGCTCAGTGTGTCAAGAAAATAGTTTGGTTATTATTGTAGTGCCAAAATGGCTGTTTTAGTACGCACTATGTTACTGTAATCGCGGCCCAAATGAGTGTGGCACGCCAATTACACGCGCAAATTGGGCTATTTGCCGTCTGGATTATCATACTCAGAGTGGTCCTTGCTCCGGCGGGGGCAAGTCTGGCCGCGGCAAAATTGCCGGCTGACGTGAACATCCTGATCATCTACGTCAACCTCTGTATCGTGGCCCTTGCCCTATTGCCGCACAACGCGTTTTGGTTGAGGCGGCCGTTAACGCTGCCGGCTCCTCCCGGCACTCCGCCCCCTGATCAGTCCGTGTGACCGGGGATTCCGCACGCCAGAGACCAGACGCTCCTGCTGTGGGTGGAGCATTTTGGCTTCGGTCCGAACTTGCCTCCCAAAATAACGTCAGCCTTCTTGGTAGGGGCGGACCTATGTGTCCGCCCTTTCTGACGGTCCAGTACTGTTCTTGGCCAGCCAGGCCAGTCTGCCGCTACCAGCGGCCGGCGAGCCCCGCCAAAGTTCATGTCGTTTGCAGGGCCTGGGCTCTGTCCGGGCAAACCGGCACTTGACACGGGCCGGCTCCGAGCATGCCCGTACCAACAAATGGGACATTTCTTCGGGAAACGGATACAATCATGTCGAGATTTCATGATGGAGCGGTCATGAGAGTACACGTTTTGCAGCATGTCCCATTTGAAGGCATCGGCAGTATGACTTCCTGGTTGGAGGCTCGTGGGGCCGATTTGAGCTACACCCGCTTCTTCGAAGATTGGGCCCTTCCCCAACCCGACGCTCTTGATCTGGTGATCGCAATGGGCGGACCCATGAGCGTCAATGACGAATCAACTCTGCCATGGCTTCGTCCGGAGAAGCAGTTCGTTCGCGACACAGTCCGGCTCCGTATTCCGACTCTGGGAATCTGCCTCGGTGCGCAACTCATAGCTTCCGCGTTGGGAGCGCGCGTGTACCGGAATTCACAAAAGGAAATCGGGTGATTTCCGATCCGGGCAACATCCGGCACTACCAATGCCTTTCGCTTTCCCGAAGAATGCATTGTGTTCCACTGGCATGGCGAGACCTTCGATCTTCCTCCCGGCGCGGTTCGTTTGGCGAAAAGCGCTGCATGCGAAAACCAGGCGTTTCAGATAGGACGGCATGTCATCGCTTTGCAGTTCCACCTTGAAACAACCCCCAAAAGCGCCAAAGCTCTATTGGACAACTGCCGCGATGAATTGGCGCCGGGGCCTTACGTGCAAACCGAATCGGAACTCCGCCGAGTCCCGGATCCCGCGTACGTGCAAATCAATGGCCTCATGAACGAGGTGCTTTCCTATCTGACGCGGGCATGATGGCTTGTCGCGAAATCGACGATCCAATCCGGCGCCGACCCTACGGCAGGGGCGGAACCGCGTGTCTGCCCCAAAGCCGGGCCCCTAACGCCGAAGAGGCCGGACACATAGGTCCGCGCCGTACCATGAATGCCGACCCTCTTTCCTGACAATCCCTTACGAACTTGCCAAGAAAGTTCTTGACACCTGCCGGTTATGAGTTTTTTTCATAATATGATCTAAGCCAAGTTTGGCTCAAGTTCCCCGCATTGTCCTGTTGCTTAACCGATCGCGGCCTGAATAGCACACTCCCTGGCGTCGAGGACGTCAGCCATCGAAACACTGACCGGAGGGGCCATGAGCACGAAGAAAATCGACCCGGAATCCGTGGCGATCAGAAGCATTACTGAAAGGGATCTTGAAGCCATCGTTGCCATCGACAGCATGTACTTCGGCGCGGAAAGACCGGCGTACTATAAGGAGAAGCTCATTGCAGCTACGAAAGGGGCCGGAATCAACACGTCCCTGGTGGCCGAGGCCGAGGGTCAGGTGGTAGGGTTCATGATCGGCGCGCTCTACACTGGAGAGTTCGGCATTCCCGAGACCACGGCGATATTGGACACCATAGGAATCCATCCCATGGCCACGGGCAAGGGAGTGGCGGGCAAGTTGCTGGAGCAGTTCGTGGATCAGATGCGAAAACTCGGAGTGACCACCATTCATACTCTCGTTGACTGGCACGACAAGAATCTTCTCAGCTTTTTCCAGCGTTCGGGCTTTGTGCCTTCCAAGCGACTGAGTCTCGAAATGGACCTTGACTGACAGTTGCTTGGGCCGAGGCAACTCGTTGCCATTCCTGACAGCATCGTAAGTCGTTGCCGTTTAGACAAGGAGTTTCGCATGATCGATAGGTCGAAGTCAGGCTTGCCGTGGGACGGGCGGCTTCGCCAGTCATGCCGGCATGAGGAGACACACCTCCCGGCAACGAGAATTACACGTTTGAAACCGCATTAGTATGACACCCCTACACCAAGGAGGTTTGCAATATGATCACTGCAGGCGTTGACTGTGGCGCCAAGAACACGAAGACCGTAATCATCAAGGACGGGAAGATCGTTGCAAAGGCAGGGGTACCCACCGGCTTCGACCGGAAAGAAGCCGTCGAGGCCTCGCTTGGCAAAGCTCTCGAGGCGGCAGGAAGCACCAGGAACCAACTGGACCATATCGGCAGCACCGGTTCCGGGTCCAAATCCGTCGAAGAAGCCGACGTAAGAGTCAACGAGATCAAGGCCATGGCAGCGGCAGCCCATTACTTTTTCCCCAATGCCGGGACGGTGACCGATGTGGGCGCTGAGGAAGCCCGAGCTGCAAAAATGAGTGAAACGGGCGGAGTCGAGGACTTCGCAATCAACGAGAAATGTGCGGCAGGCGCCGGAGCTTTCATCGAGGCGATGGCTCGGGCGCTTGAGACTCCGCTTCAAGAGCTTGGGCCCATGGCCTTGACCTCCGACAAAGCCATTCCCATGAACGCCCAATGCGCGATCTTCGCCGAATCGGAAGTGGTCGGCCTCATCCATGCAAATGCGGCCAAACCTGATATAAGCAATGCGATCCACACTGCCATGGCCGGCCGTATTGTCTCGATGGTTCGCCGCATCGGCGTCAACCCGGACATAGTGATGATCGGAGGCGTCGCAAATAACCCCGGCTTCGTTGAGGCCTTCAGGAAGGAACTTGCCGTGGATCGGATCTACATCCCTGAGGATCCGGAGTTTGGCGCCGCTGTGGGAGCGGCAGTTGTGGCTGCCCAGGACGGCAAATAGCCCCAAGCACTGAACACCGAATCGGAGGATTGCAAATGGCGGCGGAGAAGAGAGAATTCTGGCGATGGGAAGAGACCAACTGGGTAAGTCCTGACGTCACATGGCAGGAAGCAGAGTTCATCACCGTAGGAGTCGACGTTGGTTCGGTCAGTTCCCAGGCTGTAATCATGGCCGACGGCCAGTTCTATGCATACGGAAACATGAGGACGGGTTCGGACAGTCCAACCAGCGCTCAGGACGCCCTGAATTTCGCCCTGGAGAAAACCGATCTGCGCCCGGACAGGTTCAACTTCTGCATCGGAACGGGATACGGCAGGGTGAACGTTCCAATGGCAGACAGATCCGTTACTGAGATAGCCTGTCACGCCAAGGGCGCAAACTTCATGTACGGCCCGACAGTCCGTACGGTCCTTGACGTGGGAGGACAGGATATCAAGGCCATCCGGTGCGACGACAAGGGCAAGGTCACCAACTTCCTCATGAACGACAAGTGCGCTGCGGGCACAGGCCGTGGAATGGAGGTCTTCGCCGACTTGCTGGGAGTGCCTATCGGAGAGGTAGGAGATCGCTCCTTCATGATCAATGGAGAACCCAAACCTGTTTCCAGCACATGCGTCGTGTACGCCAAGTCCGAGGCCACCGGTCTCTTGCGCCAAGGCTGGGCCACCAACGAAGTGCTCGCAGCGTACTGCGCCGCCATGGCTGAAAGGATCTATTCGATTCTCGAGCGAGTAGGCGTTGAGCCGGACTTCGCGGTTACCGGCGGAATGGCCAAGAACAGAGGCGTCATCGACAGACTGAAGAAACTCATCGGAATCGAGCCCCTGAAGCCCCAGTGGGACACACAATTGGCAGGCGCCGCAGGAGCGGCGCTGTTCGGGCTCGCATTGTGCAGGAAAGGCAAAGGTAGAAAAGGCTGAGACTGAGGCGACTTCAGCCATGGGATTATGTCATGCCGGCAACCTATGGATACAGCAACGGATCGGGGAGCTACTTCATCGCTATCGACACGGAAAAGTGTAACGGATGCGGTGATTGCGTAGCCGCATGCCCTGCCAACGTGTTTGAGGTGGTGGACGAGGATCCCAATGATCCTTTTCGTGAAGATCCTCTGGTAATCGTCCGTCAGGACAAGAACAACAAAGTGAAATACGAGTGCAACCCCTGTAAGCCTCTGTCGGACGAGCGTCCGCTCCCATGCGTCCAGGCGTGTAAGGCAGGAGCCATATCCCACTCCTGGTAAAAGGCGCAGGAGCCGGGATAAGTAGTCCCGGGACTATCGATTCCAAACTTCCTGGAAAGGTTTCATCAGGAGACGGTCCCGATGATTACCGTCACCATCAACGGCAATGCCGTAACGGCCGAAACAACCGACTCTATTCTCAAAGCCGCCGAGAGGGCGGATATCTACATTCCCACGCTCTGCTATCATCCCGACTTGCCCCCTCGAAAGGGCGGCATGCCCGTCCATGTGGTCTATCAGGGCGGAATCAGGTTCGAGAACGATCCCTCCAAGACGCCCCAGACAGGACTCGAATCCGGCTGCGGTCTCTGTGTGGTGGAGATGGCCGATTCCGGCGAACTTGAGCCTGCATGCGGCACGCTGGTTGCCGAGGGCATGTCAATACTCACCGAATCTGACAAGGTGAAAGCGAGACAAAGAGAGAAGCTCAAGGAGATCCTGGCGGATCATCCTCACGCTTGTTTGACCTGCGCTCAGCAAGAGGGATGTCCCAGAACCCAGTGTTCGTCGAATGTCCCTGAAAAAGAGAGGTGCTGTCCCCAATTGGGCAACTGTCAATTGCAGAAGGTGGCGGACTACATTGGGATGGATCCGGCAACCCCCAAGTGGATGCCCACGGACTTGCCCGTCATCAAGGACGACCCCCTGTTCGATAGAGATTACAACTTGTGCATCGGCTGCACCCGGTGCGTACGAGCTTGCAGGGACCTCAGAGGAATTGAGGCCATCGGCTTCGTGGTGGACAGTGGCGGCAAGATCAGGGTCGGCTCCGTTGCCCCAACCTTGAGAGAATCCGCGTGCAAGTTCTGCACTGCTTGCGTAGAGGTCTGCCAAACCGGCGCTATCCTGGACAAAGGACTGAAGAACAAGCGGGAAGACCTGCTCCCGTGCGTTGCAGCGTGCCCCGCGGGCATCAATATCCCGTGGTATCTGCGGTTCGTTGCCCAGAGAAAGATGGACGAAGCCCTCTGGGTGATACGCCAAGGTGTTCCGCTGCCCGGAATACTCGGCCGAGTTTGCACCAGACCCTGCGAGGAAACCTGCCGGAGAAGAGATGTCAACGAGCCCATCTCAATTTGCGCCCTCAAACGATTCGCTGCCGACAACGGCTCCGAAGGCTGGAAAGCCGCCAGCCTGAAGGCTACGGACTCCGGCAGGAAGGTTGCTGTTGTGGGCGCCGGGCCCGCGGGCCTTACGGCCGCATTCTATTTGAGAAAGCTGGGCCATTCGGTTACCGTGTTCGATTCCAACGAGAAGCCGGGCGGCATGATGAGGTACGGGATTCCGGATACCGCCTTCCCCGAGACGTGTTGGACAAGGAAATCGGCGAGATCTTCGCACTGGGTATTGACTTTGTGCCGACCACCTCAATCGGCAATGAACTGTCCTTGAAACGCGTCAAGAACGGCTTCGATCTCCTGGACGAGACGACGAGGCCACTAGTGATCAAGGGCGCCAGGAACATGCGCACGGCCATGCTGGAGATGCTGCACAACAAGCAGGCCAAGTTTTTCGACTTCGAGGAAGACAAGATGTTCTCCAAGAGAGAGCGAACTTCTTCAGCGGCGCCTCCGAAGATACGGAGAAATGCCCTGCGTCGGCGGAGAGGAGGACGAACTGTTCGACGACTGATACGTGCTTGCCGGCCGCCGGCCTAGGGAAGAATCGGAATCGTGTAATAGCTGCGGCACCCCGTCCATCGATAGGGGTAGGAACAACCGGTTGTGACCCCGGCCGCTCCCCCCTCCGAACCGTACGTGCGGATCTCCCGCATACGGCTCTCCGGTTGGTGGTTCACCGCCGAGCGGATCGACACTCCGGAGCATGGGCTGTGGCTAAGGAAAACAGCCCCTGCTCGGCAAAGAAGGCATTGGGCCAGCGATTGTGGTCAAACCCCCGACCGCGGCCTTCACCACCGGCGTAGTGACGCAGGATACTGCGCAAGCGCATTCGTATCCAGGAGTCAAGCGGTGGAAAGGTAGTATAGTGGCTGTGTCGTAAATATCCATACCAGCCGGCGAGGATCGGGTTGAGTTTCGAGATGATCATCGCCAGGCTCATCCAGTTGGAGCGCCGAGTCCAAAGACGAATCGAGTCTTTGAACTTCGTCAGGCTCTTCGGCCGAGGCCAACGATAGCCCCGTTCGAAATGATAGCCCAGGAAGTCAAAGCCGCCCTTTTGCGAGGCGTCAACGATTCGGGTTTTGGTTGGGTGAAGAGTGAGGCCGGCTTGAGCGGCCCACTCCTGCACCACAGTCAGCGCATGTTCAGCCTCGGACCGACCCCGACACATGACGACAAAATCGTCTGCATACCGGACCATCTCGATACCGGCCTGTGCCAGGAGATGATCAAGAGGATCAAGATAGATGTTGGACAACAGCGGGCTGATGACCGCTCCTTGGGGGGCGCCCCGTTCCGGGGTCCAGCCTTTGGCCGTGTCCATCACCTCCTGAACCGGAAACGCTTCCACCAGGGCCAAGACCCGGTTGTCCGAGATCTTACGGCGGAGCTGGGAAAGCAGGTTCTGATGCGGCATGGTGTCAAAGTAGGACTTGAGATCTGCGTCCACCACATGGATGTACCCGGCCTTCAGCAGGCCGTCTACTCGGCGCAGCGCGTCCTTGCAGCGCCGATTCGGTCGAAACCCGTAGCTATTCTCAGCAAAGTCTCTCGCGAAAATCGGCTCCAGGACGTTGCGCAGAGCGGTTTGGACCACCCGGTCTCGAACCGTGGGAATACCCAAGGGCCGCTTTTCCGTGCTGCCCGGTTTGGGTATCCACACCCGCCTGATCGCTTGCGGTCGGTATGTACCGTCCTGAAGCGTTTCGGCAAGGCGCTTGAGGTTCTCCTCCAGGCGGGCCTCGAACATCTCGATCGTCTGGTGATCCACTCCAGGGCGACCCTTGTTGGCCTTAACTTTCGTAAAGGCTTGACCAAGGTTGGCCATAGAGCAGATCTTGTCCATCAAGCTGTACCATTTGCCGCCTTTCACCCCCTGTGCGAGGGCTGCCAACATGCGATCCGTCCGGACGCACGGTTCAACCCACGACCATCGGGCGCGGATCTCTCCGACTCGTCTAGCCTCTTGGGACACTGTCACCGGTTGTTGGTCCGTTTGTCTGTCTTTCACGCATCCACCTCCCTACCTCCCTTGGCTCCACGCCCATTACGGCGCTTCAACGCTACTATGGAGGCTCTGACTCCTGTACGATGCCGTTACTCCGAACGACTCTCTAAATGGACGTTCCTCCTTAACCCATCGCACAGGTCTCCCTGCTTAACGCACTCAACCTTCCTGACCATTCTGTCCCCAACCACCTGGTGTGCCCCTGGCGCCGCTTTACCACGCTACGTGCTTCCG
>DYLG01000076.1 GCA_020722215.1 Desulfomonile tiedjei
CCGATTGCATGGTTTGTTTAGTGACAGGCCCTAAGAGAAGCGAGGCTGGAGCCTGGGAACGAGGGGCAGTCCGGCTCGCCTGCGATTCAAGGGGCGACCGGCCGGTCACCCCTACGGCAGCCCGATGACGAAATGGACGCCGGGGTTATTTTGCCGCGTCCTTTTGGCGAATATCAATCGCGGCGGATTATTACATCCATTTCCGACACCCAAACCGAGAAGGATGAATGCTCAAGGTGGATCTCATAGGGGATATACCGTTCCTGGGAGACGGGATTAAATGCCTCGCAATCGAGCAGGTCGTCCAGAATTTGCCGGACTTCGGCGAAGGTGAGATCCTCAACAAAGAAGATCGTGAATATCCGGTTGGCATGGAGGAAAGGCATTGAATCCATTGGAGGCTCCGTCCGCCAAGTTAGACGAAACAGCGTGCGGGGTCAAGACTCCGCTCGGGCTGCCCGGCCGCTAAGGCAATTCATTTTAGGACGCGCTGCAAGCGAATTGGATTCACGGCGACCTTAGACGGATTCAAGTATAAAATTGTTTGAGTTTTTTCCGGAGGGCGCCGCAAGGCCGGAGCCATAACACACCGGCAATATTGCCATAATGCGCGATGGACATCCCCCCTGCGCCACCGCGGTTTGGCGCCGGGAAGCGCGCGGGCAGCCAATGGGGCATGGATAGTGCTTGACAGCCTGCGGGATAGTTTGTATAAGGCGCTGTGGTCTTTGATTGGACATTCATGATTGATTGGGATTGGTCAAAGGAGGTAAACATGACAAAGGCCGAGTTGGTAGGATATATGGCCGAGCAGGCCGGAATATCGAAGAAAGCCGCTGGACTGGCCCTGGACTCGCTCGTCGCGTCAATTCACGATGCTCTGAATGCCGGAGAGCGGATCAGGATCGCCGACCTGGGGAGCTTCAGTGTCGTGGCACGGAAGGCTCGTAAGGGCGTGAACCCTCGAACACGAAAACCGATACAGATACCACCGACGAAAGCACCAAAGTTCACTGCCGCCAAGGCTTTAAGGGAAGCAGTGAAGAAGTGATCCGAGCGACCCGGGCAGTCTGGCGTTTGCCCAGTGGCCGCACGGGCATGTCAGACTCGCCGGGGTAAGCGAATCTCGGCCTGCACAAAGACGTTTGCAGAAGCTATATCAGTCCGCAATTGAACACATGAGGATGAACACTGTAGGACAATTCGCCAACGCCGTCCGAAGTCCGGCCCTCAGTTGTTTGAACGCGGACCGGTTTGAGCAGGCAGCGTTGACTACGCAGGGATGTGAGGGAAACTCTGCCTCCCTCCAGGATATAAACGCGCTTGGCGGCCGACGGAGAACGAGAAAATTCTTCGTCCTGATCGTGGCCCTCTTCGTGTTCCTCAATAGCTGTGCTGCAATACTTGACGGCAACGTCGTTACAAGGGACGGCAAACAAACGCCGTTTACGCCTATGCGCGATATCTATTCCCCTCCGCGTGACCCCGGCGCAATACCCTGATTAGGTTCCCGAACTCCGACCTCTGATACCACAATGCGGTTTCAACCGGATGACCGTTGGTATGATTGCGTCGGCCTGCCCAGGCGATCGGAATAGGCTGATCCAAGAATATGCGGTTGATAGGGCTTCTTTCGATTCTGCATTTTTTGTCACAAAATCGTTTTCCCCGGGAAGTACAAAGACAGAGTCAATGATTCCACCAAAAGGGAGGTATCCCAATGAAATGCTTCCGAATCCTCCGGCAGAGCGTGATTATGTTGGGAGCCATAGCCGTGTCGGTCCTATTGATCAGCATAACGGCATCGCCCGCCCCCTTCGAGATGGGGGTCAGTCTAGCTTTCCAACAGGACACGGGCCGGAGGCAGGTGCAACCGAGCCAGAGGTTTATACCTGAGTGGCGTGATCCACACTGGCGGCCCGGTTCCAGCTCGAGAACCGGCAATGGGAGCACAACTCGGACTTGTGGCCGGTGCGAGGTGCTTCGAGGCGACAGATGCGTACCCTGCAGAAGCCTGGGACCGTCTTGGGCGTGTATAGGGGGGACGTGCGTGAGACGCGGTGCCACTTATCTCCCCTCTCCACCGCGCTGAACTGAAGTTCCGACCAGGGTGTAGTCTAACCCCTTGTTATGTAGCGGCAATGTCAAGAATGATGTAACCGCATGTTTCTCCGGACAATGGTTATGGCTATTCCACCTTGACTTGTGTCAGAAGTTTCTTCGCCTTGACACGATGCACGTCCAGTCCCATTTCCTTGTAGGACATTCCCAGCGCCAGGCCGATGAGTTGAGTTAAGAAGAAGACGGGCATCCTTTGTTTTTCCTTGTACTTGCGATCCAGCACGATTTGCCCCATGTCGAATTGCTCGAAACACGACGGGCAGATGACCGATAGTGCCTGAATGTTTCTCTCATTGAGAAGGGAAAGCTTCTGTCGCGTCAGCGCGTAACCCGCTTCCTGATCCGTGTTCGCTCCCAAGGGATACCCGCAGCAGAGGAATTTGCGCGAATACTCCATCGGCTCGACGCCAATGATGGACAAGAGGTGGTCCATCTTCACCGGAACATAGGACTCCGTTGGAGAGAGTTCCTCCGGATACATGTACTTGGGGGGCCTGAAATAGTGACAACCGTAATGGCATCCCACTCTGAGGGGGATCTCTCGTTGAGTGTTCCTGATGATTCTTTCGACGAACGTGTCCTGGTAGAGCACGTCAAGGATATGTGTGACCTCGATGGCGCCTTTGAAGTGGTGGCCGAATTGCCCCAGGATCCTGTTCACCTTCCGCCGCTTAGTTTCGCTCTGTTTGAGCAATATGTTGGCTTCCTTGAGCGTGTTGACGCAACCGGAGCACAACGTGATTATGTCCAGGCCCGCGTCCTCGGCAAGGCAGAGATTTCTGGCAGCCAGGGCGAGCCAGGACGGATGATGCACCATTTTCAGGCTGCTTGCAGGCGGACAACAGGCAAAAGGAAGGTCCACAAGGTCGATGCCCAGGCGTTTGCACACAAGCCTTGTGGCGGCTTCAAAACCCGGATACTTGATCGGGATGGCACATCCCAGGAAAAGCGCATACTTCATGGTAACCTTTTTGTTTGATCAGGCGAACTCACCGCAGGCGATCAGAATTCTATGACTTCTTTGAGTCCGGTTTTCCTCAGTATTTCCCGAATCTCATCCGCGGCAACCGGCTGAAGAGGTTCAAGGCCGTGGTGGGCCCTCATTTCGTCGAGTTGATGGACGATCATGGAACGGCCGGTCTTTGCCAGAAGCTCGATGGCCATACCAAGCCTCCCGGGAATATTGCCTCTCCTGGCGGCTGAGTTCCTAAGTGCGACGAGGAGATCACCAATGGGGATCTGCTGAGGACACCGGTCCTCGCACACGTGGCAAGTGCAACAAAGCCACAGCCTTTCGTCTTCGGCAACCTGTTGGTGTCCGACGTTGAGGCATCGCAGAATGGTTTCGCGGGGCCCAATGGCCGGAGCGACCTCCATTGCAGGGCAGGAGCCGGTGCACCTGGCACATTGATAACACTCGTAAAGGTCCTCTCTATTGAAGTGTTGCCATAGTCTGAGGGTGGTCATGATTCTTTGCTCTTCTTTTCAAGCGATTGTCTGAGCAGTTCGGCGTCCCGGCGGATCTCCTCCAAGGAAAGGCCTTTGACGAGCCCATCCATTTCCTTAATTACCTTGGCAAATTGAGCGCCTTCGGCAGCCGAGACCCAGGCGAGCCTGAGCCGGTCCTTGTTCATGCCGAGCCGCTCCATTTTTTTCCAGAATCTCTCCACTCTGGCCGCGGTCTGGCGGTTGGCATTGTTGTAGTGGCAGTCTGCGGGATGACAGCCGGAAACCAGAACCGCGGCGGCTTCCTTGAGGAAGGCTTTCTCGATCCACCGCGGGGAGACGCGGCCGGAACACATGGTTCGTATGATGCGGACACTTGGGGGATACTGAATTCGAGACACGCCGGCAAAATCCGCGCCCGCGTACGAACACCAGTTGCACGCAAAGGCCAGGATCTTGTTCTGAGGATCCCGCTCCAATGCCCGATCGATCTGGGAGGTAAGTTGTTCTTCCTTGAAGTGAGTTTGGTCTATGGCGCCGAACCGGCACTCGGGCACGCACGCTCCACAGCCCTGGCAAGCGGCCTCGATGACACGGAAGTACCCGAGGTCTTTGCCTCCTTCTATGGCATGGTAAGGGCAGACTCGCGCGCACAGGCCGCACGCGGTACATTTGTCAGGGTCTATCTTGGCCGTTATGGCAGGAATGCTGACCTGGCCTCTGCTCATAAGGATGTTTACCCTGGAGGCTGCTGCGGATGCCTGGGTCACCGAGTCTTTGATGTCCTTGGGCCCTTCGGCCGCGCCGGCGAGAAAGACACCGCCGGTGGTGGTGTCCACAGGTCGCAGCTTGGGATGCGCTTCCATGTAGAATCCATCCGTGTCCGCGGAAAGATTGAGCATTCGCTGGAGCGCCTCGGCTCCGGCTCGAGGCCTGATTCCCACCGAGAGGATCACCATGTCCATCTGATACTTATAATGACGTCCCAGAAGCGTGTTTTCTCCCAGAAGGGTGAGGTCGTCCGTCCGGATATCCTCGATGATTTCGCCCGGCACTCCTCGGATGAACACTACGCCCTCCCTGCGCGCACGCATGAACAGATCCTCGAAACCCTTTCCGAAGGCCCTGATATCTATATAGAATACGTAGATCTCCGTTTCCGGCCAGTGTTCTTTGATGAGCAGCGCATCCTTGATGGTGTTCATACAGCAAACATTGCTGCAGTACGGGTTGCTTCGCTTGCTCCTGGAGCCGATGCATTGGAGAAACGCTACCTTTTGGGGTCTGCGTCGATCCGATGGGCGTATCAGTTCGCCCCCGGAAGGCCCTCCCGCGTTGATGAGGCGCTCGAATTCCAACGTTGTTATAACATTGGGAAATTTGCCGTAGCCCAATTCGGTGAGCGGCGTGGGATCGTACACGTCCACACCGGTAGCTACGACGATGGCGCCCACTTCCAGATCAAGCATCCGGTCGCTGTCGGCGAAGTCGATACACTTGTGCTCGCATGCCTGATAACACCTGTCACACGCAACAATGCCCTGGTTGTTCAGACAGTGGTCCATGTCAATCATGAACTTCGACGGCACAGCCTGTGGAAACGGGATGTAGATTGCTCTCCGGATGCACAAGCCGGCCTCGAATTCATCCGGGGACAACTGAGGGCACGCTTCGATGCAATCACCGCATGCAGTGCACTCGTTCGTGACGTATCGCGCCCGCTTCTTGACGCGCACCTTGAAGTTGCCGATATGGCCCGAGACTTCCGCCACCTCGGACAGAGTGAGCAGTTCAATATTCGGGTGGCGTCCCACCTCACTCATCTTGGGGGCGAGTATGCAGATGGAACAGTCCATTGTGGGAAAGGTCTTGTCGATTTGGGCCATTCTCCCGCCGATGCTGCCCGATCTTTCCACCAGATAGACCTTGTATCCCGCGTCGGCCATGTCCAGAGCGGCTTGAATACCTGCCACACCGCCGCCGATTACCAGCGCCTTACGGATCACCGGCACGGTCAATTCCAATTGCGGGGAGAGGTTGGCCGCCCTGGACACTGCCATGGCCACGAGTTCCTTTGCCTTTTCCGTTGCCGCGTCCTTGTTGTGGAGGTGCACCCAGGAGCAGTGTTCCCTTATGTTGGCCATTTCCAGGAGGTACGGATTGAGGCCCGCGCTCTGGCACGCAGCCCGGAAGGTGGGCTCGTGAAGCCGCGGAGTACATGAAGCTACCACCACCCGATTGAGTTTGTGCTGTCTTATATCGGACTTGATCTGGTCTTGGCCCGGCTCCGAACAGGTGTACAACGAATCCTGGGAAAGAATGACCCCCGGCAGATTGCGGGCGTACTCCGCCACTTCCGCGCAGCGCACCGTCCCGCCGATGTTCTTTCCGCAATGACAGACATACACTCCGATGCGCAGGTCATTGCGAAGCGGCTGTGTGCCTTCTACGGTTTGCGTGTCTTCCAATTGGCTTCATTCCTCCTGAAAACGGGTCGGGCTCTTCCCCGCGGTAACAGTTCACCATGAATGTGTCTTCAAAGCACAAATCAGACCACAAAGGCACCACGTAGGGGCGGTTCGCGAACCGCCCCTACCGGACCCCGTCCCGCGGGACGCGCGATTCGTCCGGGAAAAAAGGCCTTCGTGTCTTGGTGGTTCATTCTTTCTTCTTCGGGCCATGTTCTCAAACCGCCGGCCGTTTTCCCTCCGCCAAGGCGACGCCGTAATCGTAACCCTTTTGAAATGCGGCCAAGTTGAGTTCCTCCGTTCCGGGGGGAATGGATGAAAGAACCGACTGCTTCATCGCTTCGTATCCCACCACGCCCGCAAGGGCAGTGACCGCCCCGAGCATCACGATATTGGCCACGATTCGCTTGCCCAAACCTTCGGCTATTCTCGTGAAAGGCACTCGGTAAACGGTTATTCCTTCGGCGTTCTGTTCCAGGTTGACCAGATCCTCGTCCAGCAACATGATGCCGTCGGACCTGATCTTGCCGCCGTACGTGGCAAGCGCGCCCTGGCTCATCAGCACCAGTACATGCGGTTTACCCACCTTCGGATAATGGACCGCTCCGTCCGACACCACCACGTCTGCGCTGCATGAGCCTCCTCTGGCTTCGGGACCATAGCTCTGGGTGAAGACCGCGTTCCTTTTCTCGAACAGAGCCGCAGCTTTTCCCAAAATATGCCCGGAGAGAATGATTCCCTGGCCTCCGAAGCCTGCCAGTCGGATCTCCTGTTTTTCGGTCATGCGGCTCTGCCCTTCTTCCCGGCTTGAGCCTTGGCGATGACAAGGTTGTTGTAATTCTCAAGAAAATCGGGGCGTTCTTTGTCCACGAATTTCCCCACGAGGATCTTGTCGCGCAGTCGGATCTCGGCGGTGCCGGGATCGGCTCCGTTGCGCACCTCGGACATCTCCCTGTAGTAACGCATTTCTTCCAAACCGTCTCCGAGCTTATTGGGCCGGCCGTATCCAATGGGGCAGGGTGCAATTACCTCAATGAACGTGAACCCTTTTCTATCGAACGATTCGGAAATTGAGTGGACAAGCTGCCTCGGGTGAAACGTAGTCCAGCGGGCCACATAGATCGCTCCGGACGCATGCGCCAGATGCGGCAGGTTGAATCCGGGCTCCGCATTTCCCATGGGCGTGGTGGAAGTCTTGGCGTCTATGGGCGTCGTGGGCCCTGCCTGACCGCCGGTCATGCCATAGTTGAAATTGTTTACGCATATCACCTTGAGGTTGACGTTACGCCTTGCCGCATGGATCATGTGGTTGCCTCCGATGGCGAACAGATCGCCGTCGCCGGAGAAAACCGTGATGTGAAGATCGGGTCTGGCCAGGGCAAGCCCGGTAGCAAAGGGAATGGCGCGGCCGTGAGTGGTGTGGTACGTGTCCATGTCCAGGTAACCCGCAATGCGGCCGGTGCATCCTATACCTGAGACCACTGAGCACTGGTCCACAGGAAACTTCTTTCTGTGAAGGGCTTCTATATACGCTGTCAGGGCAACGCCCAGGCCGCATCCGGGGCACCAGATGTGGGGGATTCTGCCGGGCTTGAGATATGCATCCAGGGGATGCAGGCCGTGCCCTTCTCTGATGTGCTTGTCTTCGGCCTCTTTATTGAAGGGTTGAAGTTCTCTGAGATGCCTTTTCATGGGAACTCCGTAATGTTTGCATCCTTTATGAATGCCGTGAGCCAATGTTTTGTGTCCGACTCAATTCACCCTACGGGCAGGTTTGAACCCCGCCCCTACCAATCAATCGCACATATTTTTTACAGCACATTAGGTCCGCCGCCCGACGAAATTCGCGGGCAGAGCCCGCTCTACCGTATATTCCACGGCGGCTGCTGTTCTTCATGGCAAGGCAGACGCGGCGGCTCAAAGGTACTCCATGACCAGGTCTTCGATCTCTTCGGGCGTGTGAACCGAACCGCCCATCACGCCGAACAGAACCGTCTCCGCTTTCCCGGCCGCGGCCCGTTCAACTTCGTACGCCATTTGACCGTAGTTGATTTCCGGAACCACAAAGGCCTTCACCCTGTCTGCCAACCGCCTGATAAGGTCCGAGGGGAAGGGCCAGATGGTTATCAGTCGAACAAGGCCCACTTTAAGGCCCTTTTCTCTGAGATCCTCCACAACCTGGCGTGCAACGCGGGCAGTGCACCCGTACGCGATCAACACAACGTCCGCGTCCTCCAGAGCCGTCTCTTCAACGCTTATGATCTTGTGGGCATTGTCGCGGATCTTGTCCACCAGGTGTCGAACGTTCCTCTCTTGGACCACATCGGTGATAACCGGATATCCTCTCTCATCGTGGGTCAGGCCGGTGACGTGAACATGGAAACCATCCCCGGCAACAGCCATGGGAGCCGGCAACGGACCGGCCGAATCGAACGGCAGGTAATCCCCGGGATTGCCCGTGGGCTTTTTGCGTCCGACTATATGAATCTTTTCCCTGGGAGGGATCACAACCCTTTCGGTCATGTGCGCCACCACCTCATCCGCCATGACGAAAACAGGCTGTCGATAGATCTCCGACAAGTTGAACGCGTGAATGGTCAGATCGAAGCATTCCTGAGGAGAACAAGGCGCCAGCGCGATGCAGCCGTAGTCCCCATGGGAACCCCATCTTGCCTGCATCACGTCGGCCTGGCCCACCAAGGTGGGCAGTCCGGTTGAAGGCCCGCCTCTCTGGATGTTGACCACCACGCACGGCGTCTCGGTCATCATGCCCAAGCCGATGTTCTCCATCATCAATGAAAAACCGGGCCCTGAAGTGGAAGTCATCGACTTCACCCCGCCCCATGACGCGCCAAGAATGGCAGCCATGGACGCGATCTCGTCCTCCATCTGAATGTACACCCCTCCCACTTGCGGCAGCCG
This sequence comes from Desulfomonile tiedjei, assembly GCA_020722215.1. Lineage (GTDB taxonomy): Bacteria > Desulfobacterota > Desulfomonilia > Desulfomonilales > Desulfomonilaceae > DYLG01. The sequence continues at coordinate 8,958 of DYLG01000076.1, forward strand.
TCTGGCCATTCGTTCGGCCACCTCGGTAGCGGGAGTTATGGGATAGCCCGCAAAAAACCGGCATCCCGCGGCTAATCCGCCCTCAGCGCAAGCCGCGTCGCCGTGTATGAAATGCTCACCTGTGAGTACATCTTTATCCGACATGCATCAACTCGAGAAACAGCGTTTGCAACAGTTCAGCATGAACATCCCTTCGAAGCACAAATCCAACCACCAAGGCGCCAAGACACAAAGAAGACCTGGTTGAGACGGAGTAGGGACGGTTCGCCAACCGCCCCTACCGGACCCCGTCCCGCAGGATGCGGGATTCGTCCGAGACAAAAAGGGCTTCGTGTCTTGGTGGTTCATTCCTTCTTCTTCGCTCGGAGTGTTTGCCAGCGCTTGAACCGCGATACTTCCGCTTTTCCGACCCGCACCGTCATACGGCTGCAGGTTGGAGGAGGTATTGCATGCTCTTGTGGGAAAAATTTGCCTGTGCCGAAAACGCGATGGGTATTGTGGCCAGATGAAGAAAACCAGGAGTATCGTCCCTCTTCACGGCTTGATAAATCTGGTGTCCTTCCGCGAATACCGGGTGGTCACCTTCCGGATATCCTCCTCCGTAATCTTTTTCGGCGCCTTGAGTTCGGTGAAGATGGCGAATTCCGGACATATCAGCGTGCACAGCCCGCAGTCAACGCAATCATCCGCCTGAAGCACCAGTTCCGGAGGGTGATACCCCTTTGCGTTGAACCGCTTGCTCTGCTTGAGACATCCGTTGGGGCAGAATTCTATGCAGAACCCGCATCCCTTGCACCGGTTCTCGATGATATGCACCATCCCGTGGGGGATGGAATGGCTTTCCGAATCCAAGGGCAATCGCCAGAACCGCATGATGTTCCTTTCCGCCGATCCACAATCTCAGCCTACCTAGTATAGACTTTTTTTTTCGGGAGTCAATTCCTACTCGTCTGCCGGGGGTCCCCATCATCAGGATTGTGCTAGACTGTTTCTTGAAGAGACGAAATTCGCGGCGCACAGAGGCACGAATGGATCAGAACAAGGAACTGGACAATCTGCGGCATGATATCGAAGAGTTATGGCGCGACGTGAGTGCCATTTCATCGAGCATTGCTCAACTCGTGAATGTATGGAAGGATTTCATAGAAGTTCATGGGACAGAGCATTCGGACCTTGTTGATTCCCTCCAAGAAATTGCTAACGGAATGAGGAGCCTCTTGGCCCGCGATCAAGAGCACGACAACCCTCGCTGAGGACGAATGTTCACCACCAAGACACAAAGCCACCAAGAAGAAATCAATGTTGGGATTTCTTGGTGTCTTGGCGCCTTGGTGGTTGGATTTCTTTCTTCCGGCCTTGGTGGTCTTCCTCGTTCCGAAGCTCCGCCATCAAAGCATGCGGTCCGCGATCCTGTCTTCTACCGCTCGGAGAAGCCTCTGGAGGATCTCTCCTGCGCTGCCCAGCAGCAGGATATCCGTTACTTCCCTGTGGAGAGCCGAAGGATCACGGTTGATTTCAACAACCTTCGCGGCAGGGGATTTCATCTTGGCGGTTATGGGAATCTGAGCCGCGGGAAAGACCTGGAGCGAACTCCCAACCACAAGAAGCACGTCACACCTCTGCGTCTGAACCTGCGACACGGCCATTGCCTTGGAAGGAATGGCCTCCCCGAAAAACACCGCGTCGGGCTTCACAACGCCGCCGCACTTCTTGCACCGAGGCGTTTCTTCGGTTCCCTGGAGGAGGCGCTCCTCAACGTCTTCGATGGGCTCAAGGGACCGGCATTTCATGCACGCGGCCCTGAGCAGATTCCCATGGAATTCCACCACTTCGGTTGATCCGGCTCTTTGATGGAGATTGTCCACATTCTGGGTGATTACGCACTTGAGGATTTCCAGCTCCTCCATTCTGGCCAATGCAAAGTGCGCAGGGTTCGGCTTTGCCGATGCCAAATCGAAGTCGCCGGATCTTTTCATGTCCAAATGGATTCGCCAGAACCGTCCGGGATTCTGGAGGAACCGATCTATAGAGAACTCGGCAGGATCCACCCGCTCCCACAGACCTCCGGGACTGCGGAAGTCAGGGATGCCCGATTCGGTGCTGATTCCCGCGCCTGTAAGGGCTATGGCGTTTCTCGCGCGGGCGAGCAAGTCTGCGGCTTTTGCTATCAGGTCTTCCATGAGCGCTCCTTGGTGTGGGCACAAGAATTAATAATACAAAGAGCCGCAGATTTGAGCAACGGATTTTCGTCCGGTTGCGTGAGCATTCAGTCATGAGGGCTGGTCTTGGCGGGCCCGACAACCCTCATGAACACCCGTTGGTGGCCCCGCAATTGTAGCACCTGTAGCAGGAGCCGTTGCGTACCATTATTGCTCCGCATTCGTGGCATGAGGGAGCGTCGGACTGCTGGTGGTACGAGATCTCCGAATCCGTTTGCACCCGGAGATGGTCCACCTGTGCCAGAAACGGTTCCGACAAGTCGTGAGGCAGGTGCTCGCTGGAGAGAAGTCCCGCGGCTTCCTGTTGCTTCTTATCCAGGAATCGGGTCCCCAAATAGCGGAATATGTAGTCGGTCAGCGATTTGGCAATGGGTATCTCGGGATTGCTTGTAAACCCGGAGGGCTCGAACCGCACATGGCTGAACTTGTTCACCAGCGTTTCCAAGGGAACTCCGTACTGGAGAGCAATGGAGGTCAAAGTGGCTATGGTGTCCATCAGTCCGGAGATGGTGCTCCCTTCCTTTGCCATGCGGATGAATATCTCCCCGACTTTGCCGTCTTCATAGAATCCCGTGTGAATGTATCCCTTTTGGCCGGCAATCTGGAATTTGTGGCGCTCGCTGCGGCAATCCACAGGGAGGCGCTTGCGCACAGGCCTGCTTACGGCCGCGGGTGATGGTTCCGCGAGCCTCACCGGTTGAAATGCCTTGCAGCCGTCTCTGTACACGGTCACGGACTTCAGGCCCTTCCGCCAGGCGAATCTGAAAATCTCCTCGATCTCCTCAACCGTGGTTTCATTGGGCACATTCACTGTCTTGGATATCGCGCCCGACAGGAACGGCTGAACAGCAGCCATCATCAGGAGATGTCCTTTGGGGGAAATGAATCTTTTTCCGCTTTTCGGCTTGAACGCGCAATCGAATATGGGCAGATGTTCCTCGTGCAGGTCCGAACAGTTTTCCATTGTGCCCGTCTCTTCAACGTGAGCCACAATACGATCTATCTCCGTCACGGAATATCCAAGCTTCTCCAGCGTCCGCGGAACCGTCCGGTTGACTATTCGCAGCCGTCCGCCTTCCGCGAGATTCTTGTATAGCACCAGGGCCATCTCGGGTTCGACGCCTGTGGTATCGCAGTCCATCATGAACCCGATAGTGCCCGTGGGAGCCAGCACCGTTGTCTGGCAGTTTCTGTACCCGTGACGAGTGCCCAACTCCACTGCCTGGTCCCACGTCTTCACCACTGCACCGCTCAGTTCCGCGGCAACCGCGTCGTGAGCGGACTCTCGGCCGCGGGCCCGGTGTTTTTCCATCACCCCGAGCATGGCTTCACGGTTCTTGTCGAATTCATTGAACGGTCCTTTGATGGAGGCAAGCCTCGCGGACTGAACGTAAGCCTCGCCGGTCATAAGAGCGGTGATTGCGGAGGCCCAGCAGCGGCCTGCATCCGAATCGTACGGCAGGCACAACTCCATGAGCAGAGCGCCCAAGTCCGCGTATCCGAGTCCCAATGCCCTGAGATTCCTGGAATTTTCCTCAATGGCCGCTGTAGGATAACCGGCATTGTCCACCAGGATCTCCTGAGCTGTAATCATGATATCCACCGCGTGCCGGAACTCGGCTTCCCGGAACGTGTTGCCGTCGAGAAACGCTGTCAGCCTCAACGAGGCAAGATTGCATGCGGAATTGTCAACGTGCATGTATTCCGAGCACGGATTGGACGCTGTGATTGGACCGCTCTCCGGGCATGTATGCCAGGCGTTTATGGTGTCGTGGAACTGAATGCCGGGATCACCGCACATGTGGGCCGCACGCGCTGCCTCTCGCAAAATGGCGCGAGCGCTGTGTGTGTCCGCCGCTTCACCGGACAGTAGGTATCTCGTCTGCCATGAGCCGTTGTCCCTAACCGCTTCCATGAATGCATCGGGTACCCTGATCGAGTGGTTGGAGTTCTGGAAGGACACGAGAGCCCCTGCTCCGATTTCCGACGGCTCCGGAAACCCCGCGCCGGCCAGCACCCTTGCCCTCATTTCCTCATCGGCTTTGCATTTTATGAATTCGAGAATGTCCGGATGGTCCGCGTCGAGAATCACCATCTTAGCAGCCCGGCGAGTCTTGCCGCCTGACTTGATCACACCCGCTGATGCGTCCGCAGCTCTCATGAAGGAGACCGGGCCGGATGCGGTGCCTCCTCGGGCAAGCGGTTCCCTGGCCGATCTCAAACGGGACAGATTCACGCCGGAACCGGAACCCCCCTTGAATATCATGCCTTCCTGTTTGTACCATTCGAGGATGGATTCCATGCTGTCATCCACGTGGAGAATGAAACAGGCCGAACACTGGGGGCGCTCGTCAGCGCCTACGTTGAACCACACAGGGCTGTTGAACGAAGCCATCTGGCGGAGGATCATCACGACAAGCTCGTCTCTGAAGATATCCGCATCCTGTTGGGACGCGAAATAACCCTGCTCGACTCCCCAACGGTGTATAGCGTTCAACACGCGGGCGATCATGTGTCTGATGCTGGTTTCCCGATCCTGTGTGCCGGGCGCTCCCCGAAAATATCGCGATACCACCACGTTAACAGCCATGTCCGACCAGGAGACCGGAGCTTCAACGTCTGACTGCATGAAGAGGATCTCCCTTTTCTCGTTGCGGATAACTGCCGAGCGCGCTCCCCAGGCCACAACATCCCACGGGCTCTGATCCGGGCGGGAGAAAACTCGATGAACCTTCAACCCTTCGGCCGCCGGTTCCACGGTTGACGATAGGCGGCTTTTCAAATCTTTGCGAAGAGAGCGAATGGGATCGGACATGACAACCTCTTTCGGGTCAATCGAGTTCATAACCTATTTGTTTTGTTATTATAATCCAATTCATTCGCCCGATCAACAGGATGAGGATCGGGGTTGTAGCCCGGGCAGCAATAGTTCGGCATGAACACGCCTTCCACGGCCAAATCAAACCACCACGGCGCCAAGACACAATGAAGGCTTGGTCGAGACGGAGTGGGGGCGGTTCGCCAACCGCCTCTACCGGACCCCGTTCCGCAGGACGGGGGATTCGTCCGAGATAGAAGGGCTTCGTGTCTTGGTGGTTAATTCCTTCTTCTTCGCAGTCAACTGTTAGAGGTTCCTCAAGAAGTCCGGCGAGAGCGGAATGATGCGCGTAATCTCGACGGGTCCGGAACCGAAGCCCACGTTTTTGCCTTGCCTCCGGAAGCGGATGCGTGGAGGACCTCTTGTTCCTTGCGGCCGGACAACGCAAAGAAAGCCACAAGCAAAGGAAACAGCACAGCGGCAAACGCTAGCTTTATCCAGCTCGGCAAGGGAGACGGAGAGAAAAAAGCCTCGATTATGCCCGCCAGGACAAGTAGAGGAACGCAACCCAGCGCCAACTGCCCGGCAAGTCTACCTCTTAAGGAGAGGTAGTCACTCCTTCGGTACGGGCCGGGGTCTATGAGAGCATGGCCTATGATCAGGCCCGCAGCCCCTCCAATGACGATTGCAGTCAGCTCCATGCTGCCGTGAGGAAGCACGAAGGACCAGAACTCCAGGGACAAATCGTGTTTCAAGCAAAGGGCCGAGACCGTGCCGAGGAGCAATCCGTTGAGCGCCAGTAGAAACACGGTACCCAATCCGAACGTGATTCCTGCAGCAGCTACGAAGAAAGTCACGGAGATGTTGTGGGTCATCAGCCTGCTGGAAGCCTGGGGCGCTATGGCAAAAAGATCGTTGAACCAGACGCCCCCTCGTTCGACAGTTTGGATGATCCGCTCCGGAACGAGCATCTCGATGAATCCGGGTTGCTCAAGGCCCAGAGCGAATCCCGTAACCCAGAACAGCAGCATCAACGAAGCAGAGATGAGAACGAACACCGATGCTTCTCTCACCGCTGCCGGAAAACCGGCAACGAGGAACTCCCGGACGGATGCCCATTGGAACGGCGGTTTCCGATAGATGACTCCATGAACCCGTATTAGCAGGCCGTTGAGGTACGCGGCCAGCGCTCGGTCCGCTTCGGCGGCGAGGCCGGAGCCCTTGAGCAGCGCCAGATCGGAGACCGCGCCCTTGTACAGTTTTCCAAGTTGCCACAATTCCTCCTTGCTCAGCCGCGGCGGCATTGCGGGCCGCAACTTGGATGCGATCTCTTCCAGCTTTTTCCAATCGTCTTTGCGTTCTCTCACAAAGTCGTCTATATTCATTGCGTCTCAAGCATCCCTTTCGGTGCGGAATCGGGCGGAGACATGCACGGTTCGGGCGGGGGTCTCCCCGGTGACCTCTTACCGTTGACCTATGCGGAACGCAATCATACCACGTCCTGCGCAATGCCGTGAAACAAAAGCCGGACACCGTAATCATCCAAACGCCTGAGCATTTCGAGCTTCAATTCCAGCTCGCGGGCCTTGGCTCGCGAAGCGTGGCCTATATCGTGGACCGGTCAATCCAACTGGGGTTTCTGTTCGTGTTGGTCCTGGTGCTCTTGCTGATCAATCGGGTCCTGCCTTTCCGGAATTCTCTCTCGGAATGGGTCGGATACGCGTCGCACAGGATCGGGCCGTGGTTGTGGGCAATACTCATCCTGATCTACGCTCTTGCGACCACCGGTTATTTCATGTTGTTCGAGTACATTTGGAGCGGTTCCACTCCCGGCAAGAGAATATTTGACGTTCGGGTCATCAGAAAGGACGGAAGGCCCATCACCTTTGTGGACTCTGCCATACGCAACATCGTGCGCTTCGGCGACGTTCTTGGGGACGTTTATCCCATAGGCCTGGTGTGCATGTTCATCGATGCAAAGCATCGCCGTTTGGGTGACTTCGTAGCCGGGACTCTTGTAGTAATCGACACATCGGCAAACCCGCCGGAGGATATCCGTTTCGGTGAAGAGGAAGATCTCCAAGAGATGGAATTCCGCGCAGTGGTGGCAGACATGACTCCGGCGGACTATCGTCTGACGGCCACGTTTCTTGCCAGGCGCAACAGTCTGGAACCCGAAGCCCGTGGGGATCTCGCGACGCGGATATACGTTCGACTGCTCAAGCAGAGCGCTGATGCGAGTCTCCGACCGGCGGAAGCGGAGCAAGTGCTGGAGCAACTGGCGGCAGGGTACAGACAGGCAACGCGAATTCTCTGAAGTGATTGGCGCCAGGAGAGCCGGCTATGGTGCAGAACAATTCCGAGATACAGTATCGCGTCGTGATTACCGGCATCCGGCACGCGGCCGGCAAGCACGACATCGCTCG
>DYLG01000077.1 GCA_020722215.1 Desulfomonile tiedjei
CGATCCGTCATGGTCTGCACAGCCTGGACGAATGTCCGGGCCATTGAAGCGCTCATGTTGAACATCTCCAGGCGAAGCGGATCGATGCCGGCCTCACTTACCAAGCCCTTCGTATATTCTACTATCTGACGCGCCCGTAGATTGCCTTCGAGGAAATGGCATTCTCCTTCCATGCAGCCCGCGACAAGAACCGCGTCCGCTCCTCTTCTGAAAGCCTCGAGTATAAGGATAGGCTCGATTTTTCCTGTGCACAGCAACTTGACGATTCGCACGTTGGGCGGATACTGGAGCCGCATGGAGCCGGCGAGGTCTGCCGCGTTGTACGCGCAATAGGTGCAACTGAACGCAACGATCTTCATGTCTTGAAGCTCAGCCATGCCTTTCTCTCAGGAGACGCCGTTGCTCAGAGATAACCTTGCTTTTCCAGCAGGTTCTTCACCTTACCTGCCATGCCTTTTGGAACTCTTAAAGGAAATCCGGAAGGGCTGCGCTTGTCGGGCTTAGGCAGAACTCCGGTGGATGGGGAGACGCCGGGATTGAGTTCCCAGATGGCTCTGGGATTCGTGCCGCACCATCGCGCGACGACATGGAGAGGAAGATCCTTGCGCAATTTCAGCTTGTCAAAAAGATCATAGGACAACGCGGGGGGCGAAGTGACGTCCACTCCGTAGAGATCCCTGTGAGCGTCTATGATCTTGAGCGCGACCAACCGGGGAACCATTATCTCCGAGCGCTGGGGCATAACCAGCTCCCAATATGAGTAACGCGGCGCTTTGCTTACCACGTCCTGCACTTTGTCCGTGCCGTCCAGGAACGCGCTGATCGCAAGAAGCCAGTTGTCCGTGGTCTTCCTTCCGTGAAGCCACTGGAACCAGGTGCAGGCGATCCTTGTGGAAAGCACGAAATCCCGCCGGTCATCCCAACTGTTTGTGGCAACCCATTGGACGACCTTGGGGGACTTGGCCTCAGGTAATGAGCCGAGCGCCCACCAGCCGACTCCTCCCGACTTATTCCGGGCATTCGGCAAGAGATCGCTCAGAAGAGCGGCCAGATATATCATATCCTCCGGGACTTTTTCGTTTCTGAGGATGCCGCGGATTAACGGGCCATACAGGGACATCCTGTCGAACCATTCCATCATGACCGCGCGGCGGTCCATGAGAAGGAAGTTCAACTGTTCCGTTACCCGACGGCGGACTTCCTTCCGATCGAGGGGAATGGGAACCCCTGCAAAGGACAGAGCATTCTTGCGGATGTCCCGGGGGAGAATATAGTGTGAGCGGTCAAAGGCCCGCGCCGCTGATTCCCGTGCGAGTGCGGATTGGCCATACTGGAGGGTCAAGGCGCCCAAGATGAGCGCTCCCATGAAGAGCCCCACCAGACGGGAACTCCCGGCGCCTGTTTCTTTTGTCATGGGAAGTGATGGAAAACCTCTGAGACCGCAAGGCATGTATGCTTTTCGTATGGATCGGTGATAATTCCCGGACGTGACTCAATCTCCCGACAGTCGGGTTCTTTCGGCTATTCCTCTTCCGGTTCGTCGGAGTTGATTCTTTCCCGAAGTTCCTTACCGGTCTTGAAGAATGGCAGGAATTTTCTGCTGACAGTGATTTTGTCGCCTGTCTTGGGGTTTCTTCCCGTATAACCTTCATACTCCTTGACCACAAAAGAGCCGAACCCGCGTATTTCTATGCGATTGCCGGCCACGAGAGCTGCGGTCATCGTCCTGAAGACCATGTCCACTATCTCTTCGGCCTTTCGCATGGGCAAGTCCATTTCCTTGGCCAGGGCTTTTACCAAGTCGGATTTATTCATGAACCACTCCTCCATACGCCGGGGACGTTCTCATTGGGCCATGTAGGATCTGCTGCCACGCAACGCCGGCCTTTGCCGCTCGGGAATCGGGTTTTCCGAAAATCCCGGAGCTTCAGTGAAGAAAACCCCTCCAATGAGCCCTGATCCGAGCCTCTGACTGCGCAAGGCGAATAACGGAAGCTAAATCCTCCTGAGTCCAAACAGCGTCTGCCATCCCATATGAGCATTGAACAGGTCTTCACCCCCTTCCCCCGGCAGTCGGCGACCCCGGAGAAGACAACCGACACACGGGCAAGACCAAATGGCAAGAGGTTATATGGTTAACGCCTGTGAGCCAAAATGTCAAGCAATTTTAGAATCATCTCGTGACCGCACGCCACGCGGGGCCGCGTTTTAGAGTGGTGGGCCTAAAGGATCACGCCGTACCGAAGAATGCCGTCATCGTCGTGGCGCAATGCACAACGGGCCGGCCTGCGGCTTCACTCGTGGAACTTGACGCCCAGGACTCTGCCGCCTCGACCCGCGAAGTACGTGCGTCCGTGCCAGACGATATAGTCCCTGAAAATGGACCTCAAACAGACGAAGCCACCGAGAAAAAGCCCGCCAAAACAGGTGGCGAGCCATCTGAGGAAGGGAATCGGGAAAGGATGAATACTACGCAGCAGCCCGCTCCAGACCACAAACATTGCAACACAGGCCACGGACACCCAGCCGATCGCGGCGCCTACCATTCCAAGACAAAAGAGAGCGGAAAGAACCATTGCCGTGGAAATATTGACCAGGCTGTTCAGTACGGATACCACGATAAAAAGCCATATAACAGGATTGGTGAACTTGGGGTTGATGATCTGGCGGTCCATGAATGTCAGGAATCCGCTGACGGACTGACGGTACAGCGGCGTTCGCAGACGGTTTTTCAGGTCAAGCTTCACGCCGATGCCGGCCTTGTAAAGACTGTTACCCAGGACCATATCGTCATTGACGTTGGTTGCCCACCGTTCCATCACATCGAGTTTCTCGAAAGTCTCCCTACGTATCGCTGTTCCCCCTCCCCAGGGCATAGTTATCAGCCATTGGAGAACCAACATCATTGAACCGTAGATGGCCTGGCATACGCCTCCCATGTTGGGAGGCAAGGGGTCGAAATCCCTGTGGGTGGTGACTACATCCGCTTTCCGCGTATCAATGGGCTTGGTAAACCGCACCAGCCATCCGGCGTCCGCCTCATTGGTGCTGTCGCATAAAACGATGGTCTCCGTGTCGTTCCGGAGGGCACTGATGCCGGCGATAAGATTGTGGTTCTTTTGGGCGCACTTGCTACTCACGCCGCTTATGACCTTACGCGCATGGGGATACTGTCGGCAAAGGAGGTCCACTGGCTCGTTTCCGGGGTCAGTGTCGCTTTCCAGAATGAACATGACTTGGTAAGCCGGGTGATTCTGGTTCACAATGGATGACAGTATTCTCATCTGATTGGGAAAAACGCCTTTTAGAGGGACAAGTACTTCGCAACGCGAAAATGACCGCGATTCAGGGTTGTTACTTCTGTTTGCCGTGATGGACCGAATGCGCACCACACCCACTAAGGTGGGCACTACGATTATCAGGGCGGTCAGGACAAGCCACAAAGCGAGCGCCGCTCCGGCGGGACTCATCTCTTCTCCTTGGTCAGGCCGCGGGCCTTGGAAAATCGTTCCGATCCGTACACTTCGGCCGCGCTCACGCCCGGCGCCTCCTCAAATGCGGGGTGGTTCATGAGACTGCGGCTGATCACCAGAGCGCCTCTCGCGTGGTGTCTTCGATGAGGCCGTGGCGGGCAACACTTCAAAGTGTGCAATCTGGGATAGTAAGACAAAACTGCGGCGAGTTCAACGGTATTCTTCGTCCAGCGGAGGGGTCACTTAGGGAGCTTTGCGCTCAGCAGACCTTTGATCTTGTCGTTTTTCAGGATCTCGGTGAACTCGTTGGAGGACACCGGCGGACTGAAGAGAAATCCCTGCGCTTCATCGCAGTTGTTGGACCTAAGGAAGTCGAGCTGCTCAACGGTTTCTACGCCCTCTGCAACAACCTTGAGGTCCCTTGTGTGGGCCACTTCCAAAATGGCCTTGACCAATGCCTGGTCGTGGGGGTCGGTCGAAATGTGCTTCAGGAAAGATCGGTCGATTTTCACCTTGTCCAACGGGAACGTTCGCAAATATCCAAGCGAAGAATACCCTGTCCCGAAATCGTCCATGGATATCTTGACTCCTCTCCTCCTGAGTTCCTCAAGGATATCCATGGTGGATTCGGAGTCTTCGATCATGACGTTTTCGGTCATTTCGATTTCCAGGAGTGCCGGATCGAGTTTCGTTTCGCTGAGGATCTTGAAGACGAGTTCGGCTATGTTCTTCTGCCTGAGCTGGCGTGCCGAGAAATTGACTGAGATTCTCAAGAGCGGCATTCCCATGTCCTGCCATTTTCTGGTTTGCAGGCAGCCTTGGCGCAGTACCCACTCACCGATAGGTACAATCAACCCGGTCTCCTCAGCCAATGGGATGAAGTGCGCGGCAGATACGCAACGCTCAGATGAACGAACCCACCTCAGGAGAGCTTCCATGCCGATGATGCCGCCGGTCTTCAGATCCAAGGTAGGCTGATAGTGGAGTGCGAATTGATTTCGAGTGAGCGCAATTCGGAGACCGTGTTCCAACTCCAGTCTTTTCAGGACCCTGCTATTCATTTCCTTTGAGAAGAACTGGAAGTCGTTTCTACCTTGTTCTTTGGCATGGTACATGGCTGTGTCGGCATTTTGGAGCAACCGGCCCGGCAGGTCCCCGTCAACAGGAAACAGGGCGATGCCGATACTCGTGGTAATGAATACCTCGCGTCCATCCAGTTCGATGGGCTCGGAGATGACGCCGATAATCTTGCGCGCCACTACCCCCGCGGCGTGCGGACCCTTCAACCCCTGCAGGATCACACTGAACTCATCCCCACCTAATCGGGCCGCGGTGTCAGTGCTCCGAAGGCAGCCGACGAGTCTGCGTGCCACCTCAATGAGCAACCGGTCACCAAAGTTGTGACCCAAGGTGTCATTTATGTTCTTGAAACGATCCAGGTCCATCAACATGATGGCTACGAGGCGGCGTTCTCTGCGGCCGACGGCGAAAGCTTGTTTCAGGCGGTCCTGAAAAAGAACCCGGTTCGGCAATCCCGTGAGCTGATCGTAATGAGCAAGGCGATGAAGACGCTGCTCAGTCTTCTTGATGTCCGTGATGTCGCTGAATATGCCCACATAATGAGAGGTCTCTCGTGTACTGCTCTCCACGGCATTCAGCGAGAGAAGTTTGGGATAGGATTCACCGCTTTTGCGCAGCCCCACTATCTCTCCCTTCCATTCTCCGTTCTGAACGAGAGCCTCCCACACCTCGTCAAATGATTGGCCGGTTTGCCTGGAAGCGATCAGGGCACGGGGGGATTTGCCCAGCAACTCGTCCCTTGAGTAGCCGGTTATTCTCGTTAGAGCCTGGTTCACGTGAATGACTTTCCCCTCCTTGTCGGTAACCAGTATGGCCTCATTGCTGCTCTCCACTATGCTGGCCGCCAGTCTGAGGCTTGCCTCAGCGCGCTTTCGGTCGGCAATTTCCTGTTTCATCTGCTCATTGGCCTGCGACAGTTCAGCGGTTCGTTCATGTACGCGTTTCTCAAACTCATCGCGAGACTTTCGGAGGTCTTCCTGATGCCTCTTGTTAAGGATGATCTCGCGCTTCTCAGCAGTGAGATCTTCCACGAGCAGCAAAACGAACCGATCCCGGATCATTCTGAGGGGCTGGAGGTGCAAACGTCCCCAGACCTTGCGATTGCCGAAGGTAAATAAGGTCTCGAGAAGTCTGTGCTTTCTCCTCTGAAACACATCGTCTATCAAGGATTGAACCTTGGCCAGATGAGATTCACGGACGAGCAGTTGATCAAGACTGGGCATCAATCCGGGTGTGTCGTGATTTTGGGCTTTCTTAAACGCATCGTTTACGAAAATGATCCGGTACGTCCTGTCTGCGAGAAAAGCGAACATGGGGAGAGCATTGAGGATCTTGCCGAAAGAGGTTGTCTCCACGCCGCGCAAATCGAAACTGCCCGACGCGGTGACGTCCGTTGAGAAGAGGTCGTCAAGAACGATAGTTTCCGTGAATCCGCGGCCGGTCCTGGAGAGCGTCAACGTATCGTCGACTTCAGGTTCCTGCCCGAAATCGGGACGGAAATAGGGTCCATCCTTGCGGCTCATCGTTCTCTTCCAACATTTGCTGTAATCGGAACCGGTGTCATGAGAAGATCTCCTCCCCCGACGAAGGTCAGCTCTCTTGAAAGCGTCCCTTCCGAATGAGCGGTTCTGCTGGTTCCCGCCGGCCGTTTTCCACCATCTCGGCACGGGCCGTGGTGCCATTGATGTCGCTACACCGCCGGGCCGCGCTCCATTCATTGAGGCATGTCATGAAATAAGCGATGCAATCGGCTGCCGAGCCGACACCATTTCTTGACAATTCCTTACCATCCGGTTCGAGGCGACCCCGCTCCCTGGTTGTTATTCAAGCCCAGTCCGTTCTCTTCATGGAGCCGACCCCCGCAGTGGAGAAGCCTGTCGGCCAGACTGCGGTGGCCTTTCCGGAATGCGTGAATGAACGCTGTCTTAAGATGATCCTCCGATTTTCTCAGGCTTGGGGCTCTCGCAAGCAACAGATCCACCAAGTCTGAATGTCCCTTCATCGCGGCAAGGCTCAATGCGGATTGCCCCCGTCGGTTCTTGGCAAACGGGTCCGCTCTGTTTTCGAGCAGAATCTGGGCGATCTCACGTCTGCCTTTGAACGCAGCCCTCATTAAGGCGGTGTTGCCGGCCTTGGAAACCGCATTCACTTCGGCGCCTCTCGCGATCAGAAACGTCACCAATTCCGCGGTGCAGTGGCTGCTCGCGGCCATCAGCACGGTCTTGCCTCGGCCGTCATGGGCAAGGGGCGACGCTCCCCTATCCAGGAGCGCTGTTGCGCAGGCAACATTACCCGCCTGACAGGCCTCGTACAGGGCTGCGTTGATCAAGTTCTTGTTATCGCAGCCTGTATCCTGATCGCTCATCAGCTTCTCGGCCAGAGACTGTCTGCCCTCCTGCAAAGCCTGGATCAGCGTTGAATATCTCAGCTCCTCATCCCGATTGAATTGCGCACCATAGGAGATGAGCATTTCCACAACGGCCAAGTGGCCATTCTTGGATGCCTCCGCAAGCGGGCTGCGGCTCTTCCCGGAAAACGGCTCAGTTCCGTTTTCCAACTGCATAGTGAGGCTTCCGCCATGCGGGGAGGAAGCGCCTCCGTTGGACGTCTCCAGGTGGGCCTCGTGTCCGATTTTGAGGCTTGCGCCTCTGTTCAGCATCAGAGTAACCACCGGCTCATAGCCCTCTTTACAAGCCTTGATGAGAGCTGTTTCACCGGCATAATTGACGAGGTCTATCGCGGCCCCCGCTTCCAGCAGCAACCTCGCCGTTCCGGCGTGACCTTTGTACGCCGCGAAGATGAGCGCGCTGTTTCCCCGATGATTTCTCAGGTCGGGGTTCGCTCCGAACTCCAGGAGTGCGGCCACTATTCTCTCCTGGCCTTGGTAGGAAGCTCTCATGAGCGCGGTGTTGCCAAAATCATTCTCTGCGTCCACATCCGCGCCGGAATGCAGAAGCAGTTTCACCACTTCTTCATGGCCTCTTGACGCGGCTCTCATAAGGGCGGTATCACCGGACGGCCCTCGCCGGTCAACCGGTTCCCCCTTAGTCAGCATATTCTTGACTACATCCGGTTGTCCCTCGGAAGCGGCCTCTACAAAAGGAGGTGCTACGCCATTGACCGGCCTGAGGGACGATTCCAAAATATCAAGCAATTCAAGCGGCTGCCCATGCGGACTGCTTTTCCTGTACTCCAGCCCGGCCGGACTGTCCACTGTGCTGAGGTCGATGTATTCCCATCGCGGCGCCGGCAACACGGCAAGCAAGTGGTGATTGTCTTCGCTCAATGCCCAATCTGCAGCAGACTTGCCCCCACAATCACGAATCTCCGCGTTGGCCCCCCTCTCCAAAAGAATCCGCACCAGATCGCCGCGGTTGGCAATGGTTGCATTGATCAGCGCAGTACGACCTTCGTTGTTCCGGTCATCCAACCTAGCCCCTGAATCTAACAACCGCTGGACTATGTCGTTGCTCCCGAGCAGACACGCGCGCATAAGAGGAGTATTGCCGCGTTCAGCCGGCAGATTCGGATTGGCCCCCCTATCAAGGAGTAATCGAACCACATCAACGCGGCCGTGTTCGCAAGCGGCCATTAACGCGGTCCTCCCCGACTCGTCTTGCCGGTTGGGATCACCCCCTGAGTTCAGCAGGCGGACTATTTCGTCAAATCCGCCCGTAGCGGCCTGACGGACCAGAGCCCATGCCGGATCGTGAATGTCTGCTGACATGTCCTTCCCCCCGGATGGATACTAATCGCAAGAGCATCCCCTTAGATTCAATCTGATATTGTCTCACCAAAACGCACAAGTCGCTTTGACCCGTACCGTATGATAGTAGTTTGCCAGAACCAAGTCCTGCCGTCAAGTTCCTGAATCGTGAATTTGCCTCTCTCAAACGTCCCATCTTGATCCTGCCTTACTGCCCTCCGGAAGCCTGTCCCTTGAACCGGTTTTCAGGTGTCCCGAGCAGGGTCTTTGCATCGGGTAATGTCGATCAGCGCAGCGGTCTCGGAGGCACCCGCTTCTCTCAGGGCACGCCTGAAACGCGGCAGGTAAATGAGGTCAAACACCTCTCCCTTGCCCGGAAAGAGCTTCAAAGCAAAGCCCCGCAGTCCGCGTATCATCCTTTGAGCCTGCTCCGTGCGCACCGGTCTCGTCATGAGATACTGTACAAGCAGGTCCGCGCACATTCTCAGCAGGCGGACTCTCCTGTTTTCTTCACGGACAAGGCGATCTTCATGCTTCATCACAGGCTCCGCCCAAAAAAGACGACGTGCAGGGTCCGCCGGAATGACAATCAGAATGGCGGTCGCCTGCTTAACGTTGGGCAATAATAGTACCAGTTTGTCCCCGCAAAGGAAGCAATTAATAACATGTTTGAATTACACGTGGTTTGGCAACAAGCGCATCGAAGACAAGTGACTCATCGTTCGGTTTTTCAGCCCGAGCGTGAGCGGAAACCGAGCGCGTGCACGCTTGAAGCGATAATGTCATGTGATTCCTGATACTTGTTCCCCCGAAACTCTACACATACCGCATGAAAAAATTCCACGCGGTCGGCTCTCTTCCGCCGTACCCGTTCGAGGCCACGGCTGAACCACGTCCATTTGCTGGGGAACAGAGTACGGGAGCCGCAACCAGAGCCGGGAAAAATCCCCGGAAGTCGTGCATACCTCCGCGTATTCCTGAAAAGGGCGCCAAGGACGGCTCGCTACGGGTTGTCGGTAGCGCCGCGGGAAGACACTAAGGGCCTGTCACAAAATAAGTGCTCCAATTTGAAGAATTCAATTCCGGACGCGGATGCAAATGGCGAGGACCATCGTCATTCCCGCGGAAGCCGGGGTGACGTCGCGGCTTCATCGACATCGGCTGCACTGAACTGCCATGACAAGGCATGACCCGTAACAGTTATTCTCGGACAGTCCCTAACGGGACTTCTCAACTCTGTCCAGCCATTCCGTGAGGGCCGACTCGTCCCGAAAATCGAGCAGATCTTCGCCGAGTCTTTCGAGCTGTTCGAAGGACAATTGCCGCACTCGGTCTGCTACGGCGGCATCAAGGTCTCCAAGCTTGCGCGTGAGCATTCGAATGCTTACCGCAGCGGCGCCGTCTTTCAAACCCTCCTTCAGCCCCTCTTCTCGTCCCTCTTCTCGTCCCTCTTCTCGCCCCTCTTCTCGCCCCTCTTCTCGTCCCTCTTCTCGTCCCTTCTTCAGTCCCTTCTTCAGTCCCTCTTCTCGCCCCTCCTTTAGTCCCTCTTTCAATCCCTCTTTCAATCCCTCCCTTAATCCTTCCTTTAGTCCCTCCCTTAGTCCCTCTTCCCTCCACTGATGATAACGTTCTCCGACCAATTCTTGAGCCCATCTGTTCATAAAGACTTCTCCTCTCTCTGCAAAAGTGGCCTCCACGACTTTTCGACAATCGTCCGCAGTGACGGTTTCGGCTGCCACGCTAAGATACCGCAGCACGGTCTCCAGAAATTCCAGGGCAGTCTGTTCATTCATTGAGCGCATTAGCCCAAAGATGTCGCTCAGTCGTCGAGGCAGGTCCTGACTGTGAACATGCTTCAGTAGGAGCAATGCTACCTGTGCCATGGCGCCGAGCTTGATTTCTTCATCGGCATACGCCGACAGGTCACATAAATGGTAGGTGAAATCGCACAGGCCCTCCCTCATGGACTCAGGAGCCCCGTAAAGCGAAGCAAAGTTGCGAGGAACCCGCCACTTCGAGGTCCCATGATACAAGACTACCGGGACCACGACCGGGAGGGCAACTACAGGCTGTTTCGTAGCGTACTCCCAAATCCGAGTCATGTAGCGCAGTAGCTGAAACGCGATGTCGGGGGAGGCGTAGCTCTTGTGCTCAAAAAGGATGTACACGAAACTAGAAGTTCCCTCTTTGATGTCCACCTGATAGAGCAAATCCGAAAAGTACTCTTTCAGGTTCGCATCGACGAACGAGTCCTTCCTTAATTCAAAGGTGCCGGGCTCCAACAGACCCGTCACGCGAGGAGGGAGGTAGTGGAAAACGAAATCCTCTGCTACCTCGGGTCTGGAAAAGACTTCCTTGAAGAACCGGTCGTGTGGATTGGTTATGTCCGGCATAGAACCCCCGCTGCGACTTCTCGTACTATCTTTCCAAGTATACCATGAAATCACTGCGTCTTGGTCCCTTTGCGATTTGATTTGCAGTTCAAGGGCATGTTAAGGCCAATCTCATGGTTTCCATTTACTTGTGTCGATCCTTGTGCTAGGACGTGTTCCACAAACCTGCACCGGTGCTCATGCGGGCCGGGCAAAGCGTTCCGTGCAGCAGGCCCTGTTGGGCTTAGCCCTACGGAGTTGGCGGCTGACACCCGCTGTGGCATGGCTATGATGCGTATCCGGAGCCGGCATTTCAAGATGTTCAAGCTGAAGTGTTGTCGCCAAAGGAACATGGCGCGTCCATGAATATGATCAGACCTCTTTTTCTCCTTCTCAGACCGACCCAATGGATCAAGAACGGATTTGTATTCATGCCGCTGATCTTCAGCGCGCGGGTCATGTTCATCGACGACGTGATCAAAGTGCTGTGTATGTTCGCGGCTTTCTGCTGGATTTCGTCAGCCACGTACATTCTGAATGATTACGCCGACATGGAACAGGATAGGGTGCATCCCCTCAAACGCAATCGCCCTCTCGCGAGAGGTGACGTGTCGCCGGGGCCGGCTCTTGTCCTCATGGTGATCCTTACGGCGGCGGCTTTCGCCCTGGTTGCCGCCATAGAAGCGTCGGTGGTTTGCCACATGTTTCTCATCGCGTATCTGGTTCTTCACATATTTTATACTTTCAAACTCAAGAATGTCGTCATCCTTGACGTGCTGACCATTTCCGTAGGGTTTCTCATCAGGGTTCTGGGCGGCGCGGCAGTAATAGGGGTCAGCGTATCCAGTTGGCTGATAATGTGCACCTTTTCCGTGGCGATCCTGCTGGCCCTGGGAAAACGGCGTCACGAAATGGTTATACTCAGCTCCAACGCGTCCTCTCATCGGCCGGTTCTCGAAAACTACAACGTGGTGCTGCTTGACCAACTGGTCCAGGTTGCGACCACCTCTACGTTCATCTTCTATTGTCTGTACTCGGTGCGAGGCAACCCCTCGGTGGGAGTCGACCCGGAAAAGATGATGTTCACCATACCCCTTGTGACTTACGGGATTTTTCGTTACATGTACCTCGTATATCAAAAGGAGGACGGCGGCTCGCCGACGTCACTGCTGCTTACCGATCTTCCTCTGCTGGCCTGCACTCTGGTTTGGCTGCTGGCCTGCGTGGTAATTATTTACATGTGAGGCCTTTTGAACAGGACTTCCATAGCTGATGGGAAAACCTCACCGACCAGGAGAAGATCCACCATGCTAAGGTTATTGATGTTTGTGGTCTGGTTCGGACTCATGGCGGGAATAGGGGTGGTGGTCGGATGCTATATTCATGGCTGGCGCGTTAACCAAACCACTCTCATGAGCGGCGTAGCCTTCGTCAGAGAGCTGCCGTACGGCGAGCAGATCGTGGGCAGGATCGAGACCGCGGTGTTTTCGTATCAGGAGAAGGAGCACCACCAGAGATATCTTGAGAAACACAAAGGCAGTATAGAGATAGATCCGGAGGTGCTCAAGCAGCATAAATCGCTTTACAGGGGGGACGAAGGCCGTCCCGTAGATGGTGAAGCGGAAGGTGAATAATTTCCCATCACTAAGCTCAAAAGTGAAACCATTGCTTGACAAATAGGGGAGGAGGTGTTACCGCATCCCTCGACGCGTGCCTCATAATGGGCGCCCGGCAGCGCCGGTGGACAGGGCCGACCGGCGGCATATCCCGGAAGCCGTAGGGAGCTACCATGAGACCTGACAGGACCGCCCCGGACAGCGATCTTTCCACCGTCCCATCAGAATTCAGAGAAAACTACCGATTCTTACGGGAACTCATAAACTGCAAGGAACAGAACAACGCCATCCGAAAAGACCTGGACGCTCTTATTGAAGATCCATCCATAAGCCTCAGAGGCAAGCTGAATCGACGTCAGATGAAAATCATCAAGGATTTCATCAGAGCGTCACGGGCGGAAAATGGGGAAGGCTTCGATCCGCCGGTGCCTCCTGAGCTGGAAGCTTCCATTCGCACGAAGCAGAGATCCACATGGCTTCCGTGGGAGGCCGAAGCGATCCACAAGATCGAGCTTTGGCGGGACGACGCCGTAGGCATTCGACGGCGACTCATGGCACCTATGAGCTTTCGAAAGGGCAAGAACTCAGGGGGGGGGCTTTCTGCACAAAGCAGCCTTGCGCGGCAGCCGAAATGATTGCAGAGAGGTATAGTGCGTGCCCAAGTTTTCTTCCGAATGAATTCCGCCTACGGGCGGGTTTGAAACCCACCCCTACCGACAAATCACGATTTTCTTTTGCCGGCGACCATAAGCGTTTACTCGCGTGCGACACGGAGGCCGGTTCCTACCGAATTCGCCGTCTCAGTACCGGCAAGTCTGGCTCCACCCGACAAAGGCGGCGGGCAGAGCCCGCTCTACCGGTACGGATGCCCCTGCGGGGTGCGGCTGCTTATCCTCGTTCCCAAGATGTCCTTGACAACAAGATGCAAACTGCTCCGGTTGCCCAGCACGAGCTTGCAGGCTTCGTCGGTCGGCCTTCTACGCACTGCGGCGCAGTGCCAAGCCGACCGACGAAGCTCTTTTCCCTATCGGAGACCGTCACGCGTGTCTCGCATGACCCGCCTCCACACCCCAAAAGTTCTTTGTGGGGGCCTGGGGGCGGTTTCTTTCAAGAAAGAGCCCCCAGTCTCATTCTTCGCTCCGGTCTTTCGTTACGCTTCGCGCCGCAGCCTTCCCGCTTTCGGTGAGCAGCTTGCCTTCGATTGTGTCGGCCAGGTCACCCGATTGTACGGTCGGGTTCTTCTGTTCTTCTTCCAAAGCGGCCAGCAGATCCGCGTCGTGGAATACCTTGAAGTTTGCAGTCTCGCCTGTGACAGACCTGTGATGCCTGTCAAGGATGTCACAGACCGCTTCTACCAGCGGCGGAGCGGCGTCGAGCTTCGCGAGGATCTGCCGTGCAGCGGACGTCCGGTCGGGCTGCCCGTTGTCGCCAGCCCCCTGTCCAACATCGTGAAGGTAAGCCGCGGAAAGAACAACCGCGGGGTCGGCCTTTTCTTCGGCAACGAGTCGCTCGGCGTATCGCGCGACCCGGGCCGCATGAGCGATGCGCTTGAAATCCCTTTTGAAGTGCAGCTTGACTTCAACAGCCACCCGATCCTTGAAGAGGTTTTCCTTTTCCTTGATCAGTTCGGGAGGGAGATCTCCAAAGCAATGCTCGGCAAACTTGCAGTGGGCTGCGCATCCGAAATCCATCTTTGGATTGAGCACTTGTTGCCCGCATTTCTTGCATCTGCGCCGCGTCTCGTCCTTGAAGAACTCGACAAGGCTGCCGCAATTGGGGCATGGGGTCTCGAATATCGCGTCGAATTTCCAGAATCTCGGGTCTTGTCCTGGGCATTTCATGGTAGATCTCCCTTCTTTGACCTTCCGGCCCGGCCTTTTGGAGGGCGGCGGAACCCGCCCCTGATGCGCCTAGCCCAGTATGGCCTTGAGATCCTCTTCGGGCGTGCTGATGGGTTTGATGTCGAAGTTCTTCACCAGCACATCCAGCACGTTCGGTGTGATAAACGCCGGCAGGCTCGGCCCGAGACGGATGCCCTTGATCCCCAGGTAAAACAGAGTCAACAGAATCGCGCATGCCTTCTGCTCGTACCAGGAGAGGATCATGGAAAGCGGCAACTGGTTCACCTCAAGGTTGAATGCCTTGGACAATGCCACGGCAATCTGAATGGCCGAGTATGCGTCGTTGCATTGGCCTATGTCGAGCAGTCTCGGGATTCCGCCGATGTCCCCCAAGTCTTTGTCGAAGAACCGGAACTTACCGCATGCCAAGGTCAGGATAACAGTATCCTTTGGAGCGTTTTCCACAAACTGAGTGTAGTAGTTGCGTCCGGGCTTCGCGCCGTCACAGCCGGCAACAAGGAAAAAGTGCTTGATCGCTCCCGACTTGACCGCGTCGATGACCTTATCAGCGACGGACAAGACTGCGTTTCGTGCGAATCCGCACATCACTGCGCGGCCGTTGGTATCTTGGGCGAATCCTGGCAGTTCCAGGGCCTTTTCGATTAGGGGCGCGAAGTTCCCGTGTTCTAGATGCCTCACTCCGGGCCAGCCTACCAAACCGGTCGTAAAGATGTTGTCCCTGTAGGTATCCGCGGGCCGTTGGATACAGTTGGTGGTCATGAGGATCGAGCCGGGGAATTCCGCGAATTCCTTTCTCTGGTTCTGCCATGCGGTTCCGTAATGGCCGTAGAAGTGGCTGTATTTCTTCAGTTCAGGGTATCCGTGACAGGGGAGCATTTCGCCATGTGTGTAAACGTAAATTCCCTTGCCCTCACTTTGTTTCAGGACCTCCTCCAGGTCTTTCAGATCGTGTCCGGAAACGAGAATCGCCTTGCCTGCCTTGGCTCCCAACGGGACCTTTGTTGGGACCGGGTGACCGTAAGCGCCGGTGTTGGCAGCGTCGAGCAGTTCCATGGCGCGTAGGTTGATCTCGCCGCATTTCAGACAGAGCCCCACCCAGTCATCGAGCGTCAGGTCCTTGTTCTGCGTGGCTGCGAGCCCCTCATGGATGAACGCGTAAACTGCGGGGTCCTCCTGGCCGAGGATCTGGGCATGGTCCGCATACGCGGCGACTCCTCTCAATCCAAAGATCAGAGTGTGTTGGAGAGACAAAATGTCCGGGTTTATTGAGTCATCCCGGAAGCCTTTACCTGCCGCCTGTTCCACAAGCGCATCAATGGACCCGGCCGGCCTGAAAGTTGCGGGGCCTTCGCCGAATTCAGTCTTGCCGCCGGCCTGAGCCACCTTTGCCTTGAGTTTTTCTCTCAGGTCAACGCACTGATTGATCAGGGGCACAAATCTTTCCGGATCAAAGTCCACGTTGGTCAAGGTCGAGAAAAGCGCCTTTGCGGTGAACACATTTGCATCCCGGTCGTCGATGCCCGCCTTGCGAGCCTCAACAGCGTAAAGGGCCAATCCCTTGAGCGCGTAAGTGAGAAGATCCTGCAACGCAGCCGTTTCCGGTGACTTTCCGCAAACGCCCTGCTTTGTGCAACCCGTACCTCCTGAAGTCTGTTCGCACTGATAACAAAACATCTTGTCCGCCATTTGTTCCTCCTGGTTCCTTTTGGGCTTGGTTCAGTCGTTGACGTCAGCCATCATTTCCCGTGTCTGAACCTAGGTTAATCATTCCGTGTCCGAGCTGCCTTGATCCAAGTCAATAAAGCATAGTTTTTTGATCCAATTCCGATAATCCTTCAGCACGACCGCTTTGTTAAACCGGAAAAATCAAACCACAAAGTCACCAAGATACAAAGAAGCCGAAGGACAATTCTGCTCGCGCCGTCCTTGAACAAGGGAACATCGAAACTGATGAGCGGACCCCTACTCATCCGGGCTTGGTTCCCTTCGTGCCTTTGTCTCTTTGTGGCTCATTCCTTATGCCCTCCGGCGAGCGCTTACCCGTCGAGGCCGACGCGGTTGAGGATCTCGCCGAAGCGTTCTCCTGCCTGATTGTGTTTCGTGTAGTGGTCCAGGCATCTTTCAACCAGCGCCAGCACGTCCTTCTTGCAGTAGATTCCGGGAAATTCCCGGGAGAGCTGCGGATGCCTGCCGAGCTTCCCGCCCGCAAGGACCCGATAGCCTTCGGATCCCTTCTCCAGTGTGCCTGTGGGACACACTGATATGCATTGGCC
>DYLG01000078.1 GCA_020722215.1 Desulfomonile tiedjei
TATCGCCCGTATTGGTGTTCTTCAGTCCGACCACTGCTACGATGTCTCCGGCAAAGGCCCGCTTGACGTCTTCTCTCTGATTCGCGTGCATTCTCACCAGGCGGCCGATTCGCTCCTTCTTGCCCGCGTTGACGTTGAATACCGTTTCTCCTTGGGCCAGGGCGCCGGAGTAGAGTCTCATGAAGGTCAGGCTGCCGGTGAACGGATCGCTCATAATCTTGAATGCGAGAGCGGAGAGCGGACCGTCAAGCTCTCGAATTGCGGTTCTCCCTCTTTGATCCTTGCCTTCCACAGGCGGGACGTCCACCGGAGATGGGAGATAATCCACAATCGCGTCCATGAGCTGTTGGATGCCCTTATTCTTGAATGCTGCGCCGAGCAGGACCGGGGTGACTTTAAGATCCAGGGTGCCCTTGCGAATGGCCTGACGTATCCTGGCGGCAGGGATGTCCGTGTCGCCTTGGAGGTACGTTTCCAGCAGATCGTCATCAAGTTCGCACGCGATCTCCACGAGTCTTCGTTGCCACACGAGGGCTTCCTGCAATTGCTCGGGAGGAGGATCGAGGACATCGAACCTCATGCCCATTGAGTCTTCATCGAACAGTATGGCCTTCATGGAGATGAGGTCGATGACCCCGCGGAAGTCCGTTGCCGTTCCGATGGGCAGTTGCATAAGAATGGGGAGTGTTCGAAGTCTCGTTTTCATCATTTCGATGACTCTGCCGAAATCCGCTCCTGACCGGTCCATTTTGTTGATGAACGCGATCCTGGGAATTCCATAACGATCGGCCTGTTTCCAGACCGTCTCGGACTGGGGCTCCACGCCGCCCACGGCGCAGAATATTGCTACAGCTCCGTCGAGCACCCGGAGGCAGCGCTCCACTTCCAGTGTGAAGTCCACATGTCCCGGGGTGTCGATTATGGTGATCCTGTGATCCCGCCAACTGAGGATGGTTGCAGCAGAGGTGATGGTGATGCCTCGTTCCTGCTCCTGTTCCATCCAATCCATGGTCGCGCTGCCATCGTCCACTTCGCCCATTTTGTGGGAAACGCCCGCATAGAACAGAATTCGTTCAGTGGTCGTGGTCTTGCCCGCATCCACATGGGCCATGATTCCGATGTTGCGAATTTGTGCGCGGTTTTCTCCTTTCATCGGGAATCGATCTCTCCGGGGCTACCACCTGTAATGGGCAAAGGCCTTGTTGGCCTCGGCCATCCTATGGGTGTCGTCCTTCTTTTTCACGGAACTCCCCTTGCTGTTTGCCGCGTCGAGCAATTCGCCTGCAAGTTTCTCCTGCATGCTCTTTTCGCCTCGGGCACGGGCGTAAAGAATCAGCCAGCGGATGGCCAGAGCCTGGCGGCGTTCGGGGCGAACTTCCACCGGGACCTGGTAAGTGCTTCCACCAACGCGGCGAGACCTGACTTCCAGGAGGGGTTTCACGTTCTCGACGGCTTTCTCGAAGAGTTTGAGAGGGTCTTCATTGGCCCTCTTTTGGATGATTTGAAGCGCGTCGTAGAAGATGGACTCGGCCACGGACTTCTTGCCTTCCCACATGATCCCGTTGATGAACTTGGTAACGAGCCTGCTGTGGTATTTGGGGTCAGGCAAGACATCCCGTTTGGGGACTTTCCCTTTTCTCGGCATTCGATTCGCTCCCGAAAGTTTCACTACGAAACGGGTACGGCGGGGCCAGAACAAGCTCCACCTGCAAGCGTTCAGGATGGATAAGCTCAGACAGGTTCGAGCCAAAGCCCTGTGATGACGAATCCTGCGGATTCTTTCTTTTTCTGAACCTTCCCCGCCCCGAAGGGCGGTTTACCTGAACCCCTTGAGACTCAGTTTCTCCACTATCGCAACAAGGTTTCTCCGGGTACGGGTTTCCCTCGGCTCCGGCAGGAGTCGCGCAAAGCAACGCCCGATCCCGGAATAAGAAGTCGGATTACTTGGGCTTCTTGGCGCCGTACTTGGATCTTCCCTGCTTTCGGTCTTGCACGCCGTGCGCGTCCTGGGCGCCTCGAATGGTATGGTACCTGACGCCGGGCAAGTCCTTGACTCGGCCGCCTCTTATAAGGACGACGGAGTGTTCCTGCAGGTTGTGACCAATTCCGGGGATATAGGAGGTGACCTCGTACCCGTTGGTAAGGCGTACCCTTGCAACTTTCCTCAGCGCGGAGTTCGGTTTCTTGGGGGTGGTGGTATAGACCCTAACGCAGACCCCTCGGCGCTGTGGGCAGTTGGTCAGAGCAGGGGCGGAAGTTTTCTTCCTTGGTTTTTGTCTTCCTTTTCTGACCAACTGGTTGATAGTCGGCATTCGCCCGAACCTCCAAATATGTATCCAAACATTATGATCAGAATCCGACCCGGTTGTCAAATCTTTTTTCGTACCAACGTGAAGATTCCCTCCCGGGTCCCCTCAAAACCGCCCTAAAACGCCCTTCTTATACGCTGAGAGCATTTAGCACAACCTTTGAAGATGCTCAGATCGCGACAGCCTCCTAAGAGACCTTTGTCGAGCCGTCATTCCGGTCACGCGCTTTCCTTGAGCCCTCCCATGTCGGTGCGGCCTTCGGCAGCTCCCTCTTCTTCGACATCCTCATCCTCGTGAGCGATTCTGAGGTTCTTGTATCGGGCCAGGCCTGTTCCCGCAGGAATAAGACGGCCCATAATCACGTTTTCCTTAAGTCCGCGTAGATAGTCGATTTTCCCGGAAATCGAGGCCTCGGTGAGCACCTTGGTGGTTTCCTGGAAACTGGCCGCGCTGATGAAGGAATCCGTAGACAGGGAGGCCTTGGTTATCCCCAGCAGCAGAGGCTCGCCCACGGCCGGTTTGCCTCCTACGGACGTGACTCTTCGGTTCTCGTCCTCGAAGACGGAGCGCTCGATCTGCTCACCTACGAGGAAGTCAGTGTCGCCGACTTCCTTTACCCGGACCCGGCGTAGCATTTGCCTGACTATGACCTCGATGTGTTTGTCGTTTATCTTCACGCCCTGAAGTCTGTAAACCTCCTGGACCTCGTCCACCAGGTACTTGGCAAGGTCCTTTTCGCCCTTGATACCCAGCAGGTCGTGAGGATTGGTGGATCCCTCCATGAGCGCCTCTCCGGCCTGTACCCAGTCTCCGGGGTGGACCGATATGTGTTTGCCCTTGGGTATGAGGTATTCCTTGGGCTCTCCAACTTCGGGCGTAACGATTGCCTTGCGCTTGCCCTTGGTGTCCTTTCCGAAGCTCACCAGGCCGTCGATTTCGGAGATTATTGCGAACTCCTTGGGCTTGCGCGCCTCGAACAGTTCGGCCACCCTGGGCAACCCTCCAGTGATGTCCTTGGTCTTGGTGGTGCCTCTGGGTATCTTGGCGATGACGTCGCCTGCGTGCACGTCTTCGCCTTCCTTCACCATGATGTTGGCGCCCACCGGGAGAAGGTAACGCGCGTGCGAATCTCCGATCTTGATGGTCCTGCCCTGCTCGTCCTTGATGGACACCCTAGGCCGAATCTCCGCGTCCCTTTCCTTGTACTCGACGATAACTTTTCGGGAGAGGCCGGTGACTTCATCGAGCTGATCGGTCATGGTCAAGCCCTCGATGATGTCCCCGAATTTCACCCTGCCGGACACTTCGGTGATAATGGGAATGGTATAGGGGTCCCATTCGGCCAGGAGCGTTTCCCTGTTGACCATTTGGCCGTCCGACACTCGGAGTCTGGCGCCATAGATGACCTTGTTTCGTTCTCTTTCCCTGCCCTTGTCGTCGGTAATGGCTATGGAACCGTTTCTGTTCATGGCCACGAGTTGGCCTTCCCGGTTGACGACGGTCTTCAGGTCAACGAACTTGATTCTACCCTCGTTACGGGAAAACAGCTCCGAAGAGCCGGAGCCCAGCCATTCCAGCAGGACCTGACCGTCCGACTCGATGGAGTCTCCTTCCTGAACTTTCACGTTCATGTACTCCAGGACGGTGTAGCGCTCGTAGAGCCGGAAATTGATCTTTCCATCCTTCTTGGAGACCAATTGGAAGATACCGCCGCGTTTTTCCGCTTCGGTCATTCGGAATGGGCTTTTATCCGATTCGTACAGGAACGAGTTGGGCGAAACCCTATCCCCGTGCCTCACCACAAATCGATAATCCTTGGAGATCTGGAACTTGCTCTTGGTTCCTTCATCCGAGACCAGGAAGAAGGATCTGCGGTCCAGAGAGATTTCCACCTTGCCGCCGAGGCGTTCCGCTTCGTCGATCCGGTGATTCGGTCCGGAATAGAGGAAAGAGTTCTCCCTGACAGTTTCTCCGTCCTTGATGAGCCATTCTTCCACGTCGGATTCGTCAACGGAAAAATCCTGCGAAACGATGATGGCCTTGACCTTGTCCTTTTCTCTCTCGAACGAGACCGTTCCTCTCTTTCGGGCGGAGATGATGTTTCGTTTGAGTGACGCGGTTCCTCCGATATGGAATGTCCTCATAGTCAACTGGGTTCCGGGCTCTCCGATGGACTGAGCCGCGATTATTCCCACTGCCTCCCCGATGTTGACCATTCTGCCGTGAGCGAGGTCACGTCCGTAGCAAAGGCTGCAAATTCCGCGGCGTGCCTGACAGGTGAGCACCGAACGGATCTTAACCTTGTCCACTCCTGCATCCTGGATCTTTTCTCTGTGTTCTTCCTTGATTTCCTCGTTGGCATGAACGATGATCTCGCCTGTGAACGGGTGTTCGATTTCCTCCAACGCCACGCGGCCCAGTACGCGATCTGCAACGTGCTCGATGATTTCGCCGCCTTCTTCCAGGGAAGCCATTTCCACACCGTCAAGGGTTCCGCAGTCATGTTCGAAGATTATGGCGTCCTGAGCGACGTCAACGAGCCGGCGTGTCAGATATCCGGAGTTGGCGGTTTTCAGGGCTGTATCTGCCAAGCCTTTTCGTGCCCCATGGGTAGAGATGAAGTACTGGAGCACGGTAAGGCCTTCCCTGAAATTGGCCTCGATTGGGGTCTCGATGATCTCGCCCGTGGGCTTGGCCATGAGACCTCGCATGCCTGCGAGCTGACGGATCTGCTGAGTGCTCCCTCTGGCGCCGGAGTCCGCCATCATGTAGATGGGGTTGAAGCTCTCCACGTTCTTTTTTGTGCCGTCCTCAAGCTGCACGGTCATCGTTCTCAGGCCGTTCATCATTTTTTCGGAGATGTCCTCATTCGCTCTGGCCCATATGTCGATGACCTTGTTGTAGCGCTCGCCGTCCGTGATGAGCCCTTCTTTGTACTGGTTCTGGATTTCGAGGACTTCCTGCCTGGCCTTTTCGATGATGGACTTCTTCTGGTCAGGGATCTGCATGTCGTCCACGCAGATGGAAAGGCCGGCTCTAGTTGCGTACAGATAACCCAGGTCCTTCAGACGGTCGGCAAGGATTACGGTCTGCTTGTCGCCGCATCTGCGGTATGCTTCGTTGATGAGGTTTTCGATCTCCTTCTTTTTCATGACGCGGTTGATGACGCTGAAGGGGATCTCTTCGGGCACTATTTCCCGCAGAATGATCCGGCCGACCGTGGTGCTGATGCGCTCACCGCCCATGCGAATCATTACTCTGTCGTGAAGGTCCAGTGAACCCGCGTCGTATGCGACACGGACTTCTTCCGGATCACAGAAGACACGCTGTTTCTCATCGGGATCGACAGCCGCCGTCTCCCTGGTCAGGTAGTACAGTCCCAGCACGATGTCCTGAGTGGGGACGATAATAGGTTTCCCGTGAGCAGGAGACAGGATGTTGTTCGTGCTCATCATCAGGACGCGAGCCTCGACCTGCGCCTCGATGGAAAGAGGTATGTGCACGGCCATCTGGTCACCATCGAAGTCCGCATTGAACGCGGTGCAGACGAGCGGATGGAGCTGGATGGCCTTGCCCTCAATAAGCACAGGTTCGAAGGCCTGGATGCCGAGTCTGTGCAGAGTGGGGGCTCGGTTGAGGAGTATAGGGTACTCTTTTACGACATCTTCGAGGATGTCCCAGACTTCCGGGGTTTCTTTCTCGACGAGTTTCTTAGCGCTCTTGATGGTGGTGACGTAGCCCCTCTCTTCGAGCTTGTTGTAGATGAAGGGCTTGAACAGCTCCAGGGCCATTCTCTTGGGAAGGCCGCACTGGTGGAGCCGAAGATCGGGCCCCACGACGATGACGGACCGACCTGAATAATCGACGCGCTTCCCGAGAAGATTCTGGCGGAAGCGGCCCTGTTTCCCTTTAAGCATATCGGAAAGCGACTTCAGTGGCCTCTTGTTGGGACCGGTGATCACGCGTCCCCTGCGTCCGTTATCAAAGAGCACGTCAACCGCTTCCTGGAGCATCCGTTTCTCATTGCGGAGTATGATTTCGGGAGCATTGAGTTCTTTGAGCCTCTTGAGGCGGTTGTTGCGGTTTATCACCCTTCGGTACAGGTCGTTGAGGTCCGAGGTGGCGAATCGGCCGCCATCCAGCGGAACCAGAGGCCTCAGATCAGGCGGAATCACCGGCACTGTTGTCAGGATCATCCATGCAGGATTCTGCCAGTGGCGGAACTTTCCCAGAAGTTCGGCGGGGAACAAGCGAGACCTGGTGAGTCTTTCCACGACATTATTAATATCCACGTAGGCCAGTTGCTTGCGAATTTCCCAGTCTTCATCCCCCTCCCACTTGACTTGGATCTCCCGGGTGGTCTGGATCAGCTCTTCCAAGAGCCTACCAGCTTCGCTTTCGGGGTCGTAACCCTGGTACATTGCGGTCAGTTCCTCGGCCAGCACGTCCGGGTCCATTCCCTTGAGGGACTCGAGGACTCGCAGCCGTTTGGAAAGCTTTTTTCTCTTGGCCTCGGAAGTGGAGTCCTTCATCTCCTCACGGAGTTTGACGCTTTCCTTAACGAGGTCAAGGCGCTCGAGCATGTCCCGAACCGCTTCGCCTCCCATGCGCGCCTCGAAGGCTTCGGCGCCGTATTTCTCGATGTATTCGCGATATTTCTCTTCATTTATGAGGGCGCCTGTCTCCAGATCGGTGTTCCCTGCGGAGAGAACAAGAAAGGACTCGAAGTACAGGATTCTCTCCACTTCTTTGAGGGTGAGGTCCAAGAGGGTGCCGATTCTGCTGGGAAGGCTTTTGAGGAACCATATATGGGCAACGGGCGTCGCAAGTTCGATATGCCCCATCCTTTCCCGTCGGACCTTGGCTTGAATAACTTCCACGCCGCACTTCTCGCAGATGGTGCCGCGGTGTTTCATTCTTTTATATTTGCCGCAATTGCACTCGTAATCCTTCACGGGTCCGAAGATCTTGGCGCAAAACAGACCGTCTCTTTCGGGCTTGAACGTCCGGTAGTTTATGGTTTCGGGCTTCTTGACCTCACCGTGAGACCATGAGCGGATTTTTTCCGGAGAGGCCAGAGAAATCTTGACTGCACTGAAGTTTACGGGATCTTTCGGTTTCTCAAAAAAGCTGTGATAAACGTCTTCCAAGGTTTCCCTCCTTTTGTGTGGCAGCCAGGGAGTTGCCCCTCGCTGCGAGGGACCGGCCGGTTCCGCCCATTGGCCGGCGGAACCGGGATCTAATTGCCTGATGTCAGTTTGTCTGGGCTTGCCCGCTCTCGATGAGTTCCACGTCCAGGCCTAGGGATTTCATTTCCTTGACCAGGACGTTGAAGGACTCCGGCAGCCCTGGTTCGAGGATATTGGTGCCCTTGACAATGCTTTCGTACATCCTGGTGCGGCCCGTAACGTCGTCGGATTTCACCGTTAGGAATTCCTGGAGAGAGTAGGCCGCGCCATAGGCCTCCATGGCCCAGACTTCCATCTCACCAAGACGCTGGCCTCCGAACTGAGCCTTGCCGCCCAAGGGTTGCTGGGTAACCAGGGAGTACGGTCCGATGGCCCTGGCGTGGATCTTGTCGTCCACCAGATGGTGGAGTTTCATCATGTAAATGACGCCCACGGTGATCTTCGTATCGAACGATTCACCGGTCCGTCCGTCGTAAAGGACGGTCTGGCCGGATGTGGGCAGGCCGGCAGATGCCAGAAAGGCCTTTATTTCATCCTCCCTTGCGCCGTCGAACACCGGCGTGGCTACAGGGACTCCATCCTTGAGGGATGCCACGAACTTCTTGACCTGATCGTCGTCCATTTCTTTGACTATGGCGCGGATTCGCTTCTTTCGTTCGGGTTCCTCAGTATCGAATATTTCCAACAGTCTCCCCCGCAGCTTGTCCGGGGAGAAGTTCTCTTCGAGCATACGGTTGAGGGCCTGGCCGAGTCCGTGGCATGCCCATCCAAGGTGAGTCTCGAGGATCTGGCCCACATTCATTCGTGACGGGACTCCCAGCGGATTGAGCACGATCTCCACTGGCTGACCGTTCTCGAAGTACGGCATGTCTTCTTCCGGGAGTATCCGGGACAGAACGCCCTTGTTGCCGTGCCGGCCCGCCATCTTGTCACCCACGGAGAGTTTTCTCTTGATTGCCACATACACTTTGACCATCTTGATGACGCCCGGCGGGAGTTCGTCGCCTTTCTTGAGCCGATTGATCCTCTCGTCGTAGTGCATTCTCCAGAAGTGCTTCTGGTCGCTGAGGCGCTCAAGTATACGCACCAGTTCTTCCTCAGTGTTGGGTTCTCCCTTGATGGAAAGTTCACGAAGGAGATCCACGGGCGCCAAGTCAATCAAGTCCTCGGTTATGATTGCGCCCTGGTCTGCGTAAGCCTTTCCATTGTCCGGATCGGTCAAGGCCGAAGAGAGAGTCTTGCCCACAACCATGCTGCGTATGCGTTCTCTTGCGCCTTCTTCAACGATGCGCAGCTCATCGTCGCGATCTTTTGTCAGCTTCGCAATCTCTTCGTTCTCGATGTTTATGGACCGCGAGTCTTTTTCGGTGCCTTTGCGTGCAAAGATTCGGGCGCCTATCACGGTACCCTCGACTCCTGGCGGCACTCTGAGGGAAGTATCCTTCACATCTCCGGCTTTCTCGCCGAAGATGGCCCTCAGGAGTTTTTCTTCGGGACTGAGCTGGTTTTCTCCTTTCGGGGTGATCTTTCCCACGAGGATGTCGCCGGGTTTCACTTCTGCGCCTATCCGGATCACGCCGGACTCATCGAGGTTTCTCAGCGCCTCTTCACCCACATTGGGGATGTCTCGGGTGATTTCTTCTTTGCCGAGCTTGGTATCGCGAGACATCACCTCGAATTCCTCAATGTGAATGGAGGTGAAAATATCTTCCTTGACGATTTTCTCGCTGATTAGGATGGAGTCCTCATAATTGTACCCGCCCCAGGCCATGAAAGCCACCAGCACGTTTCGTCCCAGGGCGAGTTCGCCTCTGTCCGTGGCGGGGCCGTCAGCGATAACCTGTCCTTTTTCCACCAGATCGCCTCTCTTGACGATGGGGCGCTGATTGATGCAGGTGTTCTGGTTGGATCTGTGGTACTTGATCAGGTTGTAAATATCCACGCCGGGATCCAGGTCGCCTCCCCCAAGGTCGATGGCTTTGACCACAATTCTGGTAGCATCCACGGAATCGACGATTCCCGCTCGCTTGGCAATAACCGTTACGCCGGAGTCCGTGGCGACCACGGGTTCCATGCCGGTGCCTACAACCGGGGCCTGGGTGGTGAGAAGCGGAACCGCCTGACGCTGCATGTTCGATCCCATTAGGGCCCGGTTGGCGTCGTCGTTCTCTAGAAACGGTATTAGGGAAGCAGCCACTGACACGAGCTGATTGGGGGAAACGTCCATCAGGTCCGGTTCCATGGCGTTGACGAGAGCGAATTCACCTTCCTTGTGGCGGACCGAGACGAGATCGGAGACGAGATGCCCCTTTTCGTCAAGGAGCGCGTTGGCCTGAACGATCACGTGACCCTGTTCATCCAGAGCGGTCAGGAACGAAATCTCCGGTTGGACCTGCCGTTCTTTGACAGGTCTGTACGGAGTCTCGATGAATCCGAATTCGTTGACTCGGGCATAGGTGGAGAGCGAAACGATCAAGCCGATATTGGGACCTTCAGGTGTCTCTATGGGACAGATGCGTCCGTAATGAGTGGGATGCACGTCACGCACCTCGAAACCTGCACGCTCCCTGGTGAGGCCGCCGGGCCCAAGCGCGGACAGTCTTCTCTTGTGGGTGATCTCGCTCAAGGGGTTGGTCTGGTCCATGAACTGGGAAAGCTGGGAAGACCCGAAGAACTCCTTGACTACGGCAGTCACGGGCTTGGCGTTGATCAGATCGTGGGGCATGAGGGTTTCCACGTCCTGAAGACTCATTCGCTCCTTGATGGCGCGCTCCATGCGCACCAACCCGATCCTGTATTGGTTTTCCAGCAACTCTCCCACGGAACGCACACGGCGGTTTCCCATGTGATCAATGTCATCTATATCGCGGCCCGGCCGTCCTTCCTTGAGTTCCAACAGGTATTTGACCGCGAGCAGTATGTCCTCCCTGCGCAGAGTTCGAAGCGACAGAGGTGCGTCTTCCATGGAGATGCCGAGTTTCCTGTTGAGTTTTAGTCTGCCTACCCTGGACAGGTCATAATATTCCGTCTTGAAGAACAGGTTATTGAAGAAACTCGTGCTTATCTCCACAGTTGCCGGATTGGAGGGTCTGAGTCGGCGATATATCTCGATCTGAGCATTGAGAGTCTCGTTGCTGGTTTCATCGTCAGGAGTCTGCTTGCGATATTCTTCGATGATGCGGTTGGGCCGGTCGTCGATCTTGTCTTCCAGCAGCGTGTCCCTTAGTGCGGAGGACACGATCCTCTCCTCGATGAAAAGGGCTTCAAAGCTTGTGATATCGCGGTCGATGAGCATCTCGAGGAAGCGGTCCACTTCATCGGAAGTGATCTCCTTGTTGCACTCGGCCAGCACCTCGCCGGTATTCTCGTCAATAATGTCGTGGGCGAGCACTTTACCGGCAAGCTCTTCCTTTTTCATGGGCAGGGGGGCAATCTGCCTCCCGGCCAGCCTCTTGAGAGCCGCGCGGGTAATCTTCTTGTTTCTGCGGACAAGCACCTCGTTCGTCCCGTCCACCATGATGTCGGCAGGGGCGGTTGTGCCCATGAGCAGGCCAATATCGACCTTGCGGCTCAGGCCGTCCCCTTGGATTAAGAGGGTCTGCTTTTCGTAGAAGTAGTTGAGAATCTCCTCGCTGGAATAACCGAGCGCCTTGAGAAAAACGGTCACCGGAAGCTTGCGTCTCCGATCTATACGAACGTAGAGTCGGTCCTTGGGATCGAATTCGAAGTCGATCCAGGATCCTCTAAGCGGTATGATCCGCGCGGAGTAAAGGAGTTTTCCGCTAGCGTGGGTCTTGCCCTTGTCGTGATCGAAGAAGATGCCCGGGGATCTGTGTAGCTGGGACACAATGACCCGCTCGGTCCCGTTGATGATGAAAGTCCCGTTCTCGGTCATGATGGGGATTTCACCGAAGTAGACTTCCTGTTCCTTGACGTCCCGAATGGTACGGGAGTTTGTGTCAGGGTCCACATCCCAGACGACCAACTGCACGGTGATCTTCAGCGGCGCGGCGTAGGTGACGCCCTTCTGAAGGCACTCCTCCACGTTGTATTTCTCTTCGCCGAGGGTGTACTTGATGAACTCCAGGGAAGCGGTCTCCGAGAAATCCTTGATGGGAAAGACTGACTTGAATACAGCTTGCAGCCCGATGTCGTCACGAGCTTCCGCGGGAACGTCCGCTTGAAGGAATCGGTCGTATGACTGCTTCTGTATTTCGATAAGATTTGGGATACCGGCTATTTGCGGTATGCGTGAGAAGTTCTTCCTGAGCCTCTGCGAGTGCACGGAAAAAGGACTCATAGTCTCCCTCTGTTTCACGATGATCTCAAAAGGGGGGCCGGCGGGGTGGGGTTCGAGACCGGAAGGTACGAAGACGGCACATTAACGCGCCGTCCTCGCACCCTATACCTATCCGCTTCGGGGAAAGGGCGTCACTTGATTTCGACCGTTGCGCCCTGTTCCTCCAGGGCGGCCTTGGCTTTCTCCGCCTCTTCCTTGGAGACGCCCTCCTTGACCGCCTTGGGAACGCCCTCCACCAACTCCTTGG
This sequence comes from Desulfomonile tiedjei, assembly GCA_020722215.1. GTDB lineage: Bacteria > Desulfobacterota > Desulfomonilia > Desulfomonilales > Desulfomonilaceae > DYLG01. The sequence goes on from DYLG01000078.1 coordinate 12,046, forward strand.
CTTCCTTCAGCCCCAGATCCGTCAAGGAGCGAACCACCTTAATGACCTGGATCTTCTTGTCGCCGTACTCCTTCAAGATCACGTCGAATTCGGTTTTTTCTTCGGCAGGAGCCGCCTCCTGAGCCGGGCCTGCAACAGCGCCGGCAGCCATGGCCATTGGCACTGCTGCTGAGACCCCGAACCGCTCTTCCAAGTCCTTGACAAGTTGGCTCAGCTCCAAAACCGTCATGTTTTCGATGTATTTGATGACATCTTCCCTTGTTACTTCCGCCATTACGTCCTCCTCGATTCGCTGCTTGAGGCTCATCCGAAAAGCTTGTCCTCGCCGTCATTGAGCGGCGGGCTCGGACGAGCCTTCCTTCTGTTCCTCTATAGCCTTGAGCACATTGAGAAAAGACCTTGGTATTGCAGCCAAGGTATTGACTAAAGCTCCCACAGGCGCTATCATTGAGCCCAGGAGACGCGCAACAAGAACCTCTCTCGGGGGAAGTTTCGAGAGGTCCAGGAGAGCATCGGGGCCGAGCACCTGTCCGCCCAGCACTCCGCGGATGAGTTCCAGCTTCGGCTGATTCTTCGCAAAATCGGTGAGAATCTTGGCCATTTGAGGCGCCTGATTCTCATCGTGGGTCCAGGCCGCGGCCCGGGGTCCAACCACGTCTCGCTCCAGGGCCGCGACGTCAGTACCGGGATAGGCCAGTCGCGTAAGGGTGTTCTTGAGAACCTTGTAAGAGACGCCAGCCTCTCTGAGGGACGATCTCAATCGGTTCATCTCCCCAACGGTCAACCCCTGATAGTTGGTCAGAAAAAGCGCTCTGACCCCCTGGAACTGCTCTCGGAGCCAAGCTACCTCTTTCTCTTTCTTTTCTCTCTTCAAGTCTCGGATTCTCCCTGCTGGTCTAAGGAGAAACAGCGAATCGAGGACAGACGCACGCGGAAGTCTCTTATCTCCCCTTCCCGGCCCATCTCGGCTGGCCTCGATTAAGTGCTCCAGGCACGCCCGCTGTCTTAGACCCGGCCTCAGTTGGTTATGCTGAGTTTTTCTTTTTCCCTACCCTTACCTATTCCTGGAACGCCCTTTTCGCGCGTTCCGTGAATTATTTTGCCAAATTCCTTATTTCCTGCGGGTCCAATCTGACACCCGGCCCCATGGTGGTCGAAAGGCTTATCCCTCTGAGGTACACGCCCTTGGAAGACGAAGGTTTCAGTTTTGCAATGGTCCCCATGAGTGCGATCAGGTTCTCCGCGAGTTTCTCCACCCCGAAGGACACCCTTCCCACCGGGACATGCACTATACCCGCCTTCTCCACCTTGAATTCCACTTTGCCGCCTTTGAGTTCACTCACGGCCCTGCCGATGTCAAAGGTGACGGTGCCGACCTTGGGGTTCGGCATCATTCCCCGTGGCCCGAGGATCTTGCCGAGTTTTCCCACGACGCCCATCATGTCAGGGGTGGCCACTGCCTTGTCGAAGTCCAGCCATCCTTCCTGGATCTTCTTGGCCAAATCCTCGGCTCCGACGTAATCGGCCCCGGCTTCCGCGGCTTCCTTTTCCTTTTCGCCTTTCGCGAATGCGAGAACACGAACGGTCTTTCCAGTGCCATGGGGCAGTACGCATGTCCCTCGGACCATCTGGTCCGCGTGTCGAGGGTCAACGCCCAACTTGACAGCTACGTCCACCGATTCGTCGAACTTCGCGTATGATGCTTCCAATACGGTCCTCAGACCTTCCTCGATGGAGTATCTTGCCGACCGGTCCACCTTTTGTCGCGCGACGATCTTTTTCTTGGCTGTGGACATTTCCTTCCTCTAGACCACCTCAATTCCCATGCTCCTGGCGGATCCCATGATGATCTTGACGGCTCCCTCCAGGTCCTTGGCATTGAGGTCCTGCATCTTGAGTTTTGCGATATCTTCGATCTGGGCCATGGTCAGCCTGCCGACCTTGTCCCTGTTGGGTTCCTTGGATCCCTTGTCTATCCCTGCGGCCTTCTTGAGCAGATAGGAAGCCGGGGGAGTTTTCAGCTCGAACTTGAAGGAACGATCAGCGAAGATCGTTATCTGGACCGGGATAATCACGCCCGGTTGATTCTGAGTCTGAGCATTGAACGCTTTGCAGAACTCCATAATATTCACGCCGTGCTGGCCAAGGGCGGGCCCCACCGGGGGGGAGGGCTTTGCTTCCGCTCCCGGTATCTGGAGTTTCACGTTGGCCATTACTTTCTTAGCCATGTCTGCTCTCCCAAGACAAGACAAGCGATCCGAACGGGTATAAGACTCCACCCGACTGGTAGAGTTCCGTCGGCTCGTTTTCTTGCGGGCTTAGTTCTTTGTTACCTGAATGAAATCCAATTCAACGGGGGTCGGTCTGCCGAATATGCTCACCAGGACCTTGAGCTTCCCCTTTTCCGGCTTGACCTCTTCGACTGTTCCGTTGAAGTTTATGAAGGGCCCGTCGACCACCCGCACAGAGTCTCCCTTTTCGAAGGAGTACTTAGGTCTGGGTTTTTCTTGCCCTTCCGCCATACGGCGTTTAATGAGTTCCACCTCTTCGTCCGGAATGACTGCAGGTTCGGTCCTTGATCCGATGAAACCGGTAACCTTCGGCGTATTCTTGACAATGTGCCACGTCTGGTCATCCATTTCCATCTTGACCAGGACGTATCCAGGATAGAACTTGCGATTGGACGTCTTTTTTTCGCCCTTGACAAGCTCGACCACCGATTCGGACGGTATCAGAACGTCGGCTATCTTGTCCTGCAATCCTGCGGCCTTGGCCTTCTCTTCCAGTGCAAGCTTCACCTTGTTCTCGTATCCTGAATAGGTGTGAACCACGTACCATCGAAGAGCCACAAGACCGCCTCCTTATGATCCTCCCGTTATCGAAATATTATCCAACTTGCAAGAGCATTTTGACGATCCGAGATAGAGCCCAGTCGCTGAATCCCAGATAAGCGGCTATGATTACGGTAATAACCAGGACTACGACCGTAGAGCCCACAGTCTCTTGTCGGGTTGGGAAGGTCACCTTCTGCAGCTCAACCTTAACTTCTCGGAAGAATTGGCCGACATCCTTCAGAAACTCTCGTAATTTTTCCATTTCTTTTATGCTTTCGTCCGGATCAGCCGGGATTACGCAACTCCATGAGGGCTGTGGCAGGCCAGAAGGGATTCGAACCCCTAACCCCCGGTTTTGGAGACCGGTGCTCTAGCCGTTGAGCTACTGGCCTACGCTTCACATCCCATGCGGGCCCCTGTCATTTGGTCTCCCGGTGGACAGTATGCCGGCGGCAGAATCTACAATACTTCCTGAATTCAAGCTTGTCGGGAGTGTTCTTCTTGTTCTTCGTCGTCGTGTAATTTCGCCGCTTACACTCTGTGCAAGCCAGTGTAACAATATCTCTCATTCATGAACCTCCCGATTCTAACTTCTCCTGCCGCACAGCCGGACCACTATGCAGACATTGCAGCGGGCGCCGGGCTACTCGATTATCTCGGAAACGACCCCTGCTCCGACCGTTCGCCCTCCTTCCCGGATAGCGAATCGGAGTTCCTTCTCCATGGCAATGGGCGTTATCAGCTCTGCCGTGACGGTAACATTGTCGCCGGGCATTACCATCTCCGTACCCTCGGGAAGCTGGACCACTCCGGTCACGTCCGTGGTCCTGAAGTAGAACTGGGGCCGATAGCCGTTGAAGAAGGGTGTGTGTCGCCCGCCTTCCTCCTTGGTCAACACGTACGTCTCGGCCTTGAACTTGGTGTGGGGAGTGATGGATCCCGGAGCGGCCACCACCTGACCGCGCTCCACTTCGTCTCGCTTGATGCCCCGCAGCAGCACGCCGATGTTGTCTCCAGCCTGGCCTGCGTCCAGAACCTTTCGGAACATCTCCACGCCGGTGCAAACCGTCTTACGAGTTGGACGAATGCCCACTATTTCCACTTCCTCATTGACCGCAATTCTTCCACGCTCCACGCGACCCGTTACAACGGTGCCGCGGCCGGAAATGCTGAACACGTCCTCTATGGGCATGAGAAACGGTTTGTCGATATCACGCTCGGGAACCGGCACGTATGCATCCACGGCGTCCATCAAGTCGAGTACGCACTTGCAATCGGGATGCTTGGGGTCTCCTGCCTCCAGAGCTTTCAGTGCGCTGCCTTTCACGATCGGGATATCATCTCCGGGAAAATCGTACGAACTGAGCAGTTCTCTCAGTTCCAGCTCCACCAGCTCGATCAGCTCCGGATCATCTACCATATCGGTCTTGTTCAGGAACACAACGATGTA
>DYLG01000079.1 GCA_020722215.1 Desulfomonile tiedjei
CCCTGATCTCTCAGGGTCAACGAGGTTTTTCCATTTTTTTGGTCGTGGATCAAGGCGGCCTGAATGACTTGTCGGAAACCCTGAAGACTGTCCGCTCACAGTGGCAGGAATTGAGTAATCGCAGCGGGTGGATTTGGTTGCCGGCTTGCGTGAGTTGCCGCAATGATGGACTGTCAATTCAATAAGATGCATGCCTTGCATAACAGAGGGGCGAATAACCATTGACAATATGGCAAGATAATTGATAAAATATACTAGAAAAACAACCGCCTGTCCAACGGAGGGCACATTTATGAAAACAAAAACCGCCTTGCTTGTTGCCGTACTGCTCATGTTCGTTTCGGCTATCGCCGTCCCGACTCAGGCTGACACCGGCGCCAAGTTTGGTCCGTGGCGCTATTTCGCGCCCTACTATTTCCCCCGAAGCGGTTGCTGCGACGGGATCTGCTTCACTCCTGAGGATTTCATCCCCAAGTACGAAGACCCACCTCCACCGGCTCCGGCCAATGCCATGGCGATGCCAAGCCCGCCACCGCCAACATGCGCCCCACAGAAGGTAAGACAGCCGACTGCACCTGCGGCCGTTCACAAAGCGCCGGACCCGTTCCGGTCATCGCCGCGGTTGACGCCGCACAGGCCGATGGATTCTCATGCTCCCGCCCCACAGCCACCGCAGGGCCGGGTTACACGCGGTCTTACCAATGAAGAAGGCTCTGTGCCCGGGCCCGCGCCTGCGAGAGTGCGAAGTCCGCACTGGGGAAGACCCTGATGGAGTCTGACTTCAACGGAGTTCAGAGGATTGCCCCCACTCGGATCCGTTTTCCGAGGACATCAATCTTTCCGGAGCCTTTGCGGGGACTTAACTCTTTCCGTGAGGGCACCTTTCCGCGCATTCGCGGAGAGGTGTTGAATTACCGTTAGGACATATGGTAGAAATATGATTACCGCCCTGTTATGGGGATTCCAATGTGTGTCCCTGGGAAAAAATACGGTTCATCGCCGGTGATACGGGTCGAGGCCATCAATGGAAAACACGGGGCGTGACGGCGTGAACATGGACGTGATTCCCTTGGATCATTTCAGGGCACGCCGCGGCAAATTGCATCGTTCGCGACGGAGGTCGGGCTGCCCGTCGGGCGTGGATCCCTCTGACAGGTTACGGGATGAGGCCGGATGCAGAGTCATCTCCGCAAATTTCGAGAATGCCCAGCTCCAGCTTATGCGGTTCAGAACTCGCCAACTGGAGGAAGCCAGGTTCGTTGTCTACAAGGGAATGGTTCTGGCCGGAGTCCCTTGCGCGTCCGGCGTGACTGAAACAAAGGTCCGGGTTCTAGTGAAGCGTCGGCTCATTGAGTATTACTATTACTGCCCGGATTGTGGAACCCGGGCAACCGGAACCATTGATTGTAGAGACTCCCGTGGTGTGGACTGCCTAGAGCTTTCTTGGACGGAGGTGGAACAAGCCGTCCGCAACGATTTGCTCAGCAAGGCCAAAGCCTGCGCTAGCCGGACTTGCGCAAAGAGTGAAGGGTAGAAGCAGCTCGGGGGGATCCAAGGTCTTTAATGACAAGAAGCCTCCGCAATCGGCGGAGGCTTCTATTAGGTCAGGTCGCCCTTCGCAACGTCGGCCAGGAAGGCCTGGCAAGGGGCGAACCGGTTGCAGGTCTTAGATTCCGCCTTCCGCTCCGTCAATGAAAGCCTCTCCCACAGAACGGAGCGTCCTTGAACTCGGGCGTGGCACAGATTACGGCTCTCACCTTGTCTTCGTGAAAAGACACCCACCGGGCGAAATCATCTTCCTCGGGCCACACTTCCATTGCCGGACGCAACCCATGGTCCTCACTGCGGCTGTCGAGGCCGGCGACTATTTTTTCTTCGAATTCTGCCTTAAACATCGTATATGTCCTCCGTGTCTAACGGATTTTCTTCTCCATTAGTAGATGAACCTTCGCCCCGTTTGGATTCAAGAAAAATCGGGGTCGGTACAGATCCGGAGAATGCAAGCCCGCCTTGGGATTCACCTTTCCTGCTGCGTGTCCCACGGCGGCGAGACGATCGTGCATTCCTTGCCGGCTTCCCGAGTCTTGAGGTGGGCATCAAGTCTGGTTTTCGCAATCTTCTTAACCACGAGATAGGGCTCGAGCTGTTCCATTTCCGAGTCCCAGACAAACTGTTTTATGTCTATGACCGGCCCGACATCATCGTAGATCATCACCCACCACTCGTCTTCCTTGACGAAGCGGCAGATCTTCATCTTCACGGCCGATTCCAAGTCCTTGGCTACTTTGAGCGCTGCGGCTCGGACCTTTGCTTGAGTTTCCAAAGGTTGCGCGCTTTGATGAGAGGCTTGCTCAGCCTCCACACGGGCCGGCCTCTTCGTTCCCTGGACCCATTCTGACGGCTGATCTTTGGGGTCAGGGGGAACAGCCACGCCATGGGATGACGGGGGACTCGAATCCTCAAGTTTATCGACCACCTGATCTTCCTGCTCGGGTTGTGAGTCCTCCTTCTTTACAAGCTTGTCCGACCGGGCAAGACAACCGAGGCAAACCGCTGCCACGCAAAGAGCCGCTATCCAACGAACAATCCTGGCTTCGGGAAAAACTCGGTGCACGACGCGACCTCCGGCCGCAACCAAAGCCAATCAACCACAAGGACACGAAGACACAAAGAATTCAGAGGTCGTATCACTTCGTGTCCTTGTATCTTGGTGGTTGGCTTCTTGTCCTGCAAATCTCTCAGGTTACGAGACCTGACGGATATTTTCTTCTCCGCATGAACAGGAATCTAACGTTACCAATAAGATAAGGTTCACCCGGAGAACTCTTGCCCTATTTTGCCGCGCTGCGACCAGCAGGAGCCCGGCAACACATGCTGCACGTCTCGCAGCCGCGACTTTTCCTACATGATGCTATTGGATTTGTAAAGGAATATTCTGCCGATACATCCCTTCCGAGCGGAATGGACCGGGGGAGCAATTGTGCTTCCGCAAGCGAGTAATACCGGGTCCTTTTCAAATGTCGAGGTTTGTGTTCCGGGAAGTCTGCCTCCGAAGCGAAGTCTCGCTTGCCGTTCGCAGCCGAAGAAGCTCACCTCCCAATACCGATTTGAGCGCACAGCGGTATAAGTGTTGACAAGAGCGGTGTATTCGTGATAAAAGTGAGCGAAATATCTTCAGATTTCAAGAATGTGGCTGTCCCCCCTCGACTTAGGGGCGTTGACTTATGACCATGAGAAACGCACTGCTGCTGGTTTTTCTTGCGGCTGCCCTGGCGATACTCTTCTATCACCGGATCGTGCTGAACGGACGCACACCGGTGCGCGAGCAAGCCGAGGAAAGTCCGGCTGAAGTCAAACCGGATCAGAGGGCGCCTCAGGCGTTTCAGGGTTCAAAAGCCCTCACTAAAGCCAAGCATCCCGGGGCTTTTGAGCCGGTTTCAGCACGTCAGGGCAGGCAGGTCGGTGACGAAAATCCAGTCGAAGTCAAAGCGCCGGAACAGGCATCTGAAGAAGGGAGAGCAGCCGAGCAGACTGCGAATGTCAACATTGAAAGCCCGTCGGAGAGAATCGAGGCGACGATCATAGACCCGTTCCGCAAGTGCGTGGTGGCAGCGGAAGTAGATGGAATAATTGAGAATGTTTTTTTCGACACCGGTGACTTCATTGAGGAGGGCCAACTTGTAGCCGAAATCTCAAGGAAGCGCTACGAGCTTGCGGTAGCGAAGATGGAAAAGCGAGTGCAGTCGCTGAAAGAGACAGTTCGAATTGCGGAGAAGGACCTGGAAATAAAGGAACGGGTTTATCAAATGCAGGTGGGAACGCTTCAGGAGGTGGAAAAGGGCAGATCGGAGCTGGCCGCGGCCCGGGCGCAACTGGGAGAGGCCGAAATAGACCTGAAGCAGGCGCTGCTTAACCTGGAATCCTGCAAGGTGACCGCTCCCTTCTCGGGGTTCATGGCCGCGAGATTCAAGAATCCTCATGAGGCGGTGAACAGACTGGAAAACCTGTTCGCTATGGTCGATACGGCCAGAGTATATGCAGTTGCAAACGTGCCCTTGAAGATGGTGGACATGTTCCGGATAGGTCAATCCGCGGTCTTCAACTTCGAATCCGGCGCCAGGATCAGCGGCCGGGTCGAACGGGTTGAAAAGGTGGTGGATTCCCGGACCGACACGAAAAAGGTTTACGTCCTGATCGACAACTCAAAAGCCGGCCTTGAAGTCGGAATGACAGGATATCTTGAGCCGGGCGAATGAGGTCCCGTGTATGGTGCGGCCCTTCAAAACGGCCCTGGCCACGGTTGCCGTGGTCTGTTTGTGTTTGTTGAGTTCGTCATGCCGGCGGGTGCTGATCGATCCTTTCAGTTCAGTCGATCACAGGGCTCTCTACAGTGCTCACGCGTCTGAAACCCTTGCGGAGAGACGTTTCAAGCCCGCATCCGTGGCGGGGCACAAGCAAGGGCTCTCCCTAGACGATTGCATCAAACTCGCACTTGAGAACAACCTCGAACTCCAGGTTGCCCGATTTGAGGAACTGACCCGGGCATACGTGGAGGAGAGCAGTCGTGCCCGATTGCTGCCGAATCTCAGCTTCTCAGGGCAGCTCACCCAACAGGACACGCTGATCTTTTCCTACAGCGATATCCTCGGCAGAGAGGGCGAAACACCGGAAGTGGCTTCCACTGATACGGGCGTCAAGAACTACTCGACCGGAAAAGAGCGGGGGGCGTGGCGGGGCATCCTCGAGACGCGCTGGAGTCCCACGGACGCTGCCCTGGCCTACTACTTGACGAAGAACAGCCGAAATGAAAAGCTCAGCGCGCATTACAAGCGGATAAAAGTCGGCCAGACTCTCATAGGCACCGTAGAAGCCGCGTACTTCAGGCTTCTTGGGCTCCAGCAGTGTATGCCATCGGCGTTGCGCCTGCTCGGGGTGCGCAAAGAAGTTGACCGGAACGTGGGCAAGCTGCTGGAAGAACAGCTTTTCAGGATCGAAGACTATCACAGGGCGAGACAGAAAGCGCTCAGGGCCGACGAAATTCTTGCCGAAATCCGCAACGAAATGGAGATGCAGAGAAACATCCTGGCCTCTGCCCTAGGGCTTTCGCCCGATTTCTGCCTTTACGGAGGATTCCATGTCATCGGGTGCCTGTCCGAACCCGCGCTGAACAAACAGATCTCGGAAATGGAACTGATCGCGGTCCGGAACAGACCCGAGGGTTACGAAGCGGGGCTTGCATATCTCAATTCAACCAATGACCTGAAACGCACCGTCGTAAAATACTTCCCCAAGCTCACAGGATTCTGGAGATACACTCGGGACAGCGACAAGTACTTGCGGGAAAAGGACTGGAAAGATCTGGGCGTTTATATCAATATGGACATGATGGAATGGATCGCGAACTTGAGGGAATCCAAAGCCGCCCGCGCCAATGTGGCGAAAACCGAAAAAACTATGGCCCAGGTCGCTGTCGGAATAAGCGCTCAGGTGCGCACCGCCGCCCTGAAGTTTTTCCATGCCCGGGATCAGGCGGAAAGGAGCAAACGTGCTCTTGACGGATTCACAAGAGTGCTCCATGCTCTCAAAGAGCGACACTCGGTCCGGGACGTGAGCCGCATCGCGGTGGAGGAAGCCCGAGGCGACCTGCTCGAAGCGCGGGTGAGCAGGATTCGTGCCATGGGCGAGGCCAACGCAGCCCTAGCCGAGCTGAAGGCCCAGATGGGTATCAATTACAATGAACCTGCCCCCGATAATTGATGTGCGGCAACCCGGCCTCTTGAAGGAGACCGCGCGAAATGCGGCGGGAGACAAAGGGAAAGGCAAGCCTCAACCTGTCTTCAGGCCCAGGCTGAGGCTCGGTGTGGAAACGGTGGAGCACGAGGACGCCGAGGGTAAGATAAGGGTAATTCTCAAAGATCCGGTCTCCGAAAAATTCTATTACCTCTCCAAGTATGAATACATATTTCTCTTGAGCCTGGACGGAACCCTGACCGTAGCCGAGGCTGTGGAGAAACTCAAGTCCCACGGGCACTACTATGCTCTCAACGACGCCGAAACCATCGTGAACAAGGCAGGACAGGCCGGCCTCCTTCACGGAACCAAGTACGAGAGCGCGAGTTATCAACGCCACCTCAAGCGGATGGCCAAGAAGGCCAAACGGGCACAGATTTTTTCCAGCGTTTACTTCCTGTTCATACCTGTGCTCAATCCTGACCGTTTCCTTTCCAAGACCCTCCGGTTCGTCAAACCCTTTGCCTCGAAATGGTTTGGGATGCTAGTTCTGTTAGCTGCTCCTGGGGCAGTGTACCTCGTAATCGAGGGCATCCCGAGAATTGAGAGAGAGTATCTCTATTTCTTCAATTTGCACAATCTGCTGTATCTCTGGGTCACTCTCGCTTTCACGAAGCTCTTCCATGAGTTCGCTCACGCATATACGGCCAAGTACTATGGGCTCCATGTGCCTCAGATGGGCGTGGCATTCCTCATCTTTTTCCCATGCCTTTATTGCGACACGACCCAGGCGTGGCAACTTGCCGAACGCAGGCAGCGCATGATGATCAGTGGGGCCGGAATATTGGCCGAAGCTGTCCTTGCAGTTTTTTCAGCGTATGTGTGGTATTTCACTAAGCCCGGAATCATCAACTCACTGACATTCTACTTGATGGCCATATCGTTGATATCCACGCTGCTGTTCAACGGCAATCCATTGCTGAAATTCGACGGTTATTTCATCCTGATAGACCTCATCAAATTGCCCAACCTGGCTACCAGGGCAGCGGCGCATATCAAGTACCTTTTCATGAACCGGGTCATGGGCATTGCTCGCTATGCAAACAACGCCAACACAAGACGAGAGGCGGTTATCTTCACCACGTACGGCATCAGTTCCTTCATTTACAGGATATTCTTGTACACCGGCATCTGCTTTGGGGTATACTACAGATTTGACAAATCAATCGGCATTCTCTTAGGCATGTTGGCTCTTGCCCTGTTCGTGGTTCGCCCTGTTCTCAAAGGAGTACTCAGTTTGGTGAAGGTTCGCAAAGAGATACGTCCCAGACCTGTTGGAGGCCTTGTTTTCCTGTCGCTGCTGGCCGTGCTGGTGGCGGTCCTTGCGGTCCCGATCCCGCGAAACTCCGTATATCCTTGTTACCTGGCCTCTCTCTTGAGTCAGAAGATCACAGTGCCTCTGGACGCGCTCGTGAGAGAAGTCTTCGTGGAAGAGGGGTCCCACGTGGCTGAAGGCGATATCCTTTTCACTCTGGACACGGTCTTGCTGAAGCTCGATCTTCTCAAAAAGGAAACTGAGAAGGAAGCCGTCAAACTTGAGATCATGCAACTGCTGGTCACCGAGAAGCGGAGAGGTGAGGCGGAAGCGAAGAAGATCCGGCTGAAGAAGCTGGAGGATGCCACGGACGAGATCAGAAAGATGCTTGCAATCGCGGAGAGCGGGGTCACTGCACCGTTCTCCGGGGTCGTGACGCGCCTGGACCCCAGAGTGCAGAACGGATTCAGGCCGGGCCGGGGCTCCGTCGTAGGGGAAATCGAATCCGAGAAGGAATGCGCCATTCGTGCGCTCATTCCTGAGAATGACCTTGACAAGGTGCGTGAGGGCCAAGAGGTGAAAATCCGGTTCGGCATCGAGACAGGGCTGGTCCTCATGAAGAAGATAGACGAGATAAGATCCTTCAGCGAACATGACCTCGGCGCTTCACCGTTTTCCAGCCGTTTCGGCGGTGAAGTTGCGACGGAACCGCAAGGGACCGACCGACAGGACGTCCCCCTGGAGGCCCAATATCAGTGCATCGTACACTTTTCGGACAACGATGGGAGAATTCCCCTGGGAATGACGGGCTCGTTTGTGGTTCAGGCGCCCCCGCGCAGCATTCTAATGGCCACGATTGACAGGCTCGTGAAGGCCTTTAACCTGGAGTCGCTACTGTAGCAAGGGGAACGGGATGACGCAGGACAGCATAGCCAAGGCTCCGGACAAGGCCGTCTCCCGGGAACCGGTAGATGAGCGCCAGCGGCTCCTGGTGCTTACTCTGGAATTGGCACGGAGGCTGCTCGATGCGGAGACGCTGGACGATGTCTTCTACCTGCTGACAAATGACATCAGGACAGTTATCGAATTTGACCGCTCCTTCTTTCTGGCCCATCTTGGCGGTCGCTCCGGACTCGTGGCTGCGAACAATCAGGCAATGCTGGAGAAGAAGGCCAGGTTTTTCCAGGAGTTGAACACCCTCGCGGGCCGCATCTATCGGCTGGCGTCTCCCCTTTTCATTTCCGACAGGGCCGGCTTGGAGGATCTGCCTGAAGACAAAGTGCCGCCTGATCTCAAGGAGGCACTCCAGGTATATCTCGATTTCTCGGCGTGCAAGGGCCTGCTGTTGATACCTCTGAACCTCAGAGGCCAGACACTCGGGCATTTGCTGTTCGAATACTTGGGTGAGGAATTCCCCAGACAGGTAAACGTAATCTCGGTTCTCAACGCCGCTCCGTTTTTCGCATCGGCTTTGGCCCAGAAATGGCTTCAGGAAACCAGGCCCGCGGTCATGGATCTGACTCTGCCGGCAAAGCGTCGGGGAAGTCGCCTGTTCAGATTCATCAGATCCTACGGTCCTGTGTTTCTGGTTGCGGCGCTGTTCCTTTACTGCCTGCTCTATCTGGTTCCCATGGATCATGAAGTGGGCGGCGAGGCACAGGTTGTTCCTCTGTACAGGCACATGGCATTCTGCCAAATGGACGGCCTCGTTGCTCGGATCAACGTGACGGAGGGTTCCCCGGTGAGGCAAGGGGACGTGGTCGCCTCTCTGGACGACAGGGAACTGGAATTCAAGATCCTGACAACGCAACGAGATCTGAACGCCGTGGCACAGGAGGCGTTGCTGCTCAGAAAGTCTTTCGCACAGGATATCGCAAAGCTTGCAGAAAGCCAACTGGCCGAGCTGCGGAAGAAGAGCCTGGCAGCGGAACTGGATTACCTGCAATGGCAAAGGCAGTTCCTCAACATCCGCGCGCCCGTGTCGGGAGTTGTGCTTACCAAGGACGTGGAAACCCTTGTCGGTAAGAAATTCGCGGCCGGCGAGCCTTTCTGTGAAATTGCCGTACCAGGGGAACTGCTGGCGGAAATCCTCGTCCCGGAAGAAAGGATTGCCAGCGTCAAAGCGGGCCAGAAGGCGGAACTCTACCTCAACAACGACCCTCTTACAGGATACAAACTCACCGTCAAAGAAGTGGCCCCCAAAGCGGATGTTGTGCCCAGGCTGGGGAGCGTTTACCGGGTGAAGGCGCTCTTTGCGGACAACAAGGCCCCGGTAAAGGTGGGCATGAAAGGCATAGGCAAGATCCACGTAAGAGAAGCCAATCTGTGGACCATCCTCTCCCAGCGGTTGGCCACCCGCTGGAACCAGCTTTCGCTATATTTCTGAAGGGTTCCAGCAGGCTGAAGGCAACACTGCGAGGCTACGGCGGACTTACCCCAATAGGCGCAGAACTAATGAATCGGCGAGATCGCATTACAGTGGATCCATCCGTATGTCATGGTAAGGCATGCATCAAGGGAACGTGGATCATGGTGTCGGTGATACTGGACAACCTCGCTGCAGGCCTTGACCCGCAGGAGATTCTCTCGAGTCATTCTTCTCTGACGGCGGAGGACGTACGGGCTGCCATAGCCTACGCCGCGGAACCCCGCTAAGAGTTGACGTCCGCGCTCCTGAGTGCCGGAATTGTTATGCCTGATTCCGTTATCGCGCCGGAAATCCTCCAGGCTAGGAGCCTGTCGCGAAACTGTCGAAGGCTTGCTAATCGTGGCACGACTGACGCCTGCAGGAGAAGAAATGCCCTCACCCCGACCTCTCCAGGAGGGAGAGGGAGGTGTCAGGAAGCGGGTTCTTGTCCCCTCGCCCCCTGGGAGAGGTCTAGGATGAGGGTCCTGCCGGTGGCACGATCTTGAACGAAAAGGAGGTTATGCAAAAGGCTCCTAGCCCAACTTGCGTGTGCAATTGGCGTGCCACACTCATTTGGGCCGCGATTACAGTAACATAGTGGGTACTAGAACAGCCATTTTGGCACTACAATAATAACCGAACTATTCTCTTGACACACTGAGCACAATATGAAATCAGGTTTGGCATGTCAAGGAGGAAAAAGCGCAAAATAGCACACCTGGAGGTCCATATGTAGCTCGAAGCATTTCCGGACGGTTTCGCAGCGTAGTGCCAAAACTCCCTCGTAAGGTGCTGATAATACTGAGTGCGCGTTCAGTTCTGCGAAAGTTGGGCTAGGTCGGTTCAACCGATGGGAAGCCACCCTTGCCTAGCGTTTTCAGCCCAGGTTGATCTGAAGGAGCACGTGGTCGCATGAGATGCACAGACTGAAAGGGGCGGCAAGGAAGTCTTGGCAATCGCTATAACAGCGTTTCGGTGGGATTGTCCGGGATGGTGAATTCGAACGTGGTTCCCACGCCCGGTTCGGACTCGCATGAGATGGTTCCGCCGTGGCGCCGAACCAGGGTCTTTACGTAGGCAAGGCCCATCCCTTCGCCGGGGACATCCTGTTTTCCTGCTCTTCGGAAGCATTCAAAAACCTTGTGCATCTCTTCGGCACGGATGCCTCGACCGTTATCTCGAACCCGAAATACGTATCGGCCAGCGCCTTGCTCTGAGGTTATTTCAATTTCTCCGGGACGCTGAGGATCGAGGTACTTCACGGCATTGTCCAGCAAGTTGCCCAGGATCTGTTCCAAGGAGAGGCGATCAGCAACAATGCAAGGCAATTGTCCGACGGTGATTCTAGTGTTTCGCTCCCGGATAGGGTGAGCCAGCGACCTCAGCGTAGCCTTAACCACGTCGTTCAAGTCAAGCCGTTCAAGGCGGAGTTCCCGGTTGCCCAGACGGGACAGCTTCATGACCGCGTTGATGAACGTCTCCATCCGCTTGGTGGATGAGTCTATGTATCCTAGCGCCTCAGGTATGTCTTGTTCGACAGCTACGGTCACTCTCTCGATCAGACTCTTGTCCATGTGTTCAACGAGAGGCAGCATCGCGGATTCAATGATGTTCAGGGAAGATCGGAGCTGTCTGCTGAACGCTCGTATGTTAGTGAGAGGCACTCTGAGATCGTGCGAGACAATGTATGTGAATCGCTTCATCTCGTCGTAGGCTTTCCGGAGTTCGGAAGTTCTTTCCCTCACTGTCAGCTCAAGCCTGTCCCGAGCCTTTTCCAGTTGCTGTTCGGCCCTAATGCGGCCCGTTATGTCACGGCAAATGGCCTCGAATCCTATGATCTTGTCGTCTTCCAGGAGACGCCGGACGTTTTGGCCGACCCAGATAGTTTCCCCTTGCCTAGTAACCATGGGAAACTCAAAGTACCTATTTGATGCTTCTTTTACTGGTTGCAGACCGTAGAATCTCTCCACTTCGGCCCGGTAATCGGGATGGACAAGATCAAGGTAATGCTTACCCAGCATCTCATCTTCGGAGTATCCTGTAACCCGTAGCGCTGCTTGGTTGACCAAGGTGAACCGTCCTCTGATGTCCGTCCGGTAGATCAAGTCATTGGCTGTCTCAACCAGCTCCCCGTAGCGCTTGTCGATCTCCTGGAGACTCCTCTCGGCTCGTTTTCGGTTGGCAATTTCCTGCCGGAGCAGTTTGTTGGACTCGTGCAGTTCCGCTTTCTGCTCTTCGAGCCTTCGTGCCAATTCCAGTCGCTCCTCGCCGCCATCCTCCTCGCCCGTTCGACGCTCCGTCACATCCAGAATGATACCGACATACCGGCAGCGCCCACTTTGTCGATCCCGGGACATGCTTGTCCTGGCCTCGACACTGCGCACATTGCCCGACGATGTGATGATCCGATACTCCTGGACGAGTTGGTCGTCTCGCCACAGCGCGGGGGCTTGCATCTCTTGTTTGACCCGCTCCCGATCCTCGGGATGGATCAGGTTGGAATACTTCAGACGCCCGGATTTGAAATCCCTGGGGGAATACCCCAGCCGGGAAATGTTTTTGGAAACCATTTCCACGGGCCAACCTTCTTCATTCGAATAGAGCACCATAATACCTGGGCCATCGTGGAAACTCCTTCGCAGCCTGATAAGCTCTTTGTCGGCTGACGCAGGATCTGCTGCCGGCTTGCCCGAAGAATCCCTGACCTGTTGCTTGTCTCCGCCTCGGCCGGCGCTTTTCCCCGCTACAGCGACAAAGGACGCGATGAGTTCGATCATTGCCTTGTCCAGCCCGCCGAGTTCCATATCCGCTTCAAACAGAATGCAGAGAAAACCGACGGTCTTCCCATCCGAAATAACGGGGCAAGCCGCACAGGTTTGAAAGAACACGTCACGCAACCATGGGTACGGCGACAGGGTCAGTATCTCGCGGAGGTTTCGGATCACCGTCACATCAGAGGTGTGCATGGACGCGATGTAGTGCCCCAACTCCAGTTGAATGTCCTCAGGTAGCTCACATGCATCCGGACTCTTCAGGAATGCAGAGAACTGCGGGTCACCACTCTTTATGTCGCAGTAGAACGCGCAAATGGCTCTCGTGACATCCACACTGCAAACGATGAGACGCTTAATGTTTTCCCCCGGATCAGTTCCCAGTTTCTCGAGGCACATGCGAAGGGCATGGAGACGTTTCGCCGCATCTTCGGATTCAGCGGCGGCTCCCTCCACGCTTCCCGCGCATTCGCGGGCCGGTCTTGAATCGGCCTCCCGTTCATGGCCGGTCTTGTCCTTCTCCTTCATTAGAGCCTCCGTGGGGCAACGAGGTGGAGACCGCATACAGAGAACACACTTGAAATGACAATTGGTTGCGAGTCCAGGGGTCCGGCAGATTGTTTCGGTACGAGCCCTAAGCCCCGTACTTTACTTCACCGTGTTTCAACAGGATCTGTCTGACCAGGTCACTTATCTCATGCTGCAATTCTTCATTCAGTCCTGTAATGGTCAGAGTCCAACCCGTCTGTGAAGGTATGATGGCGAAGGTTCGGCGTTTCATCTTGACTTGTTGAGTGGTCGGGGTTGTTGCCTCTGCGGCCCGTCTTTCCTTGTATTTCGACACCAGAACCCCGCAAGCCGGACATTCCTCAAAATCGTAGAACTCGGGACTGTTGCACGCTGGGCATCTGTAAACGGTCAAGTCAACTGTCCGTTCCGAGAGACTTATTCTGGAGTCGATTTCCCATTGGGCAATGAGACCTGCGGAGATAAGCTTGGCGAAGAGGCTTTCGAGCCCCCTGGCCGACAGCCCGTATTTCTCCATCAAACGAGCATCCTTCATACCTTCCCGGATGTCTCTCACAGCGTCCGCCGATCTGATGACGGGCTTCTTCTCTGCGGGCTGTCCCGGCGGAGTCTGCCTTGCTTTCTCTGCCTTTGCTTGGGACACTTCTTCCTGGGAAATGACTACTGTGCCCACATATGCAGCCATTCGGCCTTCGAGTTCTTGCCTCTTTATGAGGCCCTTCTCAACGAGTTTCTCCAGCAGGCTCTGGAGAGCCTGAGCCGAGAGCCTGTACTTTCCCATGAGGGTTTGGTCATCGAGGCCGGCCCGGATATCCCGTATGATGTCGCTGGCCCTCACGTTTCGCTTTGTCACGGAAGACTCCTCGGGGAGCCGGTTTGAGAATTTGAGAAAGCCGAGCTGGAAATCGGTTCGGCCGCGTTTGGAAATCTCGCATCTCCCGCTCCCTTGCCAGCTTAGCATACTCCGCTGGTTGTCGGCTGACAAGAGAAATTGCAGGAAAATCATGGAATGGGATATGCTGGGGAAGGTGAAGCGAAGCTCATCGGTTGTTCCGCAGATCCGCGCGGCATTGGTAGCCGCAAGACCAAGTCAGAGGTGAATCATGCAGCAGCCCGTGCTCAATGCTTTGTCTTCGCAGGCAGAGACTCGGGATGGGTCCGCTCGAAAGATGCAGCGCATCCTTATTGTTGAGGATGAAGTGGTTTCCGCTATGAGCCTGGAAGAAACACTAACTGCCATGGGCTATTCGGTGGCGGGGAACGTGGTTTCCGGGGAGGTGGCGATCCGAGAAACGGAAAAGCTCATGCCTGATCTGGTGCTCATGGACATCCGTCTCCAGGGGAAGCTTGACGGAATCCAGGCTGCCGAGCAGATAGGGAATCGCTTTGACATTCCGGTCGTATACCTGACGGCTCACTCCGACGAGGCAACCATGCAGAGGGCCAAACTGACCGGGCCGTTCGGATACCTGGTCAAACCCTTCTCAAACAAGGAATTGCGCACAACCATCGAAATCTCCCTCTACCGTCATGAAATGGAATTGCGGCTAAAACGGAGCGAGGAGCGCTTCCGCACTCTCGTGGAACTGATGAACGAAGGGCTGGTCCAGCTGGATGAGCAGGGCAAGATCACCTATTCCAACCGCAGGTTCCTTGATATGTGCGCACTCTCGGGGGACTACCCCCCCGGCGCTTTCATCGGCGACCTGTGCGTCCCTGAGTCTCGTCCTGACCTGGAAAACCTTCTGTCGGCCATTCGGTCAGGGGCTTCCGCAGTATGTGAGGTCAAGCTCGGAGGGAACAACGCAATAAGTACCCCTGCCATTATCTCGGTTCGCCCCACCCTAGATCGGCAGGGACGATTCTCGGGGTGTATTTTGGTAGCCACGGACATTACTGAGCGGAAGAAGGCCGAAGTAGAGCTGAAGAAAGCCCGGGACAGATTGGAAGAGCGTGTTCAGGAGAGGACAGCCGAGCTGCTGGAAGCAAATGCCAAGCTTCTGGAGAAGATAACTGAGAGGAAGCGGACCGAGACGGCCCTTGTAAGGGCCAAACAAGAATGGGAGCGCACTTTCGACGCGGTGCCGGACCTCATCGTGATCCTGGGCGCGGATTTCACAATAGTGCGATACAACAAGGCATTTGCCCAAAGACTCCAAGGGCTGCACGAAGAGGTCATTGGCAGGAAATGCCACGAAGTGATGCATTCCGCGAGGCAACCTGTTGCCCTTTGTCCACACCTTGCGCTGTTGAAAGACGGCCGCGAGCATTCCGCGGAGTTCTATGTGGAATCCCTGAACGGCGTTTTCGACATCGTGGCGTCCCCTATCTTTGACGAAGCCGGCCGTCTCATAGGCTCAGTTCATGTTGCCCGGGAGACGACAGAGCGCAAGCGGGCCGAAGAAGCCTTGGCAAGGGCTCACGAGACGCTCGAACTCAAAGTTGCTGAACGGACCGAAGAACTTGCCGCTATAAACGAGCGCCTGCGCCGAGAAGTGGAGGAACGGAAGACAGCCCAGGAGGCTGCCCACGAAAGCAGGGAACTCTTCCGGGCCATCTTTGACACAGCCAAAGATTCCATCTTCGTCAAAGACACGTCTCTGAGGTACACTCTCGTCAACCCGGCCATGGAGGCGCTTTTGGGATTGCCTGCGTCTCGCATCGTTGGACGCACGGACGACCAGCTCTTTGGAAAGCACGTGGGAGCGCACACCAGGAACGTGGATTCCAGGGTCCTGCAAGGCGAATCCATTGAAGAGGAGTATACCAGGCCTATCAAAGGAAGGTCGGTAACATTCGTGGATATCAAGGCCCCCATGCGGGATAGTCTCGGAAATGTCACAGGACTTTGCGGGATTTCCCACGACATTACGGACAGAAGACGAACGCTGCGGGCCGGCAGACCTTCATCCATACGCTATCCCTCTCCCGCTATGACCGCAGCGCTCGATCTGGCCAGGCTTGCCGCGGCAAGCGACAGCGTCGTTCTGCTCACCGGCGAGAGCGGCAGCGGCAAAGATTACCTGGGCCGATTCATCCATGACCTTTCCAAGAGATCCGGCAGTCCCTTCTTCAGCGTCAACTGCGCTGCAGTCGTCGCCGAACTGGCCGAATCGGAACTCTTCGGCCATGAAGCTGGGGCTTTCACCGGTGCAACGGGCCGATTGAGAGGGCTCCTGGAACTGGCTGAAGGCGGGACTCTACTCCTCAATGAAATCGGCGAGTTACCACTTGAACTCCAGGCGAAACTCCTCACCTTTCTCGACACTCGAACATTCACTCGCGTCGGCGGAAGAAAGCCTGTCTCCGTTAACGCCCGGATCATGGCAGCCACTAACAGCGACTTGGAAGCGGACGTTGAAGCCGGGAAGTTCCGAAAGGACCTATTCTACAGGATCAATGTGCTGGAAATCAAAGTTCCGTCTCTCAGGGAAAGACCCGAGGACCTGGCCGGCCTGGTCAAGGAATTGCTTCAGGATCTGGCCGGCGAACTCGGGATATTCCCCGTACCGGAGCCGGATCAGGCCACCATGAGGCAATTGGCTGCCTATCACTGGCCCGGAAACGTTC
>DYLG01000080.1 GCA_020722215.1 Desulfomonile tiedjei
ACCCCGCCCGGAGAAGTTTGCATGTCGGCGTGCCACGATTAGCAACCCTTAGCCAGTTTCGCGACACTCCCCTAGCGTTTCTTTCCCCTTGACCACCCAAGCCGCGGGTCCTGTCCGGGAGGAATGTCCATCGGCGCAGGGGCAACGATGCCGGTTCCCGGGGCCTGCTCGGCGGGCGCCTGTTGTTGACTTGGAGCGGCCGGACGAACGCGGGCCTGGGGTCGGGCAGGCGCCGGGGCTCGCGGCTTGACGGGACGTGCCGGCGGAGGAGTGACCTGGGGCTGCGGCGGAGGCTGACCGGCAGGAGGATAATACTGATACGTGGTTCCCTCCGGAGTGATGGTCGTGATGCTGGTTGCTCCCGGCGGGAGTTCATCGGGCTCGTTGATGGGGGGCTGACCGGGAGAATACTGACCGGGTCTTAAGGGAGCGCCCTGGGGTCCCGGCTGAAGCGGCTGGGGAGGAACGTTCTGCGGCGGCGCGGAATAGCTAACTGGAGGAGGTTGCTGAACAGGAGGCTGCTGATACTGCTGCCAGTTGGGCGGCGGCCCAGGCTGACCGTACTGGCCGGGTGCGTAAGGGTAAGGCTGCTGGGGGTATGCCCCAGGCTGCGGAACCGGTTGCGCCTCATACCCCTGGTAGCCTTGGTAGCCTTGATAACCGGAATAAGGTCCGTCCAGACTGTTGTACTGGCCACTGCCGTAGAACTGTGGGCTGTTATATTGCTGGAGCATTGGGTTGCCGTGCTCGGAGCCCCAATCCACCCATCCTCCCCCCAGAATGGATTCGAGGAAGCCTTGGCCGTACGCAACTCCTTGCAATGGAAGTATTATTGCTAATGCAACTATTATGATTCGCCACATGCTGTATGCTCCTTGCACCGCGCTTTGCGCGCTCCGGCCGGTTGGCGTAGGTCGGAATGAACCGAATATTACCCACCTGATTCTAACGAAATTGGCAGGCAATGTCAACATAGCGCTTGAGTTTTATGCTCCAACCTAGCCTGTCGTTTAGCGAATATCCAATGGTGGCGGGCGCTGCACGCGGTTTGCCGTGCCTACTCCGAAGCGCATACACGTAACATCGTGGTTGCGCTGAGGATGTCAGACCATAATCAGGTTGTACGCCCGTGTCCCAAGTCCTATCTGCTCAGCATAGGCGAGTTGATGGGACCAGTCAATGTGCGGAAAAAGCGCTCGGAACTTGTCCTCACCCGGTGCGAGCCCATTCTCCAGTTTTGATAAGGGATTACCTGGAGCACTGTTGATCCGGTCTACCGCAGCCTGATCGATTGCCACCGGGTCCGTGGACGCAAGTATGCCCAGATCCGGAACTATTGCCCTGTCCGAAAACGGGGTGCAGTCACACAGGGGTGATACATCGGTGAGAAAGGTGAGAAAGAGAGCTTTGCCGCGCTTTCCCCTGAGAACCGCAGCAGCATACTCGACCATTTTTTCCATGAAGTTGGGGATGGATTCATTCCATTGGATCTGAATAGCTCCGCGGGGGCAGGAAAGAATGCACTCAGCGCACCCCACACAGAGTTCCGGATTAATGACGGATTTCGTCTCTTTTCCCTCTCCCTCCAGAGAGATGGCCTTGCCTCTGCACCAGACCAGGCAGTCGCCGCATCCAATGCATTTCTTTCGGTTCACCTTGGGCGCAATATTCGAGTGCTGATGGAGTTTGCCCTCTCTGGAGGCGCAGCCCATTCCGAGGTTCTTCAGGGTTCCTCCGAATCCGCAAAGCTCATGTCCCTTGAAATGGGTCATCACCACCAGCCCATCTGAATGGGCTATATCGGATGCGATTTGCGCGGTTTTCACGTGACGGCCGCCGATGGCCACGCCGACCCGGTTGTTTCCTCTCAGACCGTCTGCGATGATTACCGGGGCGCCGGTCACTTCTCGGGTGAACCCGTTGTCGAATGCCGTGGCGAGATGCGAGCACGCTTCAGTGCGGGAACCCACGTAAAGCGTGTTGGTGTCCGTGAGAAAAGGTCTTATGTCCAGCGCCTTGAGCCGGTCAACAACCCGGCGCACATACTGGGGACGTATATAGGCCATGTTGCCGGACTCGCCGAAATGGAGCTTGACCGCAACAATGTCCTTCGCGGCGAATATCTCGCCGGGGTGAAGTCTGTCGAAGAGGTTCGCGGTCTTCAGAGGAACGCTCTTCTTCCAGTCGGCCTGGAGATCGGTCATAAACACGTCGGAAGCCACCGGCAATACTCCTCTGATCTCTTGTGGGGTTTACACGGAAAGATTATGGTCGTCCCGGGGTCAAATCACAAGAAGAAAATCTTTTGAAAAACGTCCAGGCCGATGTAATATATGATTTAGAATTGAAAGGGCATTCTGTGGTGTGGGAGTAATTCAAATCGTCAATTCGGAGAAACCGTTACGATGGCCATCAGAGATAGAATTGGAGAAATGCTCCTCAGAGCCGGCCATATTGATGAAGATCAACTGGAGAAGCTTATCGGTTTTCAGAGGTCGGAGGGGTGCAAGTCGGTTGAGGCGGTAGTGCGGCTGGAGTACATGCCCGAAGAAGACCTTGTGGAATTTCTTTCCCGAGAACAGGGCGTGTTGTTTGTTTCGTTGGAGGAAACGGAGGTGGACCCGGATGTGGTCAAGCTCATTCCTCCGCAGACTGCGCAGAAGTATCTGGCCATACCATACTCTCAGGTGGATTCGACCCTCCACGTGGCCATGGCTGATCCAACGGATCTGGATGCAATTGACGACATCAAGTTCAGAACCGACCTTTCGGTCGAGCCGAGCATAGCGAAATTCTCCGAGATCAAGGCCGCTCTCGATAAGTATTATGATACCGGCATTCAGGCCGAAAACATGCTGGATGACTTCGACGACGACGACTTGGAGGCCATAGACACCTCATCGGCCGATCTTGATGTGAGCGACATGGCCAAGATGGCTGAGGAGGCGCCTGTTATAAAGCTGGTGAACTATGTCATGATGCAGGCGATTCAGAAAAAAGCCAGCGATATCCACGTGGAAGCTTACGAGAAGTCCTTGCGCGTGCGGCTGCGCATCGACGGCGCCCTCTATGAACTCATGAAGCCCCCCATGAAAATGAAAAATGCTATCGTCAGCCGACTGAAAATCATGTCCAAGCTTGACATCGCCGAACGACGGGTGCCGCAGGACGGGCGCATCAAACTCAAACTCGGCAGGGGCAAAGAGATGGATTTCCGGGTTTCGGTGCTGCCCACGCTTTTCGGCGAGAAGGTCGTCCTGCGGCTCCTTGACAAATCAAATCTTCAGTTGGACATGACCAAGCTCGGTTTTGAAGAGGAGCCTCTCAGATGGTTCAAGGAAGCCATCCACAAACCTTTCGGGATGGTTCTGGTCACGGGCCCCACAGGGTCGGGCAAGACCACCACTCTTTACAGTGCTCTCTCAGAACTCAACACGGATACGGAGAACCTGTCCACTGCCGAGGATCCGGTGGAATTCAACCTCTACGGAATCAATCAGGTTCAGATGCACGAGGAGGTGGGGCTCACTTTTGCGGCTGCTTTGAGGTCTTTTCTCAGGCAAGACCCGGACATCATCATGGTTGGGGAAATCCGCGATTTCGAGACCGCCGAGATCGCAGTCAAAGCAGCTCTCACCGGTCACTTGGTTCTGTCCACCCTGCACACCAACGACGCGCCGCAGACCATCAACCGTCTCCTCAATATGGGCGTCGAGCCGTTTCTTGTGGCAAGCTCGGTCAACCTTGTTCTCGCCCAGCGGCTTGCCAGAAGAATTTGCCTGGACTGCAAAGAAGAGATTGAGCCTCCCATTGAAGCGCTCAGAGATCTGGGCGTAAAAATGGAAGAGATCGGAACATTCCCCGTATACAGAGGCCGCGGGTGTTCCACATGCAGCAAGACGGGCTTCAAGGGCCGGATAGCCCTGTACGAGGTCATGCCCATGTGGGACGAAATCAAGGAACTTGTGCTGGCGGGCGCATCCGCCCTTGAGATAAAGCGTGAAGCCATCCGTCTCGGTATGAACTCGCTGCGAATGGCAGGGGTCAAGAAGCTCAAGGAGGGTATCACCTCCATCGAGGAAGTGCTGAGATGCACAATGGCGGACTAGTGGGCCGTTTGATGAGATTCACTAATCGAAAGGAAACCTGATGTGGCAAGCCTTCATGATTTCTTAAAAGAAATGGTTGAAAGAGGGGCTTCCGATCTTCACCTCACCCCGGGTGCTCCTCCCATGATACGTATTCGAGGGGACTTGCATCCCTTGGATTATCCTCCTCTCAAGCCGCAGGACACAAGGCAGCTCTGTTACAGCATCCTCACTGATGCCCAGAAGCATCGTTTTGAGGAACAGTTGGAGCTGGACCTGTCCTTCGGAGTTAGGGGACTGAGCAGGTTCAGGGCCAACATATTCATGCAGAGGGGAGCATGCGCCGGCGCCTTTCGATTAATTCCCTATCAGATTCGCTCGTTCCAGGAACTGGGGCTTCCCCCTGTGGTCAATGATTTGTGCACCAAACCCAGAGGCCTGATACTGGTTACAGGCCCCACCGGGTCGGGAAAATCAACCACTCTGGCCGCAATGATCGACAAGATCAACACGGATCGTCGCGAGCATATCGTGACCATCGAAGACCCCATAGAATTCACCCATCAACACAAATCGTGCATCGTCAACCAGCGAGAGGTGCATGCCGACACCAAGGGCTTCCACGCGGCGCTGCGTTCCATACTCAGGCAGGACCCGGACGTAGTACTGATCGGAGAGATGCGAGACCTGGAAACCATCGAGGCAGCGCTGACCGTGGCGGAAACCGGACATCTTACCTTCGGCACTCTGCACACGAACTCCTGTGTTCAAACAATCAACCGGGTCATAGACGTATTCCCGGCACACCAGCAACCGCAGGTCAGAGCCCAATTGAGCTTCGTCCTGGAAGGCGTCATGTGCCAGACGCTCATCCCCACCATGGACGGGAAGGGCAGGGCGCTCTGCCTTGAGATAATGGTCCCCAACGCTGCGATACGCAACCTCGTCAGAGAGGACAAGATCCACCAGATCTACTCTCAGATCCAAGTGGGGCAGGCGACCACAGGAATGCAGACCATGAACCAGTCCCTGTACCTTCTTTATCAGAGGAGAGTGATCTCCTTTGATGACGCCATGTCCCGTTCCCCGGATCCGGATGAGCTGAAGCAAATGATGCAGCAAGGCGCCGCGTCGGGAAGATCAGCCGGACGCTCCCGATAGTGAGGTCGATCGCCGCATGTTGAGTCCGCCGGATGCAAAGGAGAATTGAAAATGCCTGAATTCGTTTGGAGTGCCAAGACAACCGCAGGAAACACCTTGAAGGGGGAGATGAACGAGGTTAACGAGGCCGTTGTAGAGGCCAAGCTCAGAAAGCTCAATTATTCGGGCATAAAGATCAAGAAGAAGCCCAAGGACCTGCTAGGGGAGATCTCGCTGTTCCAGCCGAAGGTGACGACCAAGGACGTGGTTATTTTCACACGGCAGTTCGCCACCATGATCGACGCCGGGCTCCCTCTGGTGCAGTGCCTCGAAATCCTGGCAACCCAGCAGGAAAACAAGACCTTCAAGAAGGTGCTCACCGACGTCAAGCGCCAGGTTGAAGGCGGCAGCACATTCGCCGACGCCCTGAGGAATCATCCGAAGATATTCGATGACTTGTTCGTCAACCTGATTCACGCAGGTGAAACGGGCGGTATTCTCGACACGATTCTCAGACGTCTGGCCGTGTTCATGGAAAAGACCGAGAACCTCAAACGCAAGGTCAAGGGCGCCATGGTCTATCCCGCGGTGGTCATAGTGATCGCTCTGGGCGTTGTGGCCCTGTTGCTTGTGTTCGTTATACCGGTTTTCGCGTCCATGTTCGAGGGCGCGGGTCAAAAACTACCCGGTCCAACTCTGTTTGTCATGGCGCTCAGCGATTTCATGAGGGCGTATATCATTCATATCATTATTGTAATTGCGGCCCTCATCTTTGCGTTTAAGAAATTCTACGCCACTGAGAGAGGGAGAGAACTCGTCGACCGGGCTTTGTTGAAGACGCCTGCAATTGGCATCCTGCTGAAAAAGGTGGCCGTTGCACGGTTCTGCGCCACGCTGGGCACGATGATCTCCAGTGGCGTGCCCATTCTGGACGCTCTGGAGATAACCTCCAAAACCGCAGGCAATGTCATTATCGAAAGGGCGGTTATGAACACAAGGTCGGCCATTGCCGAAGGCCGTACTATTGCGGAACCTCTCATGGAAACGGGAATCTTTCCCGGAATGGTCGTGCGAATGATAGCGGTCGGAGAAGCCACGGGCGCCCTTGACGCAATGCTGGCAAAGATCTCCGAATTCTACGACGAAGAAGTGGACACGGCCGTGGACAGCCTCACACAGCTCATGGAGCCCATCATGATCGTCGTGCTGGGCGGAGTGTGCGGAGGCATGGTGGTGGCCATGTACCTTCCCGTGTTTTCCATGGCGGGTGCGGTTTCCGGAGAAGGCGGCCCACCAGCAGTGGAGTAGGTGCGGCAGCGGATTCATCTCGGCATTCAATGGCCGGGGCGGAAGATGTGGCGACGGATCGAGGGGCCGATGCGGCCCCTTTTTTTGTTCAAAAGGCCTGCCCGGCGAACTCTCACCCCGGAAGAGGAACGGGATCACGTGCGGGGTGTCTTATTCCATTTAATGCCTTTGCTGCCGAGAGGCGCGACACTCTTGACTTTTTGGGGTGGAAACGATAAAAACCCGGTCTGATCTTGATCAGAGACTAGGAGTGGCCCCGATTGACCAAACCTTCGCCGAAAATCTCAAAGAACTCCAGGGAGCGACAAGCCGAAGAGCCACAGGTTTCGCAGCTCATTCAAGCCCGGGTGAAGAAGCTGCGGGATCTTGCCGAGGCAGGCATTCCCGGATTCGCGACAGGATTCAAACCTGATGTGAGCGCGCAGGCCTTCGCGCAAAAATTCGCGATGATTACCGAATCGGATGTGTCCGATGCAATGGTCCGCATGGCCGGCCGTATAATCGCGCTGCGGATCATGGGCAAAGCGACGTTTTTGAGGCTGAGAGACGCATCGGGCGACGTGCAGGCCTACCTGGCACGGGACACGCTGGGGGCGGATGACTACAAGCTTTTGAAACAACTGGACATTGGTGACATCATAGGCCTCTCGGGCGTGCCGTTCAGGACTCACACAGGCGAACTGAGCGTGAACGTGAAGGATCTCAAGATTCTGACCAAGGCGTTGCGGCCCCTTCCTGAAAAGTGGCACGGGCTCACGGATGTGGAAACCCGCTATCGGCAGCGATATGTGGATTTGATTGTGAATCCCAAGGTTCGGGAGATCGTCCGTTCTCGCACGCGAATAATCACCGAAATCAGGAACTTCCTCACGGATCAGGGCTTCCTGGAGGTTGAAACCCCCATGATGCAGTCCATTCCGGGAGGAGCTACTGCCAAGCCCTTCGTTACGTATCACCATAGTCTCGATCGCAACCTGTACCTTCGAATCGCTCCGGAACTTTACCTCAAACGACTTCTTGTGGGCGGATTCGACAAAATCTTCGAAATAAACCGTAACTTTAGAAACGAGGGTATCTCCACCCAGCACAACCCTGAGTTCACCATGTTGGAATTCTATCAGGCGTATGCCACCTACTCCGATCTCATGGCGATGATTGAGCAAATGGTATCCAAGGTGGCGCTTGAGGTCCTGGGAACGCTCAAAGTGACATACGACGGCCAAGAAGTGAACCTGACCCCGCCCTGGGACCGGATGACGGTCAGAGAGGCGCTTCTGAGATATGCGGACTTGACTGAAGACGAGGTTGACGACCGCAACTCTTTGTTCATAAAAGCCGTAGAAATGGGACTCCAGGTTGACAAGGATGATCCGCGGGGCAAGTTGTGGATGGCCATTTTCGATGAAGTTGTGGAAAATAAGCTCTGGGGACCTGTTTTTGTGTGTAATTATCCGGTGGAGGTATCGCCTCTGGCCCGGCGAAACGAAGACGATCCCACTGTGACGGACCGCTTTGAACTCTACATCTGCGGCAGGGAGATAGCCAACGCGTTCACCGAATTGACCGATCCGCTTGATCAGCGCAGTCGATTCGAGGAACAGGTGCTGGCAAGGGCCGCCGGAGATGAGGAGGCCCATTTCCTTGACGAAGATTTCCTCAGGGCCCTGGAGTTCGGTATGCCTCCTGCGGCCGGCGCAGGCGTGGGAATAGACAGAGTGGTAATGCTGCTGACAGACTCCCGTTCGATTCGGGAGGTCATATTGTTCCCACATATGCGGCCCGAAAAGGGAGGTCAATGAGGATCCCCTTCGAGATAAGCGTGGGCCTGAGATATTTGAGGGCCAAGCGCAAACAGGCTCTGATCTCGGTTATAGGAGCCTTCAGCGTGCTTGGCGTCATGCTCGGCGTTATGACCCTGATCATAGTGCTGGGGGTGATGAACGGCTTTGAAAGGGATCTCAAGGAAAAGATTCTCGGAACCGTATCCCACCTTGTTGTCATGAAGCATGCAAATCGGCCGGTCACCGGGTGGAATAGCGTTATGGCCGCTGTACAGGGTTTTGACGGTGTTCAGGCCGCTACTCCGTACGTGTACGGACAAGCTATGCTGTCAACGCGGGGGCGGGTCAGAGGTATAGTGGTCAGAGGCATTGACACCGTGACCGCGGGGCAGGTGATCTCCCTGCCCCGGTACTTGGAAAACGGCAACCTCGACGAACTGGACGAGTCCAAGGGCGGAGCCCCGGGAATAATCGTGGGCAAGGAGCTGGCCGTGCTCAACTCCATTCGGACCGGGGATATGGTAAGGCTGATTTCTCCCGAGGGTAAACGTACTCCCATCGGAGCTATCCCGCGTGTCCAGACATTCAAAGTGACGGGCGTTTTCAAGACGGGAATGTACGAGTTTGACGCCAACCTCGTGTACATGGGGCTCGGGCAGGCCCAGAAATTTTTCGAGATGACCCATGGAATTTCCGGCATCGAGGTGAAACTGCACGACGTGTACGCCGCGCCGAAACTGGCCTCCCGTATGCAGGCTATGCTGGGGCCCAGTTACTGGACACGTACGTGGAAGGACATGTACCGCAATCTCTTCAGCGCACTCAAGCTGGAGAAAATTGCCATGTTTGTCATTCTCACGTTTATAGTCCTGGTGGCAGCGTTCAACATCATCATCTCTCTCATCATGCTGGTAATGGAGAAAAGCAGGGATATCGCCATACTGAAAGCCCTTGGCGCCACTTCGGACAGAATAATGCGTATCTTCGTAATCCAAGGCATGGTGGTAGGCGCCTCGGGAACTCTGCTCGGCGCAGTCGGCGGCTTGGCCGGAGCGGCCTTGTTAGCCCGCTATCCTGTGATAGAGCTGCCGGAGGAGATCTACACCATCACGACTCTTCCCATCGCGGTCAATGTTTCCGATGTGATTACTATTTGTGCCGTTGCCTTGACCATCTGTTTTCTTGCGACCATTTATCCTTCAGTGCGAGCGGCCCGCCTGGAACCGGTGGAGGCCCTCCGGTATGAGTGAGCTTTTCCTGTACGAATTGAAGGACCTCTGGAAAAGCTACTCCAACGGCAGCAAGACCGTGGAAGTGCTGAGGGGAGTCGATTTCTGCGTCAAGGGTGGAGAGACCATTGCGGTCACCGGTCCTTCAGGGGTGGGTAAGAGCACCCTGATGCACATTCTGGGGCTGCTGGACCGGGCAGGGGGCGGAACTTTGCTTCTTGACGGGGTTGACGTGCTCACCCTCAGTGACGCGGAGCGAGCGCGGCTGCGCAACAGTCGCATCGGATTCGTGTTTCAGTTTTTTCAGCTTCTTCCGGAATTTACCTCGCTGGAAAACGTCATCATGCCCGGTTTGATAGCAGGCGAGGATCCAAGGAGCCTCAGAGAACGAGGCCTGACCCTGCTGCACGAAGTGGGGATTTCACATCGAGCAAGCCACCGGCCGGGACAGCTTTCCGGAGGCGAACAACAACGGGCGGCCATAGCGCGTGCTCTGATAATGAATCCCGACGTGCTGCTTGCCGATGAGCCCACCGGCAACCTGGATCCCGCTACGGGCAAGGAGATCGAGGCGTTGATGCGAAAACTCAATGAATCGCGAAAAACCACCTTGATTGTTGTGACCCACAACGCGTCCTTGTCCGCGGCTATGGACAGGCGAGTCGGCCTGGTGGATGGAAAGCTGGAGGAGCTTCAATGAGGAAGCTGCCTTTGCTCATACTGGCTCTCGTTCTGCTGCCTGCCGCATTGTCGGCACAGGAGAAAGAACCCAAGAAGCTGATGATCTTCCCGTTCAGAATAGAGGCCCAGGACGGCAAGGTCTCTTATGGAAATGAGCCCGCGGCCGTCTTCGGTGCGGAACTGATGCAAGAGGGTGACGTGACCGTTGTAAGCGGCGGCCCATTCGACTCGGCAATCAAGGGGAAAAAAGTGGATTCCCAAAGGATTGCACGGATAGTCCGGCGCATTGGGGCCACCGCCGGGCTGTGGGGGAAGATCGCCAAGTTTGATGAAGGCTATGCAATGGACGTCTGGGTCACCGGCTCGGATCCCGACAAGAAAGCCAAGTTGTATTCCGCATCTGCCAAAGACATGGAAGGACTCGTTGAGGAGATGCGCAAGCTGGCCGGCCAACTCGGACGAGATATGCTGGGGCGACCGGTCATCGGCAACATCCGCGTCGAGGGCAATAAGCGGGTCCCGAAGGATACCATACTGAAAAGGCTTGAGCTGAAGCCTGGCGATCCTTTCAGAAAATCCGAATTGGGTTCCGACATCCGGGGCATCTACTCACTGGGCCATTTCGATGACGTCCAGATAAAAGCGGAAGATGAGTCCGAGGGAAAGGTGGACCTGAGAATCGTCCTCAAAGAGCGGCCGTTCACAAAAGAGGTTGAGGTTGAAGGCAATACTGTGTATTCCAAGGCCGAGATCCTGGATAAGCTCACAACAAAGTCGGTCGACGTTGCCAGTCAGGAAAAGATCAGTGATGACATTGCCGCCATAAAGAAAATGTACGAGCAAAAGGGGTACTTCGAGCCTAAGATCGAGTACGAGATAGTGGAATTGTCCGGCAATGAGGCCAAGCTCATCTTCAAGATCAACGAGGGACGCAAGAGCTATCTCACCAGGCTGGTCTTGGACGGGGCTCACAAGGTCACCGAAAAGGAACTCAAAAAGATTCTGCCGGTAAAAGAAAAAGGTTTGCTCTGGTTCCTCGACGACTCGGGCAGCTTCACCAGGGAGAAACTCGAGGAGGCCCGGCGAATGCTTCTGGCATACTACATGACCAAAGGATTCGTCGACGTCCAGGTGGGCGCCCCTGAAGTTCAATTCGAAGATGGCTCCGCGACGGTGACGTACGCGGTCAGGGAAGGGGACAGATACCAGGTGAGAAAGGTCGATGTCCAAGGCGACCTTATAATGCCCAAGGAGAAGCTGCTGGAAAAGCTGAAGACCAAGCCTCGAAACTGGTACAATCAGCGCCACACCCTCGAGGATATCCAAACTCTGGTTCGCACTTACAACAATGCCGGCTACGCTTACGCTGACGTTCAGCCGGCGCCTCACCAGAACGCCGAGCATGATTTCGTGGATATTGTGTACAAGATCAGTCGAGGCCCCCGGGTTACCATAGAGCGGGTAGACATTCGGGGCAATAATGCGACGCGAGGCAAGGTGATTCGACGAAACCTGTCCGTCAGCGAAGGAGATCTCTACAGCGGCGACAGCCTGGAAGCCTCGAAGAAGGCCCTGGAACGGATGGACTACTTCGAGGCAGTGACCATAAAGAGTCTCCCCGGCTCCAGGCCCGATCTGATGAATCTCGACATCGAAGTGGTTGAGAAAAGAACCGGCTCCCTGGCCGCCGGCCTCGGGTTCTCCTCCCAGGAAGGAGCGATGGGCAACATCAACCTCAGGGAAAGGAATCTTGCCGGGTTGGGAATTGTGGCCAATATGAAGGCCGACATTTCGGCTCGCCGCAGTAGCTATGAAGGTTCCATCACCTATCCGTGGCTCTTTGACTGGCCTTTGAGCGCCACTGTCAGCGGGTACAAGAGCCAT
The DNA here is from genome assembly GCA_020722215.1 of Desulfomonile tiedjei. Taxonomy (GTDB): domain Bacteria; phylum Desulfobacterota; class Desulfomonilia; order Desulfomonilales; family Desulfomonilaceae; genus DYLG01. Next base: position 12,112 of record DYLG01000080.1, read on the forward strand.
TCAAAAGAGAGCAAGTACTTTAGGGAAAGCGACGGATTCAACTTTAGTGTCCAGTACCCCTTTTACGGCCGCTGGTCGATTTCCGCAGGCATAGGGAGGGATTCGAGCAAGTTGATGGGGTTTGACCGCGGGTTTGCCCGGTCGCTCGTCCACTATTACGGTCGGTACGGCGCCCGGCCGGAGAAATTTCTCAATATGTCCGAGAATTCGGTCTCTCTGTCACTGTCTCGGTCCACAAGCATAGGCAGCCCCATACCCTTTGCAGGAACCCAGGTGACCGTGGGAAGCCGCTTTTCCGGATTTGGCGCCGACGTGGAGTTCTCCAGGCATTTCACCGAGACGGTGTACTATCAGCGCCTGTTTTGGCAGGCTATCGTGAAGGTGCGCGGATACGGATCATTTCTTGTTGAATCCGGCGGCAGCCCCATACCGTTCGACCGCAGGACCATGCTGGGCGGTATCAATTCGGTCAGGGGATATCAGTACGGAGAGATCGGTCCCCGGGACAAGTTCGGCAACATAATGGGCGGAGACAGGGCGCTCTTTGCAAATCTCGAGTGCCTGTTTCCCCTAATCGAATCGTTAAAGATGAACGGCATCGTATTCTGTGATGTGGGAAATGCCTGGAACGTGAACCAGCTTGCGTTCCCGAAAGACGCCAAGGCAGGAGCGGGAATAGGAATCCGTTGGGTATCTCCCATGGGACCGTTGAGAATAGAATACGGCTGGAAGCTCCGCCCGGAGAGAGGAGAAGCAGCAGGAGCCCTGCACTTTGCCATGGGGCAGCTCTTCTGATTTGACCGGTGAACGGAATGGGAGAGAGCAGCCGCGATGCGGCCCCCTCACATTGCGGAAGAAACGTTCAGAAACGAGATAAGGAGTGAAGTATGAAAAATGGTTTAGCAGTGCTCATAGGCGCCCTATCGGTTATGGCCTATGCCTTTTGCGGGACTGCTTGGGCGCAGGGTTACAAGTTTGCATTCGTGGACTTGCAGGAATTCGGCACGAAATCCAAGCGGGTCCAAGCTCATGAGGCCAAGCTCAAGGGAGTGATGGCACAGAAGCGCCAAAGCTTGGAAGCTATGAGAGACAAACTTGTCGCCCTTGAGGAAGAGCTGAAGAAACAGGCGCCGCTGCTGCAAGAGGAGCAGCGCAACGCCAAGATCATGGAGCTTACTCTGAAACAAAAGGAGCTACAGCTTGCCGAGGAGCAGGCAAAGGGTCTTCTTCAAAATATGCAGCGAGAGTGGCAGGAGATGTTTCTCAAAGATATCAAGGACATCATCGAGAACCTCCGCAAGCAGAAACAGCTTACGTTCATATTCGAGCGCAGCGCTATCCCCGGTGCGGACCCTGCCCTGAACATTACCAACGAGCTGGTACGAGCTTATGACGCAGCAGCTCCGGCGGCAGACACCAAGAAGCCGGCCCCGGCCAAGCCGCCGGCCAGAACCCCGGCCAAACCCGCCCCGGCCAGAACTCCGGCTCCGGCCAACAGATGAGAGGCCGGCCAACAGGAGTAGTATCACCGTAGCCATGCTCACCTTTACCTTGGAAGAGCTGGCGGGCCTGCTCAATGGCAGCCCCTCGGAGCGACCCGGCCCCGGTTTACTCGGAGTTCGGCCCCTCGAATTCGCCGGCGAGACCGACATCACTTACGTGACCGGGTCCAGGTATCTCCCGGAGCTGTCGAAGAGCGCCGCGGGAGCAGTGCTCATTCCGCCGGACCTGGAAAGGACGAAAATCCCTTTCATTCGGGTTTCCAATCCGGAGGCTGCTTTTGCTCATTTGACGGGCGTCTATTACGGGTATCCCAAGTCCCGGGGTACGGTTTCGCCCCGTGCGGACATCCATCCTGAAGCTCGTCTGGGGCACAATGTCGCCATCGGAGCCTTTTGCGTGGTGGGGAAAGGTTCCTCCATCGGTGACAATACCGTCCTTGTGTCCAACGTAGTTGTAGGCGAGGACGTCAGGATCGGCGCGGACACCAGGATCTTCCCAAACGTGACCATTTATCCAGGGGTCACCATAGGCGACCGCGTGATCATCCACTCCGGCACGGTTATCGGTTCGGACGGGTTCGGGTTCGCTATGGAAGTTGACCGCACAGGCATTCCTGTCCTGGTGAAGAAGTATCACAGCGGAACCGTGGAAATCGAAGATGACGTGGAACTGGGAGCCCTTTGCGCGGTCGACCGCGGTCTGGCAGGCGTGACGAGGCTGGGAAAGGGCGTGAAAGTGGACAACCTGGTTCAGATAGCCCATAACGTCCGGATCGGTGACGGCACTGCAATAGCATCGCAGACGGGGATTGCGGGAAGCTCCTCAGTTGGCAGGCACGCTCTCATCGGTGGTCAGGTTGGCATAAAGGATCATGTTGACGTGGGTAACCGGGTTGTGTTGGCAACCCGCGTGGGAATTTACAGGAGTGTGCCTGATGGCTCGGTCATGGCCGGAGGAGTTCCCGCCATGCCCCACAAGGTTTTTCTTCGGGCTGCAGGCCTTTTCAAGCGGCTCCCGGAGATGCTCGACCGAATCAGAAAAATCGAACGCCTGCTCGGACTCGATCACAAGGAAATCTGATGATTCATCCTACTGCAATTGTCCATTCCGGGGCGGAACTCGGCAGGGACGTTTCAATTGGCCCGTACTCGGTGATCGGCGAAAAGGTGGTAATCGGCGACGGATGTGAGATCGGACCCCACGTTGTCATCGAGGGCAATACCACAATCGGCCCGGAGACCACCATCTCACAATTTGCTTCAATCGGCGCCCGGCCCCAGGATTTCTCGTACAAGGGGGAAGACACCCGGGTCGTGCTGGGAAGGCGGGTCGCGGTCAGGGAATATGTGACCATTCACAGGGGAACGGTTCGAGGAGGCGGGATAACATCCGTGGGAGACGAATGCTATCTGATGGCTTACTGCCACGTTGCCCATGATTGCAAACTCGGTCCGGGAGTGATAATGGCCAACTCCTCGCATCTGGGCGGTCACATAGAGATCGGAACCAAGGCCATTCTTGGCGGCGTTGTCGCGGTTCATCAATTTGTGCGTGTCGGGGAATTCGCGCTTGTGGGCGGCGTTTCGGGCGTGGCAAAGGATGTTCCGCCTTACTGCCTTGCATCCGGGGCCAGAATCTACGTGTACGGGCTCAATGAGGTGGGGCTGAGAAGGAACGGATTCCCGCGAGATACCATAACCAAGCTCAAGAGGTGCTTCAAGATAGCGTTCCGGTCGTCGCTAAAGATCTCGGATGCTGTGGAAAAGATCCGTTCGGAAATGCCCGATGTTCCCGCAGCCATGAGATTCGCCGATTTCCTTGCCTCTTCCAAGAGAGGCATGGCCCGAGTGTCTCTGAGCAAACACCAATTCAGGGCGGCTTGAACGTGGAACCCATCGGCATAGTAGCCGGCACGGGCAATCTACCCCTGCACGTCGCGGATCAAGCAGTGGCCCGCGGCCATCCGGTAGTGGTGATCGCTCTGCAAGGATTCACCGATCCAGCCATAAGCACTCGCGCCAACGAGATCGCGTGGCTCAAGCTGGGACAGCTCCGGAAAGCCATATCCCTGCTACAGTCAAAGGGAATCAAACGAGTGGTCATGGCCGGAAAGATCGAGAAGATCAACATGATGCGGCCGTGGAACCTCAGGCTTGACCGGCGATCGCTGGGAGTGCTCCGTTCTCTGGATGATTGGCGCGACGATACGGTGCTGCAGGCCGTTGCAGACGAATTCTTCCGAGAAGGCATCGTCGTGGACGAGATAACGGGCTGGGCAAGCGCTCTGATGGCGCCCTTGGGCGTTCTCACGCACAGGCCTCCCACGGCAAAACAATGGACCGACATCGCGTTCGGCAGGGAAATGGCCAGAGGTATCGGCGCCCTGGACATAGGACAGACCGTTGTGGTGAAAAACTCCGCGGTTATTGCCGTTGAGGCCATAGAAGGCACTGACAAGGCCATACGTCGATGCGCGGACCTCGGCATCGCCGGAGCGGTGGTGGTGAAGATGGCCAAACCATGCCAGGACATGCGTTTCGACGTGCCCGGCGTTGGTCCGGCCACCATTGACAGCATGATTGCCGCTCGGGCCAAAGTCCTGGCCGTGGAGCGCGGCAAGACCCTCATGACGAACCGGGAGGAGATGATCCGCAACGCCGACAAGGCCAAGATCGCGGTGGTGGGCATCGCGGCCGAAGGCCCTCCG
>DYLG01000081.1 GCA_020722215.1 Desulfomonile tiedjei
ACTGATCGATGCTCGGTGTTCAGAAACGAAAACGACCTGCAAGCGGCTCTGGATCAGCTCGAAGTCCTGAGAGAGAGATACGCCGAAGTCGCAATAGACAACCGCGGATCCGTCTTTAACACCGACCTCTTGGAAGCCCTCGAACTTGAGTCCCTCATGGGGTTGGCCCGGACTATCCTGGTATCGGCGAAAGCCAGACAGGAAAGCAGAGGCGCCCATTTCCGTGAAGACCACCCCGAGCGTGACGACGCCCAATGGCTGAAACACACCATGGTCGTTCAGGGCGAGAAGGGGCCGGAGGTGTTTTTCAAGCCGGTGACCATTACGCGCTTTGAGCCCAAAGCCAGGACGTACTGACATGGAGCTGAAGTTTAAGATCTTCCGTTTCGATCCGGAACATGATTCGGCGCCGTACTATCGCGAGTACACGGTTCAGGCGGACCCCACGGAGCGAATCCTTGACTGCCTCAACAGAATCAAGTGGGAGCAGGACGGAACGCTGAGCTACAGGCATTCGTGCGCCCACGGCGTATGCGGATCGGACGCGATGCGCATAAACGGAGTGTGCGGGCTGGCCTGTCAGAAGCTCGTAAAGGATTTCGCACAAGGGGAAGTCCTTGTGGAGCCCATACCCTCTTTCAGGGTGCTCAAGGACCTGATTGTAGACATGAACCCCTTTTTCGAGAAAGTGGAGTCCGTCCGACCATATCTCATCGCGTCGGACCCTCCCGAAAAGGAACGAATCCAGTCACCGCAGGACAGGAAGAAATTCGACGAAGCGATCCGATGCATCCTCTGCGCCTGCTGTACTGCGGCCTGCCCCATTGCTAACGAAAACCCGCGGTTCATTGGTCCTGCTCCCCTTGTACAGGCTTTCAGAAGGGTGTTCGACTCAAGAGACGAAGCGCGGCGTGAGCGACTGGAAAACCTGGACTATCCCGACGGCGTCTGGGCGTGCGAAAACCGCTTCGAGTGCACGCGAGTCTGCCCCAAGGAGATAAAGGTTACCAAGTCCATCAACCTCCTCAAACGGGAACTCAAGAAATAGTGTTGCGGCCCGCCTGAACCGGTTCCTCGCCGGGAATGATGTCCGTGGCTTCATTCGGCATCTTCCGGGGAAGGAGGCTGTGCGGCCGGCGTCTGCCCGCTTCTGTCAGCAGTTTTCAGTCTTCTCATGATCTCGATCGCCCGTTCCGGGCCATATTTTACCAGCACAGCGACAGTCGCCGCCACAACGCCGAGCAGCACCAAAATCAGCGAAAAAACTATCACCGGAAGCACATCCCGTCCAAGGCTGTCAGGAGACATGGGGATCGCAAGGAGCACCAAGATCACAAGTCCCAGACCCGGTGCGCTGAGCAGACCAAGAAAAACCGCCTTGACCAGATCAATCAGTCTTAGCAGCACCCTGAACGAGATGTATACGAAGAGGACGAACACCACCGCTCTAGTCCAGAACATTTCTTCGGCCGTGAGACCGAGGCCTCCCAGAAGGAAGTCCAACCTGAAAAAACTCTTGAGTTGAACCAGGATTTCTCCGAACAGGTCCATGGCATCCTCCCCGAAGAGATTCCGATAGGTTGCCCGCGCATGAGACCAGCCACGATTCGCTTGACACCAAAGGGTCACGGCGGATATCTTCCAACATATTCCAGTTGGGTCTTTCGTGCAATACGCCTGTTGGGCGTACGTCTAATCGGTTCCTTCCATGAGAAAGGGGAGTGTGGAAATGAGAGGTCTCCGTCTGTCGCCGCCGAAATTTGTCGTGTGGTGCATCTGCCTGGCCTGCCTGATCGTCGGCATCCTTCTCGCCAAAGGGATACTCACGTTCAGCCTGGCAGGGATCAATCCAGGGGCCTACAGTTTCTGGATCGAGGCTTTCGGCCTGGGCTTGATGCTCCTGGCCACGATCGTGGACGGTCTCTGAGGCCAGAGATCCTACGCATCACATGGGGGTCGGGCTTGACGGATTTTTTTTTCGAGTCCCTACTTGGTTGAGAAACCCGGGATTGCAGTATGGGACTAGGAGAGTGTCTCGCAGCCGTTGAAGATCTTCGAATCGTGGCACGCCGGCAATCAAACAGTTTCGGGTAGCCTGGACGTTATACGTCCAGGCCGCGAAGCGGCAGGAGGCATGTTGTCCAGGACCATGTGTCAGAGCCAATTTGCCGAAACAATTCGATTGCCGGGTCAAACCTCCTGTTCCTTCGGAATCCGGACGCAGTAGCGTCCGGGCTACCCGCGTGGGACGATCTTGGACACTGAGGAGGTTTCGCAACAGGCTCCGAGCCAAGAATACGCGTGTGTCAGGCCTGACCCCTTCTTGATCTGGCCGCCAACGGGAAGGGGGCGATTTGTTCAGGTTCGGGCCTCGCTCTGGGATCAGGACTGCCGAGGCGTGCAAGAACGCCGCCAGCTCATCCGGGGAGTAGAGCAAGAGGACGAATGAGGAAAGAGCTGTTCGACGAATTGGTAGAAAGCGTTAGGGAGGGGATGGCAATACTCCGTGGTGAAATGGAGCCTGCGCGAATATTCGTCGTGGAAAGGAAACCCTCTGAACAAGTGAAGTCCATCAGGTCCAAGCTTGGGGTTTCTCAACCTGAGTTTGCCGCCATGCTCGGGATCAGTGTTCGTACTCTTGAAAACTGGGAACAAGGTCATCGAACTCCGAAAGGACCGGCCAGAGGCCTCTTGAAAGTGGCAGAGGCCCATCCGGAAGTGATTTGGGAAGTCGTGAAACCGAAACGGCAGGAGCGGCGAACAAGTGAGGCAAGATACCAGGAGTTGGACACAATTACCGGATGACCCCGGCAGCGAAATTGCATGGCTTGGATGGCTTTTCTTAGGTGCCTCCTGGCGGATTGGTGTGCGAGCCCTATCCGGCAGCCCTGTAGTCTTTGTCTTCGCTCTTCTTAATGGAGTAAACGTTCATCAGATCTTTGAGTATCCACAGCGGGAGCGGCTCGGAGTCCACGAAGGCTGAATCGGGACAATAATCGAGGTCATCCGTCCAAACAAGTCCGCCGAAATCCTCCTGTACCTGCACCTTAGAGAATAGCTCCCAGTCCCGCAGTCGCGCCCAAATGCCCTCACCGTTGATACAGGGCTTCATATCCAATATTCGGAGGTCTCCGGACTGAAATAGAAGGATCAGGGTAAAGTCCTTCCGAGGGATTACCTTGGTAATATGGCTCGTTTTCATGGCTTATTGCCTCCCAGTCGCTGTCTTTCTCTTGCCTGACAATCTTCGGTCATTTCGGACAGAAGTTCATTGCTATCCGGGGTTCCTTCTGTTCTCCACAACATCGGCTTCGGCAAGCGGTTCCGAAACGCTCTCCGAAATTTACCGCGATCTCATCTGCTGCCCGGATGGGACCAACTCATACGCCCTCTCATGACTCTCTTGAATGACCGATCACTTTTTTTCCATGACCCGTCACTTTCCCGACCGGTCTCCGACCAATGTGCATAGAAGGACGAAATCGGGTCCTCAAATCCAAGAAGAACTGGAGAGGGAAAAATGGCTAGAGTATATCATCTGACAGTAGTGTCTATCGTGGTCCTTGCACTGGTAATAACTTCTGTGGGCCTTTCCCACGCAATGTTTGGCGACAAGATCGTGGGCGCATGGAAAAGCCAACCATATACGTTGGGGGGCATGACGGTCCAAGACGTGACCACTTTCAAACCGGATGGAACATTCCATATTACTTCCACGAACAACATGGGCTACAACAGTTATAGTGAGGGCAGGTACGAAGTGATTTGGCAGAGCGGTGTAATCCGATTCTACCTCACGGATTACAGCCCCAAGCAGACGGCCACCGGCCCAATCTACATGCCTGCGCATTGGACGCATCAGTTTAAATTCGATGGGGACTCCCTGTACTGTAAGTCTCTCGTTTGCCTCCCCGGAACGTTTTGCGGCTGGGTAAAATACGAAAGGATTCTTTAGGTAAACTACCTTACTGAACACCTGGCGGCCATGCATCCCGGCATGCGCCACCATAGCATATTCCGAAATGGAGCCGGAGGCTGCCGGTACGGGAAGTGCCGGAGCGTGGCAGTGCAAAACCGTCCCGCCGACCGAGCAGGCTAAACCAGCCTGTCGGTAACCCTCCAACTCCGCACCCGGTTCATTCTACAACCTCCCGATCACCGACACCAGGGTCTTCAACTCCACGGGCTTCTCAATCACTTCATCCACGCCGGCCTCGGAGATCCTCTCTCTCTCTGCCGATTGGTCCCCCCAGCCCGTTAGAATAACAAACGGCGGCTTCGGAACACCGCTCCGACGGCAGACATCCTTGATCGCCTTGCCGACCTGCCATCCGTTCATTCCCGGCATACCGAGGTCACAAATCACCAGGTCCACCGCGTTCTCCTCGAAAATCTCCATCCCTTCCTCTCCTGAGCCGGCGGACAGAACCGTGTAACCGAATTTTTCCAGTCCTTCCCCCAGCATTTTCAGCGCAGCTTCCATGTCGTCGATGGCCAGAATGGTCAGAGGTTTGGCCGGAGCAGGTCCAGGAACAAGTGCGGTCGATTCGACTGCTTGAGCCAAGGGCAGGCTCACCGTGAATACAGTGCGCGTCCCGGGAGCACAGCTCACCGAAATGTTCCCTCCATGCTCATCGATGATCTTGCGGGCCGTTGCGAGTCCCAATCCCCTTCCTGCTTCCACGTTGGTGGTGAAAAAGGGCGTGAACACCCTCCCTAAATTCTCTTCCGGGATCCCCTTTCCCGTGTCCCAGACCTGAAGAACAGCCCGATCCCCTTCCCTGCGCGTCTCGACTCCCATACTGCCGCCATCCGGAAGGGCCTCAGTCGCGTTCTTGATCAGGTTGATGATGACCTCGAATAGGTCGTTCTTTCTTCCCTTCACCAGACAATCATTCGCAAGTTTTCGTTTCAGAAAGACTTTCACGCCTTTCTTCTCGGGTTGGGACTTCCACCATGGCCTTGCCATCTCCACAGCTTGTTTTACCAGGTCGGACAAATCGAATACGTCGCCGGCTTCCAGGCCAGTGCTTTCAAGGCCGGATTCGGCGAACCTATTGAGACGCCTGACGGTTTCAGCCCCGAACCTGGCACTTTCAAGGACTTGTTCCAGATGTTCCTTCATATCCGAGAAGTCGCCGGACTCAAGATTTATCAGCGCCAAGCCGGCTCCCCCCATTACAATCTGGAGCAGGTTATTGAAGTTGTGCGCTACCCCTCCCGCAAGATCCGCAACCGCTTTGAAACGTTCGGCTTGCAGAGTCAGTCTCTGAGCTTCCTTGACAGCGGTGATGTCATGAGCGGAAACCGCAATTCTGGTCACCCTTCCCTGTTCATCGAAGATGGGATTGAGAACAACGTCGTTCCAGATTCCTTCCCGTTCATCCTCAAAACGAACCTGTTTCCCTGATTCAATGACATCTCTCCTCTTGGCCTTTTGACCTTCGGCAACATGTGTAGGCATGAATTCGAATACATTTTGACCCAATAGTTCACCGGGCAGCCGCCCGAATCTTTTCGCCATAGTCGAGTTGCAGGCAAGGATTCTTCCATCCAGGTCACCGATACAGATCGCGTCAAGGGGGGTGTCGAGGAGCGCCCTCGCGTTCGCTTCACTCTCCCTCAGCGCCTCTTCCGCGCGTTTGACCGGTGTAATGTCCACGATGGTCACCAGCACCATGCGCTTGTCTCTCACCATAACCAGGGTCGTAGAAACGAGAAAATCCAGAACGACGATTCCCGAATCCTTACGCACCGTCATTCGGCCTTCTCCGTTGTATATGGACTCACCCGTCCGGAATGTGTGCATGACCCTCGTGAGCACCGGGCAGTCCTCGCAGACGGCATTCCTTCCGCAGCCTAGACCCTCGAATGAATTGGTGCAGTTGAACACCTCACGCCCTAGGAGGCCCAGGGGTTCCTCGGTGGGCCTGCCGGCAAAGGCAGCGCCTGCACGGTTGATGCTCTGGACTCGCCCGTCCTCGTTGACAAGCATCATGATGGAGGGAGCGGTTTCGAAGATGGCGGCCAACAGGTCTCTCTGAGTCCGCAGATCTTCCTCCGCCTGTCGTTTTTCTTGAAGCATGCGCCTTCTGGCCAAGGCATCCGAAATTCTGTGGGCTACCAGACCGAGATAGTATGCGCCGGTATCCTTCATGATGTAATCATCGGCCCCGAGCTTCATGGCTTCCACCGCGATCATCTCATCTCCGAGGCCGGTTATCATGATTGTCGGCGGAAGAGGCCCTCCGGCGGCAAGCTCCCTGATCACTTCGAGTCCGTTCTTCTTGGGCATGTTGTGGTCCAGGGCCAGCACATCGTATGAGCCGGCCAGCCACTTGGATAGTCCCTCTTCGCCGTCATAGGCAAGGTCCACCTCGTACCCTGCCCCGGTCAATTTCCTTTGCAGGAGTCTCGCGGTGGCTCGATCGTCGTCCACATAGAGTACCCGGATAGTTGGCGAACCTTTGTCAGTAATTCCCACGGTCATTCCTCTCGTCAGTCCTTCCCGAGGGCCTTTCGAGCCATTCTATGAAGGTCTTTCACATCGAAAGGCTTCTTGATCCATCCCCCGGCGCCATCTTCCGGAGCTGCCCAGCCTGATCAGGACGTTCAAGGAGCTCAACTCCAGGTCCGTCACCTTTGCCGACTTGAAGCGGGCAAGGATCAGGCGTCGTATCATAGCCAAGTGTCACTCTCCTGAATCCTCGGCTGTGAAATTGGCTCAGGCATAACATATTGGTACTTTTGCCAGCCTCGCCTTTCGTTGTCAAGCGTCGCGGCCGAAGTGTGATTGATTTCCATCAGTTGCGCGCATGCCCGACCGCCTCACTTCTTTCGCTTCGCATTCCTTGACGATCTTTGGTTCTTGCTGATACAACGGCATTGGCTACCTCATTGTATACCGGTACCACAATTTCAAGAAAGGAAATTCTATGGCAAGAATTGATCTGCCTTTATCGGAACTTACGCTTGGCCAGAAGCTTGATCTCATGGAAGCTCTCTGGGAGGACTTGACCAGGCACGCGGAGGCACTTGAATCACCGCATTGGCACGAGGAAATCCTTAAAGAGCGGGAACAAGCCGTAGCGGCTGGAAAAGCAAGTCTTTCCGGTTGGGAGGAGGCGAAAAGCCGAATACGAAGGAAGCTCTCGTGCGAGTGAAGATCCTCGGTGCCGCTGAGAGAGATCTTGAAGAGGGATACCGCTTCTACGAACGGCAATCTGTAGGGCTTGGCTCGTATTTTCTCGATTCCGTGTACTCAGATATTGATTCTCTCTCATATTTCGCGGGCATCCATCCTGTGATCTTCGGATACTATCGACTTCTCTGCAAGCGGTTTCCTTTCGCCGTGTATTACAAGATCCTTCAGGATGAAGTCATGGTTTGGGCAGTACTCGGTTGTCGGCGGAATCCAAGTTGGATAAGGGAAAAGGTGATGAAGGACTAACCAAGCAAAACCCGTCAAGTCTGACCCTAAGTCAAGCCCCACTATCTTGCCCCTTTCGTTTCCCGTTCCTTGACGATCTTCGGTTTTTGCTGGTACAAGAGCATTATGCGCCTGCGGTTGAATGGTTTCTTCGCAGGGGCGATTTCTCGGTTGCCCGAAAAAAGGAAATGCGAAGCCATGGCTCTGCGAAGACTGGTGGTAAAACCTGATTTGCCCGAACAACTCAAGGTGCTCCAAAGAATCGGGATGAACATGTGGTTCTCATGGAGCCCCAATGTGACACGGCTTTTCCAGTCTCTGGATCCTGAGGGATGGGAAGAGTCCGGTCATAACCCTATCCTTCTTCTTTCGAATTTGTCCAAGGAGCGCCAGCAAGAAATCCTTGGTGATCCTGTACTGATGCAGTGGACCCAGGAAGCCGAGGACGAATTCGAGGCATATGTGAGCAACCCCGGCGTGTACTGTTTCAACATTGAGAGGCCCATAGATTACCGGATCGCGTATTTCAGCATGGAATTCGGACTCGCCGAATCCCTTCCCACCTATTCCGGCGGCCTGGGCATGCTGGCGGGAGATCACATGAAGAGCGCATCCAATCTTTTCTTGCCTTTGATCGGTGTGGGCCTGCTATACCAGAAGGGATACTTCACGCAATACCTCAATGTGGACGGCTGGCAACAGGAATCATATCCTGACAACGATTTCTACAACATGCCCGTTTGGCCAGTTTTGGATGGAACCGGCAATCAGGCCGTGTTCAACCTGGGCGTGGGAGAGATGAACGTCAGGACCCGTATCTGGCAGGCCCAGGTGGGACGCATTCCTCTTTACCTTCTTGATACGAACGATCCGGCCAACACCGACGCTGCACGCAGGATAACCGCCGAGCTTTACGGCGGCGACATTGAAATGCGGATACAGCAGGAGATAGTCCTTGGCATAGGGGGCGCGAGGGCCCTGGACGTCTTGGGACTCTGGCCTTTCGTCTACCATCTCAACGAAGGCCACGCTGCTTTCGCCGCCCTTGAACGGGTGCGCCAGTCCATGACCGCGTATAGGGTTCCTTTCGAGGTGGCAGTTGAAGCGGTGGCCGCGTCAACCGTGTTCACAACCCATACTCCCGTTCCAGCAGGAATAGACCTGTTCTATCCGGACCTTGTGAAGCGCTATTTTTCGGCGTACATGCGCTCTCTGGGAATGACGGTTGAGGATCTTCTCAGATTGGGACGCGCCAATCCCTATGATCAGGGGTCTCCGCTTTCCATGGCGGTGCTTGCCATGCGCCTGTCCATGGGTGTCAATGCGGTCAGCGAACTCCACAGGACGGTTTCAAAGAGAATGTGGGGAAGCCTCTGGCCGCAAGTGGACGACGAAGACATACCGATCGGCTGCGTGACCAACGGAGTCCACATTCCGTCGTACCTGTCAAAGGAGATGTCTGATCTGTATCTGCGGTATCTCGGGGAAGGGTGGATTGAGGATCCTGATAACAAGAAGATCTGGCCCAGGGTCTACAACATACCGCATGAAGAGCTTTGGCGCGTCCATGAAATGCGCAGGGAGCGCCTCGTGGCGTTCTGCCGGAAACGATTGGCTCGACAAATCGCGGCTGAAGGCGGCTCCAACTTCGACATGGCCAGGGCGCGTGAAGTGCTCCATCCCGAAGCGCTTACAATCGGTTTTGCCCGCAGGTTTGCACCATACAAACGGGCCGGCCTGGTGTTTACCGATCCTGATCGCCTCTTGCGAATTGTTTCCGATAAGCGGCGTCCGGTGCAGTTCATCTTCGCGGGCAAAGCCCATCCCAGGGATCAGCTCGGGAAGGAGCTGATCAAGAAGGTGGTTCACCAATCCAGGTCCGAAGGGTTCCGTCGAAAGCTGGTTTTCCTTGAGAATTATGACATCAATATGGCCAGATATCTGGTACAAGGCGCGGACGTGTGGCTCAATACACCGCGCAGACCCAACGAAGCCTGCGGAACCTCGGGGATGAAGGCCGCAGCGAACGGCGCGATTAATGTGAGCATTCTCGACGGTTGGTGGCCCGAGGCGTACGACGGAACCAACGGGTGGGCAATAGGCACCGGAGAAGATCACTATGACGACCCCGAATACCAGGATAGAGTCGAAGCAAACATGCTCTATGATGTTTTGGAAAAAGAGGTGATCCCTACGTTCTTCGACAGGGGGCCCGACGGCCTGCCCCATCGCTGGATAGAGATGATGCACAACAGCATGGCCAAGATCTGTGAACGCTTCAACTCACACCGTATGATTGAGGAATACTTGGACAAGTACTACGTCCAGGCAGCGCTTGCCCATCAGGTTCTCGGCCAGAACCGTCTGGCCAGGGCGCGCGAACTGAGCGAATGGAAGAACAGGGTCCGGGATCTCTGGCGTCAAGTGAAGGTGCTGGAAGTGAGCCTGGCCGGCGGAGATCGAGTGGCCCTTGGCGAAAAGCTCCAGGTCAGCGCATTCATAGAACTTGGCGAATTGACTGACCAGGAAGTGATCGTGGACCTCTGCCATGGAAGCATTGAACCTGATACCGACCGTTTCCTGGACCGAAGCATCACCCATATGACCGGCAAGGGAAGAGCGGAAAACGGCGTATGGGAGTTCCAGGGAGCAGTAAACTGTGACGAAACCGGAGTGTATGGATATGCCATACGTGTTCTGCCGTTCCATCCCTATCTTTTCGATCCCCTTTCCATGAATCTCGTCACTTGGGGATAAAGCTGCGATTTCGGGGAACGGAAAGACTGTCAATGCGAGCCGGTCCGGACCGGTTGCAGAATTGTGGCGAATCCCCTATCATTCCTTAGAGAAAGCATGACACAACCATACTCGGACACCGGCGGCATTCGCAATTCTCCCATTGAGATTCTGCGAAACCTCATCCGCTTCGACACCACAAACCCTCCCGGAAATGAAAGGGACTGCATCCTGTATATACGCGACCTGCTCGAATCGGCAGGAGTGCCGACGACGATCGTTGCTAAGGACCCTAATCGCCCAAATCTCGTCGCCCGGCTCAAAGGGCAAGGCGTTGCACCGCCGCTTCTCATGTACGGCCACGTGGACGTGGTGACAACGGAAGGCCGGCAATGGACTCATCCCCCCTTCGAAGGCAAGCTGATCGACAACTGGGTCTGGGGCAGAGGCGCTCCGGACATGAAGAGCGGAGTGGCCATGATGCTTTGCGCATTCCTTCGAGCCCGCGCCGAAGCACGGACGCCCGCCGGTTCTGTCAACTGGGCATACAGTCCTACGGCTTTCTTCCCATGCGGCTTCCGCATGACTTCGATTTCCTTAGGCACATGCAAGGAGCAGACGAACGGATTCCCGCGGACGCGGTGCTCTTCGGGACTGACGCCCTTTACAATCTCATCACCCGGTACGATCGGGGCAGGCCGTTGGCCCAGAATGCGTCACCGTATTCATGAAAAGCAGTTCCAGGCTCCTCAACGGCATTGCCCGTGAATCGCTTCGACAGCTTGCCCTCCCGGACAAGGAGATCCGAAATGAAAATAGAATCGTCGGGCGACCGCGGCCCCCAACACGGGAAGCGGGCTCGCCCCAACCGCCTGATTACCGAACGAAGTCATTACCTTCTTCAGCATGCAACCAATCCCGTTGACTGGTTCCCGTGGGGTGAGGAAGCGTTCCTCAAGGCGAAGAACGAAGACAAGCCCGTATTCCTTTCCATCGGATACTCCACATGCCACTGGTGCCACGTGATGGAACGCGAGACCTTCGAGGATGAAGAAGCCGCCCGATTGATGAACGAAACCTTCATATCCGTCAAGGTGGACAGAGAAGAACGGCCTGACATTGATCACATTTACATGACTGTGTGTCAGATGATGACCGGCGGCGGAGGCTGGCCGCTCAGCATGATCATGACCTGGGAGAAAAACCCGTTCTTCGCGGCTACGTACATACCGAGGGAAAGCAGATCCGGCAGGATCGGAATGATCGACCTATGCCGCAGGGTTCAGGAGATTTGGCTCGCGAGACGTCAGGATGTCTTCAAATCCGCAGACGAAATCGCGCTGGCCCTCAGGCAGTTGCCCGATGCTACACACGGTGAGGCGCCGGGAACGGATGTGTTGGACGCAGCGTACAGGCAGATGGTCCAAAGATACGATGCCCGGCGCGGCGGTTTCAGTGAGGCCCCCAAGTTCCCGTCTCCGCACAACCTGTACTTCCTCCTTCGGTACTGGCAGAGAACGCGCTCTCCGGACGCGCTTCGCATGGTTGAGAAGACCCTCGATGAAATGCGCATGGGCGGGATCTACGACCACGTGGGGTTCGGATTCCACAGATATTCCACAGACGAGAAATGGCTCGTACCCCATTTCGAGAAGATGCTTTACGACCAGGCCATGTTGGCCATTGCATACATCGAGGCTTACCAGGCTACGGGAAAGGAAGAATATGCGTCCACCGCACGGGAGATCTTCACTTACGTAATGCGCGACATGACCAGTCCCGAAGGAGCTTTCTATTCGGCCGAGGATGCAGACAGTGAGGGCGAAGAGGGCAAGTTCTACGTGTGGACGCTCGATGAGCTGGTCAATGTTCTCGGCGAACCCGACGGTCACTTTGCGGCCGGAGTGTTCAACGTCAACGCGGCCGGCAATTTCGCCGAGGAAGCGACCGGAAAGCCAAGTGGAACCAACGTACTCCATCTGGCAAGACCCGTGGAAGAGATGGCTGGAGATCTCGGCCTGTCCGAGCAGGACTTGAGAGACCGTGTGGAAGAACTCCGCAGCAAGCTCTTTCAATGGAGGGAAACCCGCGTCAGGCCCCACAGGGACGACAAGATCCTCACCGATTGGAACGGGCTTATGATTGCCGCGCTCGCGCGGGGAGCCCAGGTCCTCGAGTACGACGAGTACGCCGCCGCGTCAAAGAAAGCTGCGGATTTTATTCTGGAAAGCCTTCGGACGCCGGATGGCGGTCTCCTGCATCGGTTCAGAGAAGGACAGGCAGGAATAACCGCGTGCGCGGACGACTACGCGTTCTTCATATGGGGGCTCTTGGAACTCTACGAAGCAACGTTCGACTGTCGGTATCTGGAAGCCTCACTGGAATTGAATCATGACTTTCTGAAGTATTTCTGGGACCATGACTCGGGCGGATTCCATTTCACTGCAAGCCATGCAGAGCAGCTCCCCGCAAGGAAGAAGGAACTGTACGACGGGGCCGTGCCTTCCGCAAACTCCGTTGCCGCACTGAATTTGCTCCGGATTTCCCGCATCACAGGGAACCATGACCTGGAGGAAACGGCCGAAGCGCTTGCCACGGCCTTTGCAGGAACCATCAGGCAGTTCCCGTCAGCGTATACTCAGATGTTGACCGCGCTCGAGTTTGCTCTGGCAACTTCGTACGAAGTGGTGATTGCGGGGAACCCCGGGGCCGAAGACGTGAAGGACCTTCTCAGGGCGCTCCGAAGGCCGTTTCTCCCGAACAAGGTGGTGATTCTCCGACCCACCGGGGTGGCAGACCCGGAGATCACAAAGTTTGCGAAATACTCCGAGTCGCATACCGCTCTCGACGGCAAAGCCACGGCCTATGTCTGCCGCAACTTCAATTGCAGCCTTCCCACGACCGACCCGCACCGGATGCTGGAAGTGTTGGGCGTCAAGAATCCGTGAAAAAATGTTCCGGATCGGGTAATATGGTCAACCCCATACTGAAGGCCGAAGGCCCCAATACCCCCATGCCCCTGCTGTGGCCGGGGCATTCGTGTCGTTTCTTTCTCCGAGATGTAGAGTTAAACGCCAGATCCGGAGGAGCGTGGAATGAGCTTTTCTAGCAACCAACTGGACGATTTATGTATAAACACCATCAGGATGCTGTCGGCGGATGCCGTAGAGAAGGCCAAGTCCGGCCACCCGGGGTTCCCTCTCGGCGCGGCTTGCATGGCTTACGTTCTCTGGACGAGGTTCATTCGCCACAATCCAGCGAATCCGTCCTGGCCGAACAGGGACAGATTCATATTGTCGGCAGGGCATGGTTCGGCGATGCTCTACGCAATCCTGCATCTTTGCGGGTATGATCTTTCGCTCGAGGACCTCAAGAACTTCCGGCAATGGGGTTCAAAGACTCCCGGGCATCCGGAGTTCAACCTCTCGATAGGGGTCGAATGCACCACTGGCCCGCTGGGACAAGGCTTCGCCATCGGAGTGGGAATGGCTTTGGCTGAGCGTTTTCTTGCAGCCTGTTTCAATCGACCGGGTCTGCCCGTTGTGGACCATTACACGTATGCCCTGGTTTCCGACGGCGACCTTATGGAAGGAGTCGCTGCAGAAGCCGCATCCCTGGCGGGGCATCTGCGGCTCGGCAAGCTGATATACCTTTACGATGACAATCGCATCACCATCGAAGGCAACACTGCCATTACATTCTCGGAAAATGTGGGAGCAAGATTCGAGGCCTACGGGTGGCACGTGCAGAGAGTGGAGGACGGCAACAGTCCCGACATGATCGAACAAGCCGTAAGAAATGCTCAGGTGGAATCGGAACGTCCTTCCCTGATTATGGCACGCACCCACATCGGGTTCGGGAGCCCGAAACAGGACAGCGAGAAATCCCATGGAGAGCCTTTGGGTAAGGACGCCCTGGCGGCCACAAAGGATTTTTTCGGGTGGCCGCAGCAGCCGGCGTTTCACGTCCCGGCCGATGCTCTGGCCCATTTTCGTAAAGCACTGGAAAGCGGCGCCGGACTGGAAACGGAATGGCGAAACATGTTCGAGGATTACAGGAAGGCCTTCCCGTCGGACGCAGAAGCTCTCGAACGCCAGTTCCGCGGCGAACTCCCGTCCGACTGGGATAATGAGATTCCTCGCTTCAAACCGGAGGACGGCCCGATGGAGACGCGGTCAGCTTCGGGAAAGATCCTTAATGCCATCGCGCGGCGGGTTCCGAACATGCTCGGCGGATCCGGCGACCTGGCCCCTTCCACCAAGACTCTAATTGCCGGGTCGCCGGATCAGGCATTCAACCACCCCGAAGGGCGAAACATCCGCTTTGGCGTGAGAGAGCACGCAATGGGTGCAGCGGTAAACGGAATGGCTTTGCACGGCGGAGTCCTCCCCTTCGGTGCGACCTTCTTCATATTTTCCGATTATATGCGGCCTGCGTTGCGCCTGGCTGCTCTTATGGGCGTTCATTCCATCTTCGTGTTCACTCACGACAGCGTAGGAGTCGGCGAGGACGGGCCCACCCATCAGCCTATTGAGCAACTGCCTTCTCTCAGGGCCATGGCCAATTTTCTCGTGATAAGGCCGGCGGACCCCAACGAGACAGTCATGGCCTGGAAAGTAGCCATGGAACGACAACAGCCTGTTGCCCTGCTCCTGACGCGCCAGAAAGTGCCGGTTCTTGACCCCGGCCGTTTGGGCGACTTCACTGGCGTCGCACGCGGGGCATACGTACTGTCCGATGCCGAAGGCCAACCCGACGTCATACTTATCGCAAGCGGCTCGGAGGTTCACCTCGCCTTGGAAGCGCAACAGACAATGCTGCTGAGGAATGGGATCAAATCCAGAGTGGTCTCAATGCCTTGTTGGGAGCTTTTCCTGGAACAATCCCAGGATTACCGGGACAGCGTTATTCCCCCGAAGGTCAAGAAGCGCCTGGCGATTGAAGCCGGCTCTTCCATGGGCTGGTCCAAGTGGGTCGGCGACGAGGGAGACGTAATCTCGATCGACCGGTTCGGAGCTTCAGCGCCGGGATCAGAGATCTTCAGACAATTCGGCTTCACTGTGGACAACGTAGCGAAGCGAGTCGAGGGGCTGCTCAAAGATTAGCCAAGCCGGGCGGGTTTGAAACCCGCCCCCCCCCACAGGCGCATCGCACATTCCTCCCGGCAACGGCCATACCGGCCCTGCTCCCGAAGGGTTGCGAGTTCGCAGATCAATAAAACTGGCCGACACCGCATGCTTCCAATCGACGCGGTTGTGGCGTTCGGGGCACGAAAAGCGTTGACTTCCAGGGCTTCCGCGTATATAAATTCAGATGCCCCGATCCAACTTCCGATATGACGCAAGCGGAAAAGGAGCCGAGAAATGTCTGCAGGCGGTATTCCTGTTTATCAGCGTGTTTGGTTTGTCTGGTTGCTGACGGTCTTGACCCTGGGTCTCTACACCCCCATCTGGTATCTTATTAACAGGAGTGCGGCAAACGACTATTATGACCGCTCCCTTTCCACACATATCAAGCACAGGGAACGCGTTTCTTTTCGGCTCCTGATTGTGTATTTCATTTGCTATCTGGTCGGTTTTTTCTGTTTCATATTTCCCGGAGTTCTCAGCGGGCTGTTCGGGATTTCAACGGGACCGGTGAAATCGGGTGGATGGGAGGTTTTCCTTTACATATTCCTGGCCATAGCATTGCCCTGCGCCTGGTTCATGCTGATGCACTGCGCGGCGGACGCGGTCCACGCGAGCTTCCTTATTGCTCTGTTCTGGAGCAGTATCAGCCTCCTGATACTTCTGGTATTGATAATCCTGCGGGAACTGGGAGTCTTTGCAGCTTTGACTCAGGTAGGAGCGAACTGGCTCGTACTGATGATCTGGCTAGTTTCCGTCAGCATGATTCAGGTGGGCTCGCTTGGCCCTCTGTATTTCCAGTACAAGATTAACCGAACGCCGGGCTTGCAGGCAGCGTAGCAAAGCGTTCGTGAGCGAGTTCCACTGTCCGCGGTTGACATATATCGGGGAGGGGCAGACCCGTGTGTCTGCCCTCAAGCCGAGCCCATACCGCCG
>DYLG01000082.1 GCA_020722215.1 Desulfomonile tiedjei
GAGCCGGCGTTTTTCCGAGAAGGACCGCATCCGATACGATTTCGTGATGAAGCTTTTCGGCACTTCTCTGAACGTGAGACAGGTTGAAGAAAAGTTCGCCGGCCGCTTCATCAAGAGCTTGCGGAAGGAAATTGAGTTTTTCCGTCTCGCAGGCGCCCTGGTTAACGAAAACGGCATGCTACGGCTGACGCGGCGAGGTCAGTATCTGTGGGTCATTATGATGCGGGAGTTCTTCACGGGCGTCAACAACTTCAGAGACGTCTGCCGTGCCGCGCTCGGTCAGGCCCAGTAGCCCTGCGGCACGTCAGGCAGCGCGGCTGACCTCGTGGACGCCAACGGTGCAGGGAACAGGGAGTGAATTGGAGGAGAGGCCTTATGCCCAAGCCGACTTACCAACAACTCGAGAAACGGGTCAAGGAGTTGGAAAGACTCCTGGGCGGCTTCATCGACGAGGCCATGGACGCTGAGCAGGATGAGCTTTTCGAGCTGTCCATCCTGTGCAACGTTTCGCAGCTTCTTGCATCCAGCAGAGACCTGGGCGAGATCCTCGGCATAGTCATCGACGAGGTGAGCAAAGCCTTGTTGACTGAAGGCGCCGGCGTTCTTCTCTTTGACGAGAAACGCCGCGATCTTTATTGGCTGGAAGTCCGGGATACCCGGCGTATGCTCTCATCAAAAGTTGAGGAGTTTCGGCTTCCCCTGGACGGCAGCATAGCGGGATGGGTTTACAAGAACAATAAGCCTGCGCGAGTCAACGACACCTCCAAAGACCTGAGATACTACCCGGGGCTGAGCAAGACAAGCGGGTTTGAGATCCGAAAAGTGCTCCAAGTTCCGCTAAATACGAGAGAGAGAACTATCGGCGTGCTCGTGGCGATGAACAAAATCGGCGGCGACTTCACCGAGCAGGATGAAACGCTGGCTTCGTCCATGGCCGCAGCCATCGCGATGGCCATAGAAAACGCCACCGTGTACGACAAGCTGCGAAAATCCCGGGAAGACTTGGAGATGCTCTATAGGTCCAGCATGGCCCTGGCCACCACAATGGACCTTGACCATCTGCTCGAAGTTGTCGTGGCCGAGCTAAACCGGGCCATGGAAACCGAGTTCGCCGGAGTTCTCCTTTACGACGAGCGGACAAAGGACCTCTACTGGCGGGAAGTACAGTATGAACATGGCCCTATAGAGACCCTGGCGGATAGTCTGCGGTTGCCATTGGAGGGAAGCATCAGCGGCCGCGTCTTCTTGACCGGTGAACCGGTGATGCTCAACGAGCCGTGGAGCGACCCGTCCTTTTTCAAGGATTTCGAGACAAGGTCAGGCATCCGCGTCCGAAACGAGATTATTGTCCCACTCAATACCCGTGAAGACACAATCGGCGTTCTGGTGGTGGTCAACAAGAAGGATGGACAGTTCGTACAGGAAGACATTCACGTATGCTCGTCACTTGCCGGAGTTGTGGCCATGGCGGTCGAAAACGCCACCTTTTTTGAGGAATTGCTCAGATCTTACCGGGAATTGGAAAACCAGAACAAAGTCAAATCCAAGATCCTCAACCATCTTTCCCACGAGCTGAGAACCCCTTTGGCGATAATCCGGGGCACTGTGGCGATTGTGGAAAAGAAGCTCCAGGAAAAAGGGATTTCAGATTTTGACCGTTTCCTAACCCGCATCAGACGGCATGTTGAGGGCCTCAATCGCCTGGAGGCTCAGGTGGAGAGCATCATGATGACGGGATACTCCTGGGAGCGAAGGATCATCTCGGACTTTCTGGACTGCGCTCTCACTCTCATGGACGTTCAGGCGGAGAGGACCCCTGAGATAGAGAACTCTGCCCGTGTCATACGAAAGTGGCTTGAGAGGACTTTCCCCCTGAGACACGACGAACCGGACCGCATTGAAGTGAAGAAATTCATTGGGGACGTGATCGAATACAGCCGTTCCAAGGCGGAGCACGAGGGCAGGAAAATCACACTGGACGCCGACGTTGAAAATTCCGCCGAGATACTGATCCCTTCTCACGTTCTCCAGGCTGTGATGGAAGGCCTGATACGAAACGCGATCGAAGCGACCCCCGACAATGGGCTCGTGAAGGTAACAGGGCGTCCGGAGGATGGCAGGTACAGATTCAGTGTAAAGGACACCGGTATCGGTATCCCCGAAGATGCTCAG
This sequence comes from Desulfomonile tiedjei, assembly GCA_020722215.1. Taxonomy (GTDB): domain Bacteria; phylum Desulfobacterota; class Desulfomonilia; order Desulfomonilales; family Desulfomonilaceae; genus DYLG01. Next base: position 2,173 of record DYLG01000082.1, read on the forward strand.
GAGCGCATTTTTGAGGGATTCTGTCCCGTACAGAACACGGAGGAGTACTCCACCGGCAGACCGTATTCGTTCAACGCCGGGGGCAAGGGAATCGATTTGCTCAGAATGAGAATGTTTTCCGAAATCTATGGGTTCAAGCTCTCATTCACGAGCCGCAGGTGCAAGTATCTTGACGCGGCATCCGGTATAGCCCCCGGGGACGCTTCCATTTGCTCCCATTGCCAACACGTCCGCGACTGCATGGAAAGCGGCGGGTCCGAGTTCGTCGTCGATTTCCAGCTCGCATACGAACCACCGGAGGCACGGTCAGGAAACAATGGGACATAACCCTGTCGTCCATCGGTAAGCGTCCGTGCCGAAATATGCCTCGCAAAGGGGTGCCGACCGGACGGCAGGGGCAGACCTGCTGAGACAGTCTTACAACCCACGAAGATGCTCGAATCGTGGCAGGTCGCACTCAAGAACGGGTCCGGCTAGCCCGGACGCTGTTCGGGTACCGGCAGGCAATGATTAGAGGTCCCGTAGGGTGCGGTGACCAACGGAACTCAAGTGTTGGGGCATCGGTGTCCCTATCTCTTGGACAGAGCGGCAGCGACTTCCCGTGCGTGCTTGTGAATTCTCGATATGGCTTCGCAGATTCCGAAGGTCATGTCTTCTCCGTCTCGGGATCGGATGGGAAGGCTCAGACTGGTCCGAGCGAGCAGTTCCGTATTCTCCAGGCCTCCGCCCGAATGAAAACGCCGGTATGCCGACTGGAGGTGCACAGGAGGGTTGTAGTATGAGCGCGTGTCTATGTTTTCGGCCTTGAGAGCCTCCGCCAGCGCGTCCCTGGAGAGCCCTAATTCATGCCTGTTCACCGTTATGGAGAAATCTTTGTAAGAGGACCGGTCATTGCTGCGTATCCGCTGGAACTCGATGCCCGGTAATCGACCGAGTTCGCTTCTGAATATGCCGGCCAGCTTGTTGCGGTGCGCCGCAGCTTCTTCGAGCATGCCGAGACTGTGCGAGGCAATCAGAGCATTGATCTCGGGCATCCTGCCGTTCAAACCGGCAAAGGCACTGTCGTACGGGTTGCCGATGCCGTACTCCCTGCCCATTCGAATCTTCTCGGCAAGGGTCCCATCGGAGGTAGCAACTATTCCCCCCTCCCCTGCTATGACCAGCTTGGTTGGGCTCAGGCTGAACACCTGAGCGTCGCCGCCGAAGCCAAGGGGGCTTCCGTGATAACGGGAGCCGAATCCGTGAGCAGCATCGAAGATCAGTTTCAGCCCGCGGCTTTCCGCCAGCTTCACCAGAGCGGCAATGTCAGCAGGATTGCCGAAATTGTGTACCGCGACGATAGCGCTGGTCCGGGACGTTATGGCAGCCTCCGCGGCTTGCGGGTCCAGGTTGGCGGTCTCAGGATCACAGTCGGCGAAGACCGGAGACAGGCCCAACATGACCAGGGGACTGACCGTGGCCATAAACGTGAAACTGGGCACTACGACTTCTCCGGTAAGCCCCAGAGCCGTGTACGTAAGAAGAAGCCCAACGGTACAGCTTGCAACGCCTACTGCATGGTCTGTTTCGAGTTCCGCAGCGGCTGCCCCCTCGAATCGCGTGAGCTGATCGCCTTTGGTGAGGACGCCGCTTGAGAAGATCTGCTCTATTTCCCGTGAAAGCGTCTCATAAGGTGGCAGAACCGGACGCACTATGGGAACGAATTCATCGAAAATCGGGCGGCCGCCCAGAATCGCAGGTCTGTCGGTCATGATGCGTCTTTTCCAACGGGTCGGTCGAGAGAAATCACTTCCTGCACCTCATTTGCGCGCCTCAACATCGTAGGGCCGGCTATGCCCGCCAACTACTTAGGGCGGAGCCCGACCTGCGCCAACCAAAGACGAGAAAAGCGTTCCGTGACGGCCTATGCGGACTTGCCGACGAGACAAATGCCTAATACCGTTCGGCACGGCCCGGTCGCGAACGATGCCAGTATAGGCAACTGCCCTGCCCTTTTCAAGCTGATCCGCCGCTTAGCACACATGTTGTCCGACTGCCTTCAAGATCCCAAGGAACTTGCTGCCGAATTTCACCGAAAATTCTTTGGCGTCCGTTTGTCACTTTCGCTGACGAACCTCTACCAATATAGGCAGACCAACCCAATAAGCGGAGAGCCCACAATTTAGGGTGAGCCCTCCGCCACCCTCCATGTCAAGCACCGGCCCGGGGAACCGGGATGGTGCTCCGGCCGTTCTGTTCGCCTATGATCTTCACCAGCACTCTCTTTCTGCGGCCTCCGTCGAATTCGCCGTAGAAGATCTGCTCCCATGGTCCGAAGTCCAACCTTCCGTTCGTGATTGCCACAACTACCTCGCGGCCCATGATCTGCCTCTTCAGGTGAGCGTCGCCGTTGTCCTCGCCTGTACGGTTGTGCAGGTATTGGCTCGTCGGTGCGTGTGGAGCCAGTTTTTCCAGCCACTTGTCGTAATCCTGGTGAAGCCCGGCCTCGTCATCATTGATGAAAACCGACGCGGTGATGTGCATCGCGTTGACGAGACACAGGCCTTCCTGCACGCCGCTTTCTTTCACGGCCTTTTCGACGTCCTGAGTGATGTTCACGAACTCGCGGCGGCCCCGGATGTTGAACCACAATTCTTTGCGAAGTGATTTCATGATATCCTCTCCTCGGAGTGCTTTGCCTTGCCCAAATCAAGCAGGCCCATTATGCCGGAGGGCTCAAGCACTACAAAAGAAAAAAACAATCGCTTGCAGTGCCCGAAAAGACAGGAGATGCCCATGCCGAAAGTTGAAGAAATAATGAGCCGGGACGTGCTGACCGTGAAACCTGAGGCCCCTCTTCGTGAACTGGCCCGCATCCTTTCGGAGAACCACATCAACGGAGTGCCGGTAGTTGACGACACGGGCAAGGTCTTAGGCGTAGTGTGCGAATCGGACCTTGTCGCGCAAAACAAACCCCTGCATATACCCACCGTGTTCGTCCTGCTCGACGCGGTGATCCCCCTGGAAAACCCGTGGCGTCTGGAGAAGGAATTCAAGAGACTGACAGCCACGGTGGTGGAAGATATCTATTCCCGGCCCGCGGTCACCGTGACGCCCGACACTGAAGTGGCGGAGGTGGCGCGGCTCATGGGCGAGCGCCGTTTTTACACGATACCGGTGGTGGATGGGGGCAAGCTGGTGGGGATAGTTGGGAAGGCGGACGTGATCAGATCTCTGTACTGATTGAGATATATCTTCAATTATAGGTAGTTACCTTTATTTTCGAGAAATATCTTTATATATTTCCAGAAACTACATCATTTTTTCTTGACAATTTCTGAATATCATGATTAAAGATCCTCAGTTTTCGGCGGGTGGCGTAGCCCGCCGCTCAACATACCTTTTCCCCCATGCGAAGCCCCGGTTTTTGTATCCTCCTTTCCGGGGCTTTGGTTTCTCCCCAATCCGCGCCTCGTGGATTCGCATCTTCTTCGAGTCCGTCCGACCGATCAGATAGCTACGTTTTCCCCTCCCGGGAATCCGGATCTTAGGCGGTCTTCCTTTTCGGGTGACTCGCGTATAAGATTCTTATGGCCATTGTCGGCAGTGCCGTTGAACGCGGCGGGTCTTATCGCGGGTCTATGGGCAAATCTCTCCGGCGGTTGTAGCCGGCAGCCCCGGGGTATGTCACCTGCGCGGACGCGGCAGCCGGATCGCCATAACAGATGTCCTATGGCATCTGCCGAAGGAAGCGTCCCACTTTTCTGCAGGGACGGGTTTCAAACCCGCCCGAATCGTACGGGTCATGCCGCAAGGACTTGCGGCAAACGGTACAGAAAAACGCTCCGAAGCGACTTGTGAGGTAACACGTGGATCGGTCTAAAATAAGGCAGGTTTTGGAAGACGTCAAGAACGGACGCATCGACTCCGAGCAGGCGGCACGGCTCTTTGAAGATCTTCAGACCGAAGATCTGGGGTATGCGGCGGTGGATCATCATCGTGCGGTGAGGCTTGGTTTCCCGGAGGTGATCTTTGGTCAGGGCAAGAGTGCGGAGCAGATTACTGGAATCGCTTCCAGTCTGATCCAACGCCGGAACACCGTGCTGGTAACCCGGGTTGATGCAGCGAAGGCAAGCGAGGTTCTCAGAGAACTTCCGCAGCTTGACTACAACCCGGTTGCCCGCACACTTCTCTGGTCGAGCGAAAAAAAACCGATCCATGGGAAGGGTGCCATTCTTGTCGTGGCTGCCGGCACCTCCGATCTTCCGGTCGCGGAGGAGGCCCGCGTTACTGCCCTCGCTCTTGGGAACACGGTAGATACGCTTTACGACGTGGGAATCGCCGGTCTCCACAGGATTCTTGTGAACAACGGTAAATTGAGGGCGGCCTCGGTCATCATTGTCGTTGCGGGGATGGAAGGCGCTCTTCCGAGCGTGGTTGGCGGCCTGGTGGACAGGCCCATTATTGCGGTGCCCACTTCCGTTGGGTACGGAGCGTCATTCGGCGGTTTGGCGGCGCTCTTGGGGATGCTGAACTCGTGTGCTCCAGGAGTGACCGTTGTCAACATAGACAACGGCTTCGGTGCCGCGTACGCCGCGACTCTGATCAACAGAATCCGAGAGCATCCGGTGGATCGGGCGGCTGAGGCCTGATATGCCGTTGGCCCGTGACTTTGACCCGCGGTAGTCCGCGGAATATGTTGAGAAAGTGTTGAGAGAGATTCTCAGCCGAATTGGACACGGACACACGCGCTGCAACAAGTGTCATGGCAGGCCAAATGGTGCGTCGCTGAATAGACTGTGAAATGGCCTGCCCGGCTGATTGCACCGGCGGACTCGAATGTCTGCACAAACCCCGTGCTACAGGGCATTAATGGGCGGACACCTTCTCATCCTCTCCCCCGCTATGAGCCAACGCTATTTCGGGACAGTTCCCACAGTAGCCTATGCATCCCGGGAGACACTCACAAGGCCGGCCCGCTTGAAGCCTGGCGGCCCAGGGCTTAAGTCTGCGTCGCAATGTTCACTTCAACTGCTGAGTGGAGGTTGACCATGGGTGGTCATCGCCGAATCGGCACTTACTTCGCCGTCGGGATTAGCTTGATATTTATTCTTGTCGCGCCTCTAATTGTATTTCTTGTAAACAGCAACATGAAGCAACAGGCCTTGGCCGAGGCAGAATCCAAGGCGAGGCTGCTTCTTGACAGGAATCTGGCCACACATACGTATTTCACCAAGGACTTGAAGCCCAGGCTTTTTGATGAATTGGGTCCGTCGAAGTCGAAGGATTACTTCGATCCCATTTGGATGTCCTCCACGTACGCGGTGCGCAAGATGGACAAGTACTTCCGTCAGTTCAATACGGAGCCGTACTACTACAAAGAGGCCGCAGTGAGCGCCCGGTCCGACGACAACGAGGCCGACGAATACGAAAGGCAGTTCCTTAAAGACCTTGCGGCAGATCCCGATTTGACCCAGCGAGTTTCCATGCGTGTTTTCGACGGAAGGCCTTTTTTCACGGTCTTGCGTCGCGGAGAGGACATGGAGCAGTCCTGCCTTCGCTGCCACAGTACGCCTGACAGGGCTCCAGGTGATATGGTGAGGCTATACGGCAGCGAACGGAGTTTCCATCGCAACATTGGCGACGTGGTTCAAGCCATTTCCATGAGAATACCTTTGGCTGCTGCTTACGGAAATGCCAACCGCTTTTCCCTGCATCTTTCAGCAGCCCTCTTGGCCATTCTGCTCGGCGTGTTTGTCCTCTTCGCGGCCTTGGGCAGGCGTTTCTTCTTGAATCCCTTGGCCGAAATCAGAGACCAGGCCACACGTATTGCCACCGACCCCGAGCATTTGGGCAAACAAATCGCAGATCCGACCGGAAAGGAGCTTCGGGACCTGGTGGCAGCGTTCAATGCAATGTCCGCAAGTCTGAAGCAGAGCCGGGATCTCCTGGACGAACGAGTCCGAGAGCGTACTGCGGAATTGGAACTGGCCAAGGAAGAGCTTGAAAGAGAAATCCTTGAGCGAAAGCAGATCGAGGAAGCCCTCAAAGAAAGTGAAGCGTTGTATCGCACTCTTTTCCAGGCAGCGGCAGACTCCATCTATCTTCTTGATCTTCAAGCTGAAAGGCCGGGCATGATCGTATCCGCGAACCCCGCAGCAGCAGAAATGCACGGTTACACTGTGGATGAATTGCTGACTCTCAGGATCGCGGATCTGGACACGCCGGAATCCGCCGCAAATGCGCCCGAAAGAATCGAGCGGCTCCTTAATGGTGAAAGGCTGAGAGAGGAAGTCACCCACAGGAGAAAGGACGGCACGGTCTTCCCCCTTGAGATCAACGCCCAGTTGCTGGAACTCGGCGGCCGCAAGTACGCGCTGGCCATCGACAGGGATATCACTGAACGCAAACGCGCGGAAGAGGCGTTGCGCGCCAGCGAGGAGCGTTTCCGCATTCTTGCTGAGGGAGCATTTGAAGGTGTAGTCATCAGCAGGCACGGCGTGATCTTGGACTGCAACGAAGTATTCTGCCGGATGTCAGGCTATTCCCTCGAAGAACTTGCCGGGATGAACGTACGGGATATCATAGCGCCTGAATTCAGGGACATAGCAATGAGGCACATTCTCTCCGGGAGCGAAGACGCGTACGAGTCGGCTCTTGTGAGAAAAGATGGTCACATTGTTCCCATGCAGGCGAAAGGCAAGACCATACCCTATGAAGGCGGTGAAGCTGGAATCGCGTCAGTGCGCGACATCTCCGCCGCAAAGATGGCGGAGGAAGTTCAAAAACGCCTTGCAACGGCCATCGAGCAGTCCGCCGAAGCAGTGCTCATAACCGACCCGGAAGGCGTCATCCAGTATGTGAATCCGGCAATCGAGCGGATCACGGGATTCAGCAAGGAAGACCTCATTGGAAAGACTCCGAGGGTATTCCGTGGCGGCGAGCATGACCAGGCATTTTACAGGCACTTGTGGGACACTATCAAAGCTGGCAACATCTGGTCGGGACGACTTGTCAACAAGAGGAAAGATGGAAGCCTATTCCAGGAGGAAGCGACCATATCGCCCGTGCGCAATACCTCGGGGCAAATCACAAACTTCCTCGCTGTCAAGCGGGATATCACTGAGCATTTGGAGCTTTCAAACCAGCTTGCTCAGGCCCAGAAAATGGAAGCGGTGGGGACGCTTGCAGGCGGAGTGGCGCACGATTTCAACAACTTGCTGCAAGTGGTGCTGGGATATTCCGAGTTGATGCTTGCTGATAGGGACTTCCCTGCTCGGTACGCCGACGACCTCGCCAAGATCTTTCGTGCGGCCAAGAACGGTGCGGATTTGGTTGACAGGCTGCTCACATTCAGCAGAAAGACGGAGTTCAAGCCTCGACCCGTCAACTTGAACCAGCGAATTGAGCAATTGCAAAAGATGCTCTCTCGTACCATTCCTAAGATGATCGACATAGAGCTGGCCCTGGCCGATGACCTCGCTGCAATAAATGCCGACCCGACTCAGATGGAACAGATCCTCATGAACCTTGCCGTCAATGCAAGAGACGCGATGCCCGACGGTGGCAGATTGCTTATCCGGACTGAGAACGTAGTTCTTGACGAGCATTACTGCAAGACCCACTTGGGGTGCAAGCCGGGCTCCTATATGTTGCTCTCCGTGTCGGACACGGGAGAAGGTATTGACAAGGACACACTGCAGCATATCTTCGAACCGTTCTTTACCACCAAACGTCCGGGGGAAGGAACAGGGCTTGGCCTCGCCATGGTCCACGGCATCGTCGAACAGCATGGCGGTTTCATTCGGTGTTACAGTGAGCCGTCTGAGGGGACAGCTTTTAGGATCTATTTCCCTGCCTTACCAAGTGGTGAAATGCCCGGGAAAATGATCGAGCAGCCCATTGTGCGAGGCGGATCCGAGACGATTCTTATCGCAGATGACGAAGAGCCGATTCGCGATTTGGGCGTCAGGATCTTGACCAAGGCCGGCTACTCCGTAATCATGGCATCCAACGGCAAAGAGGCTTTGGATGTGTATCGTGCGCGAGGCGGTGAGATCTCGGTGGTCATCCTGGATCTGATCATGCCTGAAATGGGAGGCTCTCAGTGCCTGGAAGAATTGCTCAAGATTAACCCTGATGTGAAGGTGATCATTGCCAGCGGCTTCTCGGTGAACGCTCAAACCGGAAGTGCTCTTGAGTCAGGGGCAAAGGGGTTTGTGAACAAGCCCTTTAACATATCGGAAATGCTCCGGACGGTCCGCAAAGTGCTCGATGAGGAGTGACCGAAGGCCCGTCAAAAGAAGACAGTTTCGTCCGACGGTTCCATTGTTGAAAGCCGCCAGGCCTGAAGGGCTTGAAGAGATTCTGAGTCCGGTGCTGCACGGTGGTTGACAACTTACGCGGAACGATCTATTACTAGACCATGGGGCATGTCCCGGGCTACGGAGGAGAATCCTCGTGGCTCTTGAATGCAGCAAGGAAGTGCTGTGCGCCCTTAGCTCAGTTGGATAGAGCGTCTGACTACGGATCAGAAGGTCGGGAGTTCGAATCTCTCAGGGCGTACCAAAGAAATCAAATACTTAGGCCGGGTAAGCGCCCGGCTTTTTTCTTTGACCCGCCGGACTGCTCACATTTTGCACACCATGGTCATCGGAAAGCCTTTACCCTGAATTTTGCGAGCGTAGGCCGAAAAATTCAGGATTACTTCTATTCTCTTCGTAGCATGAGCGATACGTACGCCGGCATTCTTGCGTGGAAAGCGGAAGGCCCGCTCAGACTGATAGCGGAAGTTGTCCGAGAGAATTCCAGGCTTTATCCCCGCCCTGTCCCGATGATGTGCTTCATGGAGCCACCCTTCGATTTGACTGAGGATGAAATCTGCGAGTGTCTTGAAGCCTTGGGAGAGGGGAGAGAGTATCAAGACATAGTACAGACGATCACATCCATCGGGAGGACATTTCTCTACTCCAGCCGACATCTGGACCCCGATCACGCTGCCACGCTCGCCGAATGGATCGATGTCGGTCAGGCTGACAATCCTTGATCACGGAGGTATTGATGATGATGCGCCAGGTCTATCTTCTGGGATTCGTTCCTTCCCTAATCGCGCTCGCAATGGCGTTCCCTTGTTCTTCCGTCTCTGCAAATGAGACTGCACTCCCACCGCCAACACTGGACGGGAGCGTCTGCGTGGAAAAGGCGCTGGCCACCCGTACTACTGCAAGGAGCTACTCGCCAGAGCCGCTTACTCTCGCACAGGTCGCACAGCTCCTCCGGGCAGGCAACGCTAACCGGAACCTCCTTCTGCAGGCTCGAGCTATGGGCTTACAGACCAATACGGTGGGAGGGCTGAGAGATTCGGAAATCTCATCGGTCTTAGGGCTCCCTCCGGACGTGACACCCGTTGTCATAGTTACATTTGGGAATAAGCTAAATCGTTGATATGGTTCAACCAGATTTTTACGGAAGACAGCCATTTTTTCTTGAGCCAAAATGGGAAAAGGACTCGGAAGCTATCCGAATCCTTTTATATTTTCTTGGCACGCCCGGCAGGACTCGAACCTGCGGCCTACGGATTCGAAGTCCGGCGCTCTATCCAACTGAGCTACGGGCGCAGAAATAATCCGCTGCTTCGCGGAACTTGGCCGACGCTGTCGGCGGTGGGGAGAGTGACGGGACTCGAACCCGTGGCCTCAGGGGCCACAACCCTGCGCTCTAACCAACTGAGCTACACTCTCCGCAGGCAACTCACTCTAACGATTCCATGCCGGCATGTCAAGAAATACGGCACGCCAACTCCCCCCTCGTTTCCGGAAGGAGACACGGAATCTCACAAGATGAGACAGCGGAACATGCCAACCGGTTCGCGGCATGTGAAAGGGGCTCCGGTCGCTACCAGAGTTTGGCTCCGCGTCGAGAGGCGGATTTCTCCATGTACTTCCGGGCTGTTGCTCTCATTGGGGGCGAGGTCAACCTGTCGTTCAGTTCCGAGCGCAAGTCCGGCTTGGGTTTGAGATCCAAAGCCTTGCAATAGCATGCCACGGCTTCGTCCATCCGGCCCGTTCGTTCGTAGCAGCGGCCGAGGTGGAAGCGCGCCTCGGGATCACGAGGCTGGAGGGACACGGCATGGCGAAAGTCGTCCATGGCCTTTCCTAATTGGCCCGACTGTTCCCACGCAAGGCCCCGTTGGACCAGTCCGCCTGGAAACCGCGGAGCGATCGTCAGACCCGTGTCGAAATCGGTGATCGCGGCCCGAAGATTGCCTTTCTTCAATCGGAGCATGCCGCGGCTGAAATATGCCTGGTACATCTTTGAATTCAAGGCGATAGCCTTTGAATAGCAATCTTCCGCCTCGTCCGTCCGTCCTCCGGCAGCAGCCGCGTTACCCCTGTTCCAAAGATGGACGGCGGAAGGTGCAGCTCCGAAGTTGCGGCTCCGAAGCATCTCGATCCACACAACCAGGTTTTCCTTCCATTCGGGGCGGGGATCCAACTTCAGTGCCCTCCGGTAAAGCTCGATTGCCTCTTCGATTCGCTTGCCCTCTCTTTCGTAAACGCCCGCGATGTTCTCGATGGCCTTGTAGTTTTGAGGGTCGCAATCAAGGGCTTTCCAGTAATCCTGGAGCGCCCTTGGTGTGTTGCCGGTCATCTCGAAGGCCATTGCCCGGCCAAAGAAGACCGAACTGTCGGACGGCTTCAGTCGCAAGGCAGCGGTGTACAATCCAATGGCATCATGAAACCTGCCCTCAGCATAAGCTCGGTCGGCCTCGCACATTAGCGAAGCGAGACGTCCTCTGCTTTCCGAAGGGGACGCGGCATGGCAATGCCCGGCGTGATATGCAACCGCGAAGAAAAGGGCCAGGGACATCGCGAACAGCCCGGACTTGATCAATTCCATGGTTCGTCTCGACGATTGCATCGCCCGCCACAGGCTGATATTTCTTTCCAAGATTAGCGTATGGGGCCGCGGATGCACTCCTGATCGAACGGAGGCAGCATCCCCGGCTTTCGCAGCAACGTGATCGCGTTGCAGGCCGCCATTATCCGTGATACAAGAGTCACGGTCAAGGCGAATTACGGCCGGGCGCCCGCGTGCCGAAGGTCCGATACATCGGAGTTACGGAAGAGCCCATTGCTGCCGGAAAAGATTATGCACAAAGCTCTGCTCACCGCAATTCTCTTGATGTGCCCGGCATCGTGCCTTCGCGCCGAGCCCCCTCAGATACCGGCTCCGAGCCACTCGGTTTACCGGATCGCGATCCACTGTTCGCTCAAGCTTCTCCAGGTGTGGCGCGGCACTGAAATGATCAAAGAGTATCCAGTGCAAGTGGGGGTTAGAGGGGTGCGCAAGACAAGGGGCGGCGACCACCGGACTCCGGTGGGGGATTACGTTGTGTCGTGGATGGCCTCGCGCAATTCCAGTAAGGGTTTTCGCATAATCGAGGGCAAAACCTGGTGCAGACAAAACCAGTTCGTGTACGCTTCGTCGGGGCCGCCGCTGGAAAAGCTATGGGAGGACTGCTACGGTGGCGACCGCGCAACGGTGATCAGTCTCAACTACCCGAATGCCAAAGAGAAAAGAATGGGATACTCCGGCTCTTGCATTCACATACACGCGGACAACAGGACAATTGATGGCGCACTTAAGAAATCGTACGGATGCATCCACATGTTCCCTCACGACGCGATCGAATTGTATGAATTGGTTGATGTGGGAACACCGGTGAAGATATTGCCGTAGGCAACCGTCCGGAAATAGACCCCGAGGTCGAGTACCGCCGGATTGTAGGGGCAGACCTGCGAATCCGCCCGAAGCGGGACCTGGACCGCCCGAAAGGGCGGAAACATAGGTCAGCCCGCACCCTGGAGCGCCGGCGCAATTTCCTGACAATCACTTTGTGCTGACGGTCCCGGAGGTGGACTCAACGTCCATCAGGATTGCGAGAGACTTCTCTCGAGAGCCTCGGTCTGAAAATGCAGGGCAAGAGGATCGATGATGTCGTGCAATTCGCCGGACATGACATGATCAAGCTTGTAGAGCGTCAGGCCGATGCGATGGTCGGTAACCCGGTTCTGGGGGAAATTGTACGTCCTGATCCTTTCCGACCGGTCGCCGCTGCCCACTTGGCTTTTCCGTTCCCGGCTTCTTTCGGCCTGGCGCTCCTGTTCCATGCGGTCGAGGAGTCGGGCTTTGAGTATTTTGAGGGCCTTGGCCTTGTTCTTGTGCTGGGACTTCTCATCTTGGCACGTGACCACGATGTTGGTGGGTAAATGGGTCACGCGAACCGCGGAATCCGTAGTGTTCACGCTCTGGCCGCCGGGGCCTGAAGATCGGTACACGTCGATCTTCAGTTCCGCCGGGTCTATGTTGACCTCCACGTCCTGCGCCTCCGGGAGCACGGCAACGGTCACAGCGGAGGTGTGGATTCGGCCCTGGGATTCCGTCGCGGGAATGCGCTGCACCCTGTGCACGCCGCGCTCGTATTTCAGAGCAGAATGCGCGCCTTGTCCGCGTACCAGTGCTATAACCTCCTTTATTCCTCCTGCCTGACCCGTGGACATGGACATCACCTCAACGCGCCAGCCTTTGGATTCGGCGAAACGGACGTAAGCCCTGAAAAGATCAGCCGCGAATAGTCCGGCTTCCTCGCCGCCCGTGCCGGCCCTGATCTCGAGAAACGTATTCCTGGCATCATTGGGATCACGCGGCAGCAGCAAGACATTCAATTTCTTTTCGATCTCAGCCCGGCTTTGTTTGAGCGCCGGCAACTCATCCTTGGCAAGCTGTACCAGTTCCTGGTCTTCCCCTTCTTCGACAATCTGCCGGAGTTCCTCGATCTCCTTCATGACGTCGGTAAGGTCGTCATAAGCCTTCATTATTTCGTCAAGATCTGCCCTCTCCTTGGCAATTTTCTTCAGCCGCGCGGGATCGGAAATCACCTCCGGTTTCGAAAGTTCGATGCCAAGCTCCCCATATCGCCTGCTCATTTCTTCCAGTTTCGACAGTACTTGCATGGATCGGAATCAGGCCGAGGATTCGCCCTTGGCCCAGACCTCCTCTTTCTCCAATGTCCGTCTCAGAGCAACCAGTGCCACCTCAATCTGGTCGTCGCTCGGCTCACGAGTGGTCAGCTTCTGCAGCCACAGACCGGGGAGCAGGAATGCGTTAAGAACGGGATTGTTCACCCGGTCGCCAAGCCGAATGAGTTCGTAAGAGCATCCGGCTATGGGGAAAAGCAGAATAATCTTGACGAGGATGAAAAACGCATTGGTCAGCACCGTGTTGCCAAGGAGATCCCTGGGCATCATGGGGAACACGGCGGTGAACATGAATATGGACAGAACCAGCACCAGAAGCATGAACGCCGTTCCGCACCGAGCGTGGAGGGTAGGATGTTTTCTCGCGTTTTCCACCGTCAATTCCTCGCCCTTCTCGTATGCGTGAATGGACTTGTGCTCTGCTCCGTGGTACTGGAAGACACGCCGTATTTCCCGAAGCAATGATATGAGCAGGATGTACCCCACGAATATGCCAACCTTGATCACACCGTCGATCACGTGAAACCAGATACTTCTCACGCCCAGGTCTTTTCCGAAGAGCCATCCGATTCCCAGAGTCGCCAGGTGCGGTATCACAACGAAAAGCACAATAGCGCCAACGAGCGCGGCCACGATTGTTCCGGTCAGGGCCCAAGGCCCCAATTGCTCTTCTTCTTCGCCGAGGGCTTCCTGGGCTGAGTACGTAAGCGCCTGAATTCCGTTGAACAACGCCTCGTACAACACTATGCAGCCTCGTAGAAAAGGCTTCTTGAGAAAGGGCCATTTTTCCATGGGCGAGTACCACCGGTCCTCCCGCACAGCGAGATCACCGTCCGGCTTGCGAACGACTACGGTAAAGGTTCGCGGCGCTCGCATCATGATGCCTTCGATGACGGCCTGGCCTCCCACCTTAATCTGAGCGGGTCCTTCGGTCTGGTTGTTGATAACTATCAAAGTGACTCCATGAGTTGGGTTTGCCTGATAAGCCGGATCATCGCACGGCCTTTTGCCC
>DYLG01000083.1 GCA_020722215.1 Desulfomonile tiedjei
CGTCATACTCCCTTCAAGAGCGCTGAGCAAGAGAAATGACTTTGACGGGACCGTGCTCTAACGCGCTTGCTTTTCTGGGAAAAATCCGGTAGGCTTTCAGTTGGGTGAATAGACGGAGCAGGAAGCAATATGTGTTCAGTTCACTCAGCAAACCGGCAGAGGATGATGTTGTTGTTCGCTGCAGTCAATTTGTATCCGCAGGGGGAGAATTCGTGATCGCTAAGACCTGGGCTATAACGGACGTGGGCAAAGTCCGGCCGACGAACCAGGATTGCCATTTTGTGGACCCCGAAAAGGGACTGGTGCTGGTGTTCGACGGAATGGGCGGACATAGGGCAGGGGAAGTGGCCTCGCTCATCGCGATGGAGACCATGAGCACCTTCTGCAGGGAGCATTGGACCAAGCCGTCACAGACTGCCGAATTCTTTGAGAACTACGACGCCAATTTCACATATGAAACCAACCTGCTGCGCCAGGCGGTATTCGATGCCAACAGAGCCGTGCTGGACCAAGCTCGAGCCAGGGACGATTGCCTGGGCATGGGGAGCACAGTGGCCGGGCTGGTCATTCACAACCACACCGTGTCCATGGTCAACGTGGGCGACAGCAGAATGTACCTCATCAGAAATGGCGGGATTGAGCAGATCTCCAAAGACCACACTTTGGCCGAAGACCAGGTGGAGCGGGGAATGATGACCCGTGAAGAGGCCCGAGATTCCCAGCTCAATCACATACTGTCTTCGGTTATCGGCGTGGACGGCAAGATTCGAGTTCACATGGATGAACTGGTCGTCATTCCCGGAGACATAGTGCTGCTTTGCACTGACGGACTCACCGCGGTCATGGATGACAACGAAATCCTGGACTGGATTGTCCGGAATGAACCGGGTTCCGAATTGCTGTCCAGAATGGTTGAAGAAGTCAACGCAAGGGGAGGGCCGGACAATACCACATTGGCCATCACCGTTTTCGGTGAAGACCCTGATTCCTCGAACCTAGGGTAGGGGGTTCGGCAAGCCTGTAAAACACTCGGCGGTTCGTTCATGGAGCCGAGCCGGTGTGGAGGCATCCTAACTGCCTGGAGGAAATCGATGTTCAAGCTGATCCTGAAGTTTCAGGATGCGGTTGTTGAAGAGCGCAAATTCGCTGACATCCCTGTCACAATCGGCAGGAGGGATGATAACGACGTCGTCATTGACAACATGGCCGTCTCCGGTCACCACGCTGTCATTGAAAGAGAGGATCCTAACTACTACGTGCTGGTGGATCTGGATTCGCTCAACGGAACCTTTCTTAACCAGACGAAGGTCAGTCGGGAAAGAATATTTGACGGCGACACTTTCACGGTGGGCAAGCACTCCGTAGTGTTTGAAGATCTTCGGCCCAAGGAACAGAGACCTTCCCGGGATGCTGAAATGGACGACAAGACGCCTTCTCCGAAATTCCGGGACACGGTTCTACTCGAAACCGAAGCCCAGAAAGAATTGCTTAGCAAACAAGCAGCCGCACGGGGCTCGACCGTCAAGGATTTGGAAGAACACGCCGAGCGGCCTAGAAGAGTCGAGTTGCACGGCACTCTCACCATAATCTCGGGCGGGACTCCTCAGATCATAGACATGGAAAAGCGGCTGACCACCCTGGGGAAGTCCGACGACGCCGACGTCAAGTGCACCGGGCTCCTGGTCGGCAAGACTGCCGCGATCATCAATAAGAGGCCCAACGGATATTTCCTGGCCTATGCTGAAGGCATGAAAAAGCCTGAGGTGAACGGAGAGCAGGTCAGTACACAAATCCAACTGCGCGATGGCGACGAAATCATCATCGGTAACACCAGGATGACTTTCAACCAGCAGGAGGAAATCACCTGACAGATCAGACCCCCTGTCCCAACCGCTTCAATGCCAAGAAGGGGCTCTGCTACCATCGCACATGAAACAGCCGTGAAGGCCTAGATCTTCGAGCCCTCCTAATCCTGAGCGCCCTGAGAGCTAGTATCAAGACCACGAGCAGCGCGAGAAACACGGGGATTGCAACCGCGGCTCGGAAGGGGGGGGAAGTTGCGGCATCTCTTGCTGAATGCGTCGGGATGCTCGCTTTGGGCCGAGGCGTGTTCTTCTTCTCCTCTCCCAATTCCAGACCAGGCGAGGCTTCAGCAACTGCCCTGACATTGACCTGAGTGCCGGCCCCTCGCACCGACAAGGGAGCAGCTCGAGGATTGCCATACAATAGCTGGTAATCCCGGTTCAGCCTGTGGTCGAAAACCACCAGCGGCACAGAACCCAAAGCTTCTACGCTGTCCACCGCAACTGCCGGACCATCGCCACCCGTCAGTTCGATCATCAGAAACCGCGACGTCTCGGGACTGCAATTCATGGCCAGGCGCTCCTGAATTGCCGGACCTTTTCGAACGCGGAAGAGCGTGGTCTCGCAGATCTTCTTCCACGGCATCCCGGAAGCCTCGGAACTTGCGCCCATGACCCGGACGTTCTTCACAAACTGCTTTGCCCCGGTCGAAACCGACACACGGCAGACCGGAAAACGCTTCTTGCCAAGATCTACTACAATGGTCGTTGACCCGGTTGCGGGATCGGATTGGTTGCGCACCACCCGAAGCGGAAGTTGTCGATGAATCCCGACTTCCGGGATTGGCGGAAAACAGAGGATTGAATCGATCTTCAGCGGTTGCTGGTTTTCGTCCAGTATTTGAAGCCGCAGGTACCGGAAATTGTTCAGAGGATGATCTATGCGCAAGCTTTCCAGCGGGATCGGACGGTCGGTCCGCATGATCAGGCCGTCCATGCGCAGAACGTAAAGCTCTCTTGTGTTGTCCGATCCCTTGACCTCGACCTGCCGGACAAAATTCCCGGAGTTGCTTCGAACCATGACGGCGTTTGTCACGATCTTGTCCGACTTGTCCACCCATATCTCCGTCCACTGTCCGGGGTTCCTCGAAATGCCCGCCACGTTCACAGGGAAGCCCTCGGGTTCGATGATGGGCGAAGCCTCTTCAAGTGTAAAAGGAACAATCTCGCCGTCCGAGGTCGCCACTCTGAGGTCGGCCATGTCCGGACGACACTTCTCGATGACTGCGGACTCGATTGGAACAGCAACCGGCCCTTCGGGAAGGCCCGGCGGAAGGAGAATGTCCCGCACGTGCACCCACCCTCTCGAATCGAATCCTGCGGAGCACATGCAGCTATTCAAGCAGATCGAGAGCACCAACAGGACGAGCGAGAAGGTCTTGCTCTTTATCGCGGTTTGGAGAAACGTTTCCCCGATGGCCCATAACCTGAACATGGCCCGCAATTATAGTCACGCCGGCGGCTGCGATCAAGCACGAATGGCGACAGCCTTGAGAGTCCCTCACAGAACAAACGATCCTATAGACAGACGCCGCGATCTTGATACCGCGTTCCATGAAACCGGTAGCATATGTGGCATGACCGGCACGGACGCCGGTCGCCGCTAATCCGGAGCCGAGTCCCGATATCCGAGTGTCAAGGTGTACTTTTCCACCTTAAAAAAGTGCAATTCTTGTCTTGACACAGGGGTCCACCTCAGAGTCAAGGACGGAATTGCAGGCCAACATGAAAAACGGTGGGTTCCAGCAACGCTTCATGCTCATCCGCTCTTTTCCGTCCGGTTGGCCGGTCTCCCGCTCACTACCCTTTCAGCATCCCAGCGCAGGTTGGAGTCTTGCCTGAATTTCAGGCAATGCCATCTCAACGCGGTTGCGCGAGGGATCGGATTTCTTCCTGGACCTTGGTGTCCTGGAATAGGTCGGGGTTGTCGAGGTAGCGGCTGAGGATATCCCATTCCTGGGGATGCAAGGCGCCTTTAAGGAGAGGAAGTCCCAAGGACTTGAAAGGAATCAAGCTCACAAGATCCAGGCCGGCTTTTTGAGCAGCCGCCTGGCCGCCCTGTTCCCTGTCCAGAACCACTGCTACGGTTCGGCATCCCACGTTGGGAATTTTTCGCCTGGTCACTTCGCGCCTCACCTGTTCAAGCGCTATGAGCTTGCTGTCAAACCGGGTGACCAGATCGTCCACCAGAGCGATGTTGTCGCCGGCTGTAAGCGCGCCCTCAACCAGCGAGTGCTCCCCGTACTGCGCAATGGCCTTGTTGAACGCGTCCAGGGTCTTCACGTTCTCCATTTTTCGGGTAAACCCTGCAGGCAGACCGCCGCACAGCGCCATTCCCGCGGCAATGGGTACTCCTGCCATCGCGATGCCCACAATTCTGGTGACCTGCGGGGTTTCCTCCCGGATCATGCGGGCCATCGCGCGGCATACGTTCTCGAACACGAGCGGGTACGAAGCCATAGGCCTCAGTTGAATATACATGGGGCTGTAAAGACCGGAAATCAGGGTCCATCCTTCGGGTCTGTCCCGATAAAAGGTTCGGATCATCCGGTTTTCATAGAGAAGAGTTACGATCTCTCGGGCAGCTTTCTCTTTTTCCGTTTCCCATGACATGATGCGTCTCCCATTCCAGGCGGCAACAAGTCCGCACAATTGTGCACCGTTGAGCACAATAATGCAAAGCTTTCCGGTGAGAGCTTGCCGGGGCGACCCCTTCTTGCAAGAAGGGGCCTCCCCGGTCCCCTCCACCAAGAACTCCCAGTGTGTCGGCCCTCTGCCGCCTATGGCGGCAGGGGGCCGGAAGCGCAGGTCCAAAAACTTCTTCGGCAACGAGGCTAGAGACTATTGGCGTCAGCGGATACCGTCGGCCCGCGACCAATGGGATTGTTGACGGGCAAGGTTTCACCCAACTTGCCAGGTACCGCGAAACTGTTACCTATCCCCCTATCCATGTCAGTACCAAAAGAATTATCCTTTGATTTCTTGGTGTCTTGGCGCCTTGCCGGTTTGATTTTCCTGCCCCAACAGCAGGGTCGCCCCGAACCACCACGCTTTCCGCATCGGGCGTGTTGACTGGGGACGTCGGGTGAGGTATTTTCTATGATCCGATTCTGAAGGCCTGTGATATTGGAGAGATTGTGTCCGCGCTGAAAGGAAAAGACATTCTGGTCATTGGAGCAAGAGCCGGAGGCTATGGTGATTCCATAGCACGTGCGGCTCTGGCGGAAGGCGCACGAGTCTTCGGGACGTCCCTGACTCCGGACGACCCTCGCGAACAAGAGTATTTCCTGGATCTTGGGGCTATCCTGATCGACGTGCCTCTGCGGTTCTCTGCGGACGACAGACCCGCGGTCCTCGAAGACCTTGCCCGCATAAGCAACCGGCTCGCCGAACACGGCGTGCAACGGCTTGAGGCAATCATTCATACGGTTGCAGGCGGATTCCCTCGTCAGCCTTCGGTCATGAAGGAAGTGGGGGAAATTCTTAAGGGCAAGAAGACGTTTTCCGACATGGCCACGCCGGTCAAGAAGAACGTGTACTATGTGAATGCCGGTTCGTTCGAGGATTCGGTCAGAGGCCTGAGCGGACTCATTGATGAGCGGACTCACCTTGTGGCGTTGACCTACAGAGGGGACCTTCCTTACTTCATAGCCGCGACCAAAGACTATCTTGAAAGACTCGCCGCAAGAATGGCGAGGCAAGGCAGGCGCACCCTCGTGGCAGCGTTCCCCGAGGCTTGGACTCAGTCTTCCCAATTTTTCGCGGGCATTGAAATGGCCGTAATGGGCAACTATCTTGCGGAGTTGCGCGATCCCCGCGGCATTTCGCCTGATGTGGCAGAGGCGTTCGACAGGATGCGGGAAACCCTTGCCAATTTGGATGGGGTCAACGGCGTGCTGGAGGAAGCCCGGGCATTCGGTGAAGACAAACTGGCGGGCTTTGGTGCATCGGGCGGCCAGGGAGCGCTCTCGGCCAACGTGAGAGTGCTTTTCATGCGCATGAGGAATGAGGGAAGCTTCAAGGCCCTCCGGCAGTCTGTGGAAGTGATTTCCGATTTCGTTCGGGAAGCATGCGCCAGGATTCTCATCCGAGACTTCATCGTGGGAGCGAAGTACCAGCCCGGCGATGTCCGACAGATTCACTACAAGGATCTGACCGGCCTGACGCCCATAGGCCCGGCAGCTCCGCGAGTAAGGACGGACCGGCCGAGACTTCGGTCCCGGCAATGGGCCACGTACGAGAAAGATGAGATCCGCCGAATCTTGAGCATGTACGGCGAGAACTTCCTTTTTCTCGACCGGGTTGTCATGGAGGTCGGCGAACTGCACGACGGAGGCATGGGATTTGGGTCATTCACTGTGCCTACGCCCGAGCAGAACCCCATCATGCGGGACCATTTCGTGGGCATGCCTCTGTTCGGCGGTCATCTTCAGATGGAAATGGCAGCCCAGTTCGGCACGTTCATGGTGCTCAAAGCCCTTGAAGGCAAGAAACTTCTCCCGATTCTTACCGGAACGGAATTCCCGGAGCTGGACACCATGGCGCCTCCGGGAGAGAAGCTCAGCATGATGGGCGTCATCCGCATGCATGAAAAGCGGCTGCTCACCATGGAGGCATTCATCGAGAATCGTTACGCACGGTCCGCGGGAATCATTCGAGGCATGATTCTGGCTGAACGCATCGTGAAGAAGATGATGTCGTCGTTTTAGGTACAGGTTTTCGCAAATAAGTGTGGTATTCTTTCGAGCCGCGTATAGATCTGGAAGCCACGGATTGGGAGCCACCGGCGTCTCTCCCGGGCCATCGAATGTTCACCGGCGAGCCGCCGGTGCTACCAAGGCCGGTCCCTACCGGATTCGCGACCGAATCTTGGAAGACCGGTGCCAAGTACACCTTTGCGGCAGTTCGGCGCGTTTTTCCGGCCTCATCGTGATGCTGCCATGCCTTCGACGAAATGGGATTTGAGCAGGTCTGAACGCAAACTCGAAGAGTTGGCCGGCGTTCTTGCCGGAGCAGGCAGGCAGCGGCTGCTCATCCTCACCCACAACAACCCTGATCCGGACACCATTGCCAGTGCATTCGCATTCGAGTTTCTTCTCAGGAAGCGATTTGGAGTAAAGCCTGTGATCGGGTACGGCGGACTGGTTACCCGCGCCGAGAACAAGGCGATGGTGCAGCGATTGCGCATAAGGATGACGCCAATGAAAAAGCCGAATTTGGCCAAGTACTTCGGCGCCGCACTCATCGACGCCCAGCCGGGCGCCGGCAACAATCCGGTGGAGAATAGAACCGAACCCCCGCTGATAATTATTGATCATCACCCGCTGCGCAGGTTGACCCTCAATTCCCGGTACTACGATGTGCGAACGACCTATGGAGCCACATCCACCATAGTGGCGGAGTACATCGCAGCGGCAGGAATCACGCCCACCCGATCAGTAGCGAATGCTCTGATGCTCGGAATCAAAACCGATACCAATTCGCTGGTGAGAGCAACGGCGAAAGAGGATTTTTATGCATTCAACTATCTCTCGCCCCTGTCGAATCCTCGGATGTTGGGATTGATCGAAAAGCCGAGCCTTCCGGTCAGCTATTTCAGGGATTATTATAGCGGTTTGACGCGCACCGTGATTTACCGCGATGTGGCAGTGTCGAATCTGGGCCCGATCCAGTCTGAATCAATCATTCCAGAGCTGGCGGACATCCTGCTGAGGATCGAAGGCGTCCGCTGGTCACTCTGTTTGGGCACGATCGGCGAAGCCATGGTGCTGTCCATCAGGTCCACATCCAGAAAGTACGGAGCGGGCAACGTAATTCGCAAGGTGGTAGGGGCCGCCGGATCAGCCGGAGGGCACAAGCAAATGGCCGGCGGGCAGGCGCCTGTGCGTGGGATGACGCAACAGGAGGTGGATGAGTGTGCGCAGACCCTTATCGACAAATTTCTCAAGCTGATCGACAGAGAGAGAGTGAATCCCAAGCCGCTCGTTGGACTTTGAAGCCGCTTACGAGACTATTTCCTCGCGAGCAGGCGCAGGTATTTCTCCGCAGCGCGGGCACACATCGATGGGGGCCTGGTTGTCGTATGCACACAGGGGGCATACGGATGGTCGGGGTGCAGCCTCTGCCTTGCCGCTGGTTAGACTCATGATCTCATTGTCCAAAGAAATTACCAGCTTGGATAACCTCTGTACCACCACCTGCATCATTTTCAGTTGCAGTGCCGGGTCGAGTTCCTTGAACAGCAGCAGGTTTATCTGCAGCAGCTTGCAATCGTCCACTGCAATGACAGCCGCAGAACGCTTGTGTCTAGCAAACGCGCCGATTTCTCCGAAGCACTCTCCCGGCAGAAAATTCGAAAGAACACGGGAGTGTTTGACGACCTTTACACTGCCTTCGAGAAGCACGAAGAAGTTGGAATCGATGTAGTTCTCTCTGATTATGTGTTGCCCGCGTGGGCAAGTGACGAACTTTCCGACCTGCGCGATCCGGCGGATCTCCTGGTCTGTGAACAGGGAGAACATATCGAATTTCTTCAGGGTCTCCACGAGTTGCTTGTTCGGCGAAATCCCTATGTGAATCCCGGAACGCAGTGTTCCCCCCAGTGCATTGGCCAGATCCTTGGCGCGGCGGAACCTCTTGAAGGGCTCCTTTTCGAGGCACTTGGCAACGATGCGGTCTATCTCCTCCGGGACCTCCGGGTTGATGGAGCTGGGCGGGGGCGCAGGCTCATCGCATATCTTGCTCCGGGTTTCCTCGGGGGTCGATCCCTTGAAAAGAGCCTTTCTGGTGAGAAGTTCAAAGAAGACCACGCCCAACTGGTAGATGTCCACCCGGTAGTCCTGATCCTTGTTCAAGACCTGCTCAGGAGCCAGAAACCGCGTGGAACCCACTAGGTGTCCCCTGTCTTTGGTCAGGTGTTGGCGAAAGCGAGCTATGCCGAAATCGGTTATCTTGGGAATGCCCCTGCTGGAAAGGATCACGTTTTCCGGCTTGATGTCCCGATGAACAACGCCTTTGCCATGAGCATATTCAAGAGCTCTTGCCAGTTCGTATACTATTTCGACGGACCTCTTGACGCTGAAGCCTGTGGACAATTGATGCGCAAGAAGGGTCTTGCCGTAAACGAACTCCATGACGATGTACAACAGATCGTCTTTGCGGCCTACGTCGTAGATCACAACGATGTTCGGGTGGAGCAGAGCCCCCGCTGTCTGGGTTTCGAGCGAGAAATCACGAAGGATCTTTTTCTCGGAGGACTTCGGCCCGATCAAGTCTTCGAGAAAGAAGATCTTTATCGCAACCGGCCGGCGGATGACCCTGTCCGTGGCCAGGAACACCTTGCCGCGGGCTCCGGATCCGAGGGGTCGCACGATCTCGTAGCGCCGCAGGGCATTCAGTTTGTCGGGAATCTCGGTCAACGGTCGTCACCGCGATACGTACTCGTCGGTTTATTAAGAGCCTGCGCTTCCGCGGGCTCGGACCTGAACACCCGTTCTGGGGACACAGAGTCGGAAAATTCTTGCTCAGAGTTCGGACAACACCAAAGGGCCGTTTTCAGTAATTGCCACGGAGTGCTCAAAGTGGGCCGACAGTTTTCCGTCGGCCGTAACAGCGGTCCACTCATCGTCCAGAAGCTTCACCCTCCAGGTGCCTTGGTTCACCATCGGTTCCAGGGCAAGAGTCATTCCCACTTCCAGTCGCGGGTTCCAGCCTGATGTCTTGTAGTTGGGTATCTGAGGCGGCTCGTGCATGCTCCGTCCCACGCCGTGACCTACGAACTCCCTCACCACGGAAAAGCCATTGGGCTCCACATGGTCTTGAACGGCAGATGAGACGTCCAGAAGGCGGTTACCGTGAACGCATCGCTCAATGGCCTTGTAAAGGGACTCGCGTGTGACTCCCATCAGCCTAGCTGCTTCGGCATCAACTTCGCCCACGGCATAGGTAATGGCAGCGTCCCCGACAAAGCCTTTGTAGATCGAGCCAACATCCACCCCTACGATGTCCCCTTCTTTGAGCACCCTGGGGCCTGGGATTCCATGAACGACTTCCTCGTTGACCGATGAGCAGATACAGGCAGGATAAGGCTTGTTATTTCGCATTCTGTAGCCTTTGAAGGCCGGCTTGGCCTTGGCCGCACGAAGCATCTTGTCAGCGACCTGGTCAAGTTCTCCCGTGGTTACGCCCGGTTTGATGAGTTCCCCAATGCGCTGGAGGATCTCTGCCACTATTCGGTTGCTGTCCCGCATTGCAGCTATTTCTTGACGAGTCTTCAGAATTATCATGCGCTCTCTCTTCACAACGTTCGACCTTTCCGGGAGATGAGCCGAATTGAATTCTACCACGATCTTCGCCGTTTTGCCACCGCGGCAGCCCGCCGGCCACGGGATCGGTCAATGGAAACGTGTCCTGCAAGCAAGGCGAGGCATTTTCGCGCCGGAAAATGGACCTCTCTGGTAAACTCTCTTTTTTTGTCCATTGTCGCGGCAGTCGGGATGCTGACGTGGTATACTGGCGGGTATGTCATGGCCTGTCGCGAAGGAAATCCTAATACTTGCGGTGAGTTTGTCACTCTTTCCGTTGTTCGTTCTGGTTGCGCTCGCCTCTTCCGAATCCCCGCTCACGGCATTGTCAATGCTCTCCAGTGCATTGTTCTCTGGGGGTGCAGCCACGCCGCGTATCTGGCTGTGGGCGAAACTCATAGCCCCTTACTTTGTTCTTCAGGCGATACGAGCGTTCCTGTGGGCGGAGCGAAGTCGGACTGGGAGAAGATGGGCGCATCTCTATTTCGCCGTGCTGCTGGCGTTCGTTGGGGGATGGTACTTCTGGAGGGCATGGGATCTGTTCTATTTCATGACCGCACTGGGCGACATGCCGGAGGAACTGGGCCAGTTCATCGAGCTTGAGGGAACGAGTGTTCTAATATTTCTGGTATGCCTGCTCATCGGATGGAGGTGTTTTCGCATTTTCCTCAATCCTGAGAAGGGGCTCCGCCCAAAACCAAGCGGCCAGGCATGACCTGCGTCGGGCGTTCAAGGCTGCGTTGAACAGGGGTTCCAGGGCTCATCTACGGCAGGTCTGGGGTTGTCGAGTAAGCCATGAGCCTTATGCCCATGCATAGCAACGTTTCTGTCGATCCACTTCTTCATCAATAAGGGAGAGTGTTCAAATGGTGTCGTTTCATTCCAGGCCTAGGGTATCGATCCGACCGGCCTGCTTGCGGCGGTCGGCGGTGATGGTGTTCATCGTTTGCATGTGCGTGGCAGCCCTTCTTGGGGTTGTGGTGACGCACGCCAGTGCCCAGTCGCCGTTCAAGCAGTTGCCGCCTGCTGCGCTGAACCAGGCCCAAAAGGACAAGGCGGAAAAGTTCGCTCTCACAACGCTTACCGCGTGGCGCACCGGAAAGTTCGAGATTGGTTCCGGGGAGTTGACTCCGGAACTGAAGACCGCTTCCACTCCTGAAGCTAACGAAAGAGCATACCGTGGCATCAAGGAGCTTTTCGGGGATTTCGAGAGCCTGGAATTCGTTGAGGCCGTGACATCGCCGAATCTCCCACAGTATGTGCTATATCGTTGCAAGGGCAAGTTCACGAAGTCGTCGGACAGGCCGGAGATCCGGGTGGTCTTCAACAAACAGGGCCAGGTGGCCGGATTCTGGATAAAACCCTGGCGCGACCAGGTGCTGTAACAGTTCGGGCCGAAGCCGAATGCGCGACACGGAGAAACTCGGGTCGCTCGGGTCCTGTGGGGCATGGATGTTGGCCAAAAGGGGACTCATGCACCCCCGTTCCGTCGGGACGCCAGGCAGGATGGACTCCTTTGTCCCAACGGCCACGGGAGTGTCTCGCAACCCTTGAGGATGCCCGAATCGGGGCACGCCGGCACTTGCGGGTCCAGGTAGCCCGACGTTATGCGTCCGGGCCTTGAAGCGGTAAGCGGCACTTTTTCCATGACCGAGGGTGAACAGCAGTTCCCGGATGCAACTCGATTTCGTGCTCAGACCTCTTGTTCCTTCGGAACACGGACGCAGTGCTACCCAACGAACCTATTCCACCAATCGCGCCAGTTCCATACGAACCCATTTGTTACCCTGAGCACCAGGCTCTCAGTGTCCGTGAGCGCACCTCCATAGCCGCTGTTACCACGGTCGTTTGCGTACACTTTGAGCTTGGCGTCCCCGCTGAACAAGCTCCAAGGGGTGAACGTCGTTCCGATAAGCGCTTCGTTAATCCATTTGACCGGCCCCGCAATTTTGACCGTCGGTGTACCGTTTCCGGAAACACTCACGTTCTTCCACTTCGCCAGAGTGATCTTTCCCTTTTCGGCACTCAGCTTCACTTCTATGTTCTTGCCTTCCGCATCGACATCCGTGACGAAAATTCGGGTGTTTTTGACCACGCCAAAGATCGCATCCGCTCGGGGGCGATCATGAAAAACCTTGATGTCCGGCATGTGCACGACGGGAGCGTCGTTGACCGGCACGACGTCTATGCGCACGTGCCGGGATCGCTCGTGTCAACTCCTCCGAAGGCTGTGCCGCCGTCGTCCCGGATGTGGTACGTGAAGCTAGTATCCTTGCAGTTGTTGGCGCCAGACTTGAACCACACGATATTGCCCGTCACAGGACCGGCCGCCGGCGAACCCGCTCTCGAGGAAGCCAAGCTGCACAGAAAACAATCGAATGGCAATTTTCGGCTGATTCCAGGCGCTTTGCAGAGACGCATCTCGTGCAATCACTCCCCGGGAAGTTCCAGCGTTATCGTGTAGCGAGATTTCTTGTGCAGGCCGAACGGCCGTGTGTCGGAAGGCGGTGAGAGTTAGGTTTTCAGGGTTATGTACATTTTCCACACACCCAGGTTGTCACCAAGGATGCGAGTGTACAAGAGAGAAACACCCTCGCGGTTGTGAGGCGATTCAACCGTCTGACAAGAATGCAAGCCGAAGATTGACTGACAAGCTAAAGTCAGCTAGCGGGATGACGGTACGTTCTGCCGATCCGCCGCGTGATCAGAAGGCCACTTCAGCGGCTATGCCGCCGGCCAGAGCGTTGATTGTAAGGCATCCTGCGGCGGCGCCCGATTCATCCACACTATATCCGAAGGTCGATCGTTGCTGATATTGTTCGACGCCCTTGCCTTTGACCTGGAGCCACGTGCCTTTGAACCAGGCCGTCAGGTTCAGGTCGGGCCGTGGCCTGGCTCCGTATTCCAGACGGGCCTCCAGAAAGCCACCCACTCGATCGAACTTGTACTTCGCCTCTTCAATGCTGTCCCAGCCAGGGCCGAACACATGAGGATAGAGGTCCCGGAATGGAATGCGCACGTGGGCTATTGCCAGCGGGCTGCCCACCAGTGTGGCCGTAGCCCCGAATCTCCCGAATCGCATGCCCGCGTAGGGAATGAGGAGGGTTGCCCGGATGTCACCGGACAAAGTGTTGCCGAGAGGATTCAGAAGTTGAATCGTGCCTGTTGGATCACTGAGGACCAGAGTCAGGTTCAGGTTCTTCAGTCCACCTACCAGACTAAGGCCATTCTTGAGACGATACGCCGCGCCGGCATCCAGACGCCACGCGCGGAACTTGGAGCCTCGCCACCATACCTGCTCGCTGCCTACCCTAAAGGGCTCCGATGGAGTGAGGACGCGAACGTCTCTCCGGAAACTGCCTTCAAGGCTCACGTAAAGGCCGAGGTTCCCGATGTCGGCGTCAACTCCCGCTTCACCCACCCAGACGCCTGTATCTCGAAGCTGCACGTCCAAACTGGATCCAGTGGATAGTACAATGCCGAACGCTCCGGAGAATGGGACGGGCAGGTTGAAGTTGACTCCCAGCCTTTCGTACCCGAACTTCAAACTAGGGCGAATTCCCACCCCCCAACAGGCCGGGTTACATGAGTTGAGCCAAGGGACAAAAGAGGTCGTCGGTGAGGGCATTACGTTGGATCCAGGCACGTATCCCGCAATGGCGCCTGTTTGGGCCGTCCCGATTCCGGGCAATAACGCCAGGAGTGTACAGCAGAAAAGCAACGCTCTCCTAAATTCCATACCCACCTCACTGCTTAGCCCCACCGGACGAATTCCCCGTGAGGCCCAAGCATCATGCCGGTAAACACAAAAATTCCACAAAAAATATCCATCAGGAACATTCTGACAATAAAGGAAGTTCCCCATAAATGTCAACAGTTTTCTTGCTTGTGCACGGTTCATGATTTCAGGAAGCGGATCTGCGGCGCCTTTCGGTCAGACCGTGTTCAGTGACGGAAGGCACAAGCCAATAGTGGCGAATTGCAGTGCCCGTGACAATGGCGCCCCCCTTACTGCGTCTTAGTCGCCGGCGTGTGCGCGCAGGGTCTATTCTCGGTGGCACCTAGTCCCGGATGGTCACACATAGTGCTACATCTGAGCCATGTTTGCCGATAAGGTGTCATCCCGGCAGATAACGTCACATTCTCTTATTTTGTTGAGCTGTTAGCCGATTCCGCGGTTGACATGCGGTCCTTGGTCACCTACCGTAAGGTTATAATCTGCTGAAGGAGGACCCCATGAAGATCAAGAAAGTCGAGAGGACATCCAGAGGTCTTTGCAAGTGCAAGAGTTCCTGCTGATCCGCAACCCGCCCGGAAATCCGCAACGGGTCGGACTGAAGTTTCAAGAATGACCAAGCCTTCGCCGGATGAGTGGGTTTGCCGGGCACACTGCTCATTCTACAAACCAAATCGGATCGAGGAAGAGCGCTGCCGAGGATATAGGTTGGCATGTGTCCTTTCATCGAGGGGCGTTGCCGTGGAAGTGCCTCCGGAGCAGCTCTCCTTCGATCCGGAGTTCAGCAAATCCTTTCTAAGATCACGCGTCTGCCAAGGGTGTCCCTTTCTTCCGGACGGGTGCGACTTCGTCTCCGCAGAGCCTCCGCCGGCTTGCCTTCCGTGCGGCGGACTGGTGTTGCTGTCCGGGCTTCTCCGCAAAGAGATGGTAACGGAAACGGACATCACCCATGCCGACCTGCTCCATCGGGCCAAGGATTCGTACGTTAGCCCTACGCGGGGCTGTTCCATCAAACGGCTTGAGCAACACTACCTCTACCACGTCGTCAGCGATGAACTTTACGAGGTGAACGACGAGGCAATTGCCATGCTTGAGCAATGTGACGGCACGCATCTCACGAAGGATCTGAATCCTGATCCGGCGTTTCTGGAGTTCTGCCTCGAAGAAGACCTGCTCGAGATCCTTCCCGAACCCCGTAAAACCGATCTTCACGAGGGCCGATCGCCGATTCCATCACTGCGATATCTCGAGTGGTTGGTCACGTTCCGATGCA
The DNA here is from genome assembly GCA_020722215.1 of Desulfomonile tiedjei. Taxonomy (GTDB): domain Bacteria; phylum Desulfobacterota; class Desulfomonilia; order Desulfomonilales; family Desulfomonilaceae; genus DYLG01. Next base: position 15,175 of record DYLG01000083.1, read on the forward strand.
ATCTGTCGTGCTCTCACTGTTACCTTGGCGAGCAGAAGGCGGAAGAATTTCCCAAGGAGTTGATTAATTCGCTGTTGGATCAATTCACCCGCATGCAAGGCTTGAGGATACTCGTTTCCGGCGGCGAGCCCACGCTGTACAGACATTTCCATGCGCTCAATGCCGCATTAAAGGATTATCCGATCAGGGCCGTACTCCTTACCAACGGGATTATGCTGGACGATAGCCTAGCGGCAGGCCTGAACTTTCACGAGGTTCAGGTGAGTCTGGACGGCATGGAGAAAGGCCACGACTCCATACGAGGAAAAGGGACTTTCCAAAGGGCTTTGCGAGCAATGAAAGCGGTGCGATCAGCGGGACTGGATTTGTCCGTGGCAACGATGATTCATCGGGGCAATCTGGACGAATGGCAGGAAATGCGCGACTTGATCTTGGAAGTGGGAGCCCGGGAATGGAGCATAGACTACCCTTGCGTCAAGGGTCGGTGGGAAGCGAACCCTGGGCTCGCCGTCTCTCCCGATGTGGCTGCCGAAAAGATGCGTCTTGCGTTCGCGGGATCTTACCACGGAACCAGTCAGGGTTGGACCTGCGGTCGTCATCTGGCAGCGGTTCTTCCGTCGGGCGAGGTGTGCAAGTGCGGCCTTTTTCCCGACCATTGCTTCGGATCGGTAAAGGACGGCCTGGCCGACGCTTGGATGAAGCTCGAACACATCCCCATCCGGAACACTAAGTGCTCGGGTTGCGTCGAATCGGAGACATGCGGCGGAGGCTGTCGCTATCGAGCAGGCGGCCCCACCGAACGGGACGAGGTAATGTGCCGGTTTTACGGCATTAGCGACCGTCCCAAAATAAGTGTTGCATTTTGACTTCGCGTCTTCTATAGACTGG
>DYLG01000084.1 GCA_020722215.1 Desulfomonile tiedjei
CCTCCCACGGGGGAGGCCTATATCATAGTCTCATCTTGAGCGCAAGTTGGTATGAGGGCTTTAGTGAGGTGTTCGAAGAAGTGAGGGACGTCGTTTGCTCGGGTCCAGCTTCCTTTCATGCTAAGCACTAGCCGGTTCTTGCCGGTGTCCACACCTAGGGTGTAGTGATCCGTCGCAGCAATTTGTTTCATCGGTCTCTCCCACCACTTGGATTCAATGCGGTCGGATTCCGGCTACTTGATTACCGGCGCCGACAGCTTGCTCTTGTCGGAGAAAGTGACCTCAACCGTCAGTCGAGTGTTCGGGTCGGAGAGCATCCCGTTATCCGCTGCGTAAAGGTAAATGGTCTTTCGGTCCGATACAGGTATGTTGAGCGGCTTGTCTCCCTTGTTGACAAGGTTATAGATATTCGGATAGAGGGCGACACCCAAGAACATCACCGGCGGTTTGGGAGTGCTGGACCATCCGATAGTGCCGTCCGCGCCCTTGATTACCACACCGGTAAGAGTCTTGTCGCTGACCTTGAGCTTCATGAGAAATATTCCGTCGAGGTATCCGTCCTTTCCGGGCCGAGTAGAGGTGTTGACCAGATCCGCGATGAATCCTCTGAATTCGCATGTAATCAAGCCGCGGGCCGCGGGTCCCGTGTCGTCTCCCGGAACCACCGTGGATGTTGTTGCATGGGGAACGCGAACCATCTGCTGATAGGCGGATCCGTCCGAAAGATGCACGACCATGCGAAATCTCTGGGAGGGGGCGGCCATGTCTCCTGGGTCTGCCGCATAGACATAGAACTGAACTCGTTTGTGAATCGGGATATCAATTGAACCATCAGGCTTGTTCAGAAGCGAGCGCGGAGACCGCTGATACGCAATCCCCAGCCCCCAGGCGCCCGGAGCCACTCCGGTTGTTGCCCATCGTCTGCTGAAGTCCGTCAGGCTTTGGATTTCCAGGCCCGTCATCTCGCTCTTGGGCGAAATCTCTATATCCAGGCCGAAAACCGCGTCCGCCTTGCCGTCCGGCCTCATTCCGGGATATGGCCCCACCGAGTCGGTGGACACGTAACCCAGCCACGACCCGAGGAAGTTCACGCCGGCTTGTCCTCCCGGCCCTGCAGGAGGAGAAGGGGGGGCTGCAGGCCGTTCGACAGCTTTCACGGGGCACCAGGAAATGCCGCCGTCACTGAAGGTCACCGTGATACGGAATTCCGTCTTCCCACCCGCGATGCTGCCGTTGTCTGCAACGTACAAGTTGAGTCTCGCACTCTTGGCTACTCTGATGCGGACGCTGCCGTCCCGGTGGTTGAGCAAGCGCGCCGGGTCGGATTCCAGGGCGACCCCTATGGCGTTGTTGCCGTTTCCGGGAACGGTATCCCAGATTGCCGGAACACCACTGACACCCTTGATCTGAATCGCGTTGATTTCCTTGTTCTCAGCCTCCACCACCAGAACGAACAGGCCGTCAGCCGCGTCATCCCCTGTGATCGTCTCTCCCGGATTCACCGCGTCGTAATTTGAGATCCCCTTGAGCATGGCGGACATGCGAACCGGATAAGCTCCGGGCGGAGCCGCCGGAGACTCCGATGACGGCTCACGCGCAGCAGCCACGGGAATGGTTCTTGCGCTTCCGTCCTGGTGAACCAGCTTGATCCGAAACCGCCGGTCCGCAGATCCGAATTTCCCGTCATCCGTCACAAAAAGAAGCAGATCGCCTTCCTGCTGGAGATTGACCGACAGAGGCCGTTTGCCATCGTTGAGAATCAGCGACGGCCGCTTCGACGAAGCAATGCCTGCGAAGCGGGCATCAGCTCTGGCCCTGGTAGTGCTCCAATATCCGGGAGGGCCGGAAACACTGACGATTTCGATGGCGGTGATCTTCGGTGCCGGGGTTTTCCCCTTTAGACTCAGGGCGAACACCGCGTCTGACTTTCCATCCGGCTTGGGGGATTCCGGTCCCACCCTGTCCAGCCTCTTCAGGCCCAACAAAGACGCGCTATCAGCGTCCGCAGTCTGGGCGTACCCCCACAAGGACAGGCAAGCTACCGGACCCGTCAGCGCAACAAGCCATAACAAGAGAGCGAACATTCGTGCGGGCAGAAGGAGCCTCCCCTCTTCCGGGAGCTTGAGGCCAAAAAATCTCCTCTGGAATCGGAACTCTAGTAGACAACATGGCGGAATGTCAAGTAAACATTCCCATTGTCAATTCGCTCCCAGTGGCCGCCCAGCAGCCAGTATTGAGAATCCCTTTCTTGAAGCCCCCATTCCCATGGGGCATTATTGCCGTACATGGCCGGTCATTCCCACAATAAACCCGATTGTGTTTTCCGGGAAGAACAGAAAACGCATTCCGCCCCCCCCTTTTTTCGGTGGCCCAAAAAGGAAGAATCCGTCCCCCCCAAAGACGTTTGACCCGCTTGGGCCTACGGGAGTGTATCGCAACCCTTGAAGATGCTCGAAGCGTGGCACGATGGGACTCAAACAGTTACGGGTAGCCTGGACGTTATACGTCCGGGCCGCGAAGCGGCAGGAGGCATCTTCTCGAAGGGCATGTGTCAGAGCCAATTTACCGAAGCAAGTCGAGTGCCGGCCCAGACCTCCTGTTCCTTCGGAACCCGGACGCAGTAGCGTCCGGGCTACCCGCACGGAATCGCTGCAAGGCTTCGGAGGGGCCTTCTTGTAAGAATTGCCAATCGGGGCGGCTTTGAGACGCAGTTTTTCCGGATGCCCGGCCGTGCGCGAGCACCGCTTCAAACCTCTTCGTAAAAGCCGTATGATGGTGGTTGGACATGGCCACAAAGGAACCGACGGACACGATGATTCCTCCTGAAATCCTCAAAGAAGCCGAAGACCTGCGAAAACAGATCCGGCATCACGACTACCTGTACTATGTCCTGGACAGCCCGGAGATTTCCGACGCCGCTTATGACCTCCTCTTTCGTCGTCTCGAGGAACTCGAGAGGGCCTGCCCCGCTCTGATCACTCCCGATTCCCCGACTCAGCGCGTAGGTGGCCGGCCTCTGGAGAAGTTTGCTCAGGTAGAGCACGAGGTTCCCATGCTCTCGCTTTCCAACGTGTTCAACCACGGCGAGTTGCTGGAATTCGACTCCAGGGTCAAGCGCTACCTCGGCATGAGCGGGGACGTAGTTTACGCGGTGGAGCCTAAACTTGACGGCGTGGCCGTGGAATTAGTGTACCTCGAAGGGATGCTCGTTTCGGGTTCCACCAGGGGCGACGGTTACACTGGGGAGGACGTCACCGCCAATGTCAGAACGATACGCGCGATCCCCTTAAAGCTTAATTCCGTAGGCGCGTTCGGACAGGCATCGCTGATTGACGTTCGAGGCGAGATATTCATGAACAGGGCCGATTTCGATCGACTTAACAGGTCAAGGGAAGAAGAAGGTCTAAGCTCATTCGCGAACCCCCGGAACGCCTCCGCAGGTTCCATCAGGCAGTTAGATCCCGCTGTTACCGCGTCCAGACCTCTGCGCTTTTTTGCCTATGCGATCGGCAGAATTGAGGGAGCCTCACCGGAGACACACTGGGAAGTTCTCCACGCCCTGGCCGCGCTGGGAATCCCGGTTAATCTTGATAACTCGAAACTTTGCCCAAACATTGGGGCGGCCCTGGATCATTACGACAGGTTGAAAGATGTGAGAGAGGGATTGCCGTACGAGATCGACGGGGCCGTGGTGAAGGTCAACTCCATGGCCCATCAGACCGCGCTCGGAGAGAAAACCCGCTCGCCCAGGTGGGCTGTCGCGTTCAAGTTTGAGCCCATTCAGGGGACAACCGTGATTCGAAGAATCGAAGTTGGCGTGGGAAGGACGGGCACGCTCACGCCTGTGGCCGTCATGGACCCTGTGCGGATCGGCGGGGTTCAGGTGACCCGCGCCACGCTGCATAATCAGGACGAGATTGAGCGCAAGGATATCCGAGAAGGCGACACGGTGGTCATTCAAAGGGCCGGCGACGTTATCCCCGAAGTGGTGGAGGTGGTCAAGGAATTGAGACCCCCGGACAGCCGGCCGTATGCCATACCGGATACATGCCCGGTTTGCGGCTCGCACGCGGTCCGGTTGGAGGGACAGGCCGCGAAGCGCTGCATGAACTCATCGTGTCCTGCCCGTCTCAAGGAGACGGTTCGACATTTTGCTTCCCGCACGGCCATGGACATCGAGGGCCTCGGCACAAAGCTTGTCGAGCAGCTCGTGGACAAAGGGCTTGTGACGAATGCTGCCGATCTGTTTTCATTGGATGTGGACACGCTTGCCGGGCTCGAACGGATGGGGAAAAAATCCGCTGCGAACCTTATTGATGCCATAAGTCGCTCAAGGAAGGTTTCTGCCGACAGATTCCTATTTGCACTGGGCATTCCCCTGGTCGGCGAGCACGTCGCGCGTCTGCTGATGGAAGCCTTTCGAGACGTGCACGAACTCTCCGCGCAGTCGGTCGATGACCTGCAGCGCATCCGAGGCATAGGGCCGGAAGTGGCGGAAAGTGTTGTGGACTTTTTTGCCGAGCCGAAGAACGCGGACATGATTCAGCGATTGCTTGCCCGGGACGTCGGGCCGGTTCCGCTGGAACGGACGGGGAGAGACTCCGCAGGCCCCTTTGCGGGTAAGACGGTTGTACTAACCGGAACCCTGTCGATGAAACGCAGCGAGGCCAAGGCGGCCCTGGAAGCAGCCGGGGCCAAGGTGACCGGATCGGTGAGCAGCAAGACGGATTACGTGATCGCGGGACAAGATCCCGGTTCAAAGCTGGACAAGGCGAGAGAGCTGGGAATAGAAGTCCTTGATGAAGACCGGTTTCGACAGATGCTGGGCTCGTAAACAGGCGTGCACGCTCGGCACAAGGAATGGAGACGCAACGATGTCGAACATACGTCGTAGAGCAGTGATCTCCGGAATAGTTCAGGGAGTTGCGTTCCGGTACTACACCAGAGACGTGGCCAGGGCAACGGGAGTCACCGGCTGGGTGCGCAACTTGCCGGATGGCAGAGTGGAGGCGGTCTTCGAAGGTGACGCGGACAAGGTTACCGCAATGATCAATTGGTGTCGCAAAGGGCCGCCTTCGAGCCGCGTTGACACGGTTGAGGTCTTTGAGGAGCCGCACAGGGGCGAGTTTCCCGACTTCGACATAGCTTTCACGGGTAGATGGATCTGATCCGATGTTTCCTTGCAGTCTTCCGCCAAGATTCAGAGGGGTGTTGCCCGTTATGCTTTCTCTATGCTTGGCGCTCGTCGGGGCGGACTCAATGGCCTCGGAAAAACGCGTCATCGTAGATATGATCATGGGCGAACCCATACCGATGGACGCTCTCATTCACGACCTGGCAAAGGCACGGATCATTTACCTTGGCGAGATTCATACCATCGCGAGGCATCACGCGGTCCAGGTGGAGGTCCTTCAAGCGCTGCATGATTCGGGGGTGAAGCTCGGCCTGGGGCTGGAGGTTCTCGGGGCCGACCGGCAGCCTGTTCTCGACAAGTGGCAGAGCGGCTCGGAGAACTTCGCCCACCTGATGCGAGACCTCGGCCGAGAACAGTGGACCAACCTGAAGGATTACGAGCCCCTGCTGGTTCTCGCGAGAAAACTCAAGGCGCCCATTCGCGGCCTCAATGCCTCTGATCTCATGGTGAGGAAGGTGGCACGGGAGGGCGTGGAAGCCCTTACCGAACGGGAACGCGCAGAACTTCCCGAGAGATTCGAGAAGATTAATCCCCAGTATGATCGGCTGCTCCGCCTGCGGTTGCGCGTGCACAAGGCGTTCCAGTCAAAGAGCCTCGACAGAATTGTCCTGGCCCAGGCGCTCAGGGACGGAACCATGGCGCAGGCGATTGTCCGTTTCCTGCAATCGCCCGGGGGAAGAGACCGGGCAATGCTGGTGGTGTGCGGGACAGGCCATTTGAACTACGGGTTCGGGATCCCTGAGGCGGTGGAAAGGGTTATCAAACTGCCGAGTCGAATAGTCTTGCCCTCCGAAAGCGGCGAGCTGGTCCTGTCTGAAGAGGAAAAACGCCAATCAGTGCCCGTGGAGATCTCTCATCAGGACTTGGGCTTCATTCGGTCACGTCTGGCGGATTACCTGATCGTGACTCCGCTCGAGTCCCCGCCCAAGGACAATGGGGATCCAGGATTCCAAGCAGCGCGCTGACCGTCGGGAGCCGCAAGAGGAATGCCGCATCCGTCCAGTACGGCGCGGGTTTCAAACCGTTCGCATCCCGCGGAACATATCGACAAGCCCCCAGCCTCATTCTTCGTTGCATGTGGAGTTGCGCTCAGGTCAGGCCGTCATTCTTCTGAACAGCAGCGAGCCGGCAATCGTGGTGACGGCCCAGAACGCGGCGATTACGGCGAGATTCACCAAAGGGGACAAGTTGTACGCGCTGCCCAGCGCGAAACGCAGGCCGTCCACTCCATAGGTCAGGGGATTGAGATAGGTGAGTGTCCACAACCACAGCGGCAGACCCTCGGTAGGGTAGAGCGTTCCGCTGAGAAAGAATACGGGCATGATGAGAAAACTCATGACCAGTTGGAAGCCCTGGGGATCGTTCATCCTTGAGGCGAAGGCAATGCCGAGGCTGACAAAGGCGGCCGATATGAGGAACATGAAAACCAGCGCCAGAAGCAGCCCGAAAACCTCCAGTCTTACCAGTCCTGCCACCATCAAGCCCACAAGGAAAACGGATCCCTTGATCATTGACGTGGTAACCGTACCCAAGGTCTTGCCGGCCATTATTCCCATCCTGCTCACCGGAGCCACGAGGATCTCCTTGAAAAAGCCGAACTGCTTGTCCCAGAGGAGGTTCAAGCCTCCGAACATGGAAGAGAACAGCAGAGACATGGCGATAATGCCCGGACCAATGAACTGGATGTAAGACACGTCGTTGCGGTAGCGAAAGAAACCTCCGAAGCCACTGCCGAGGACAAGCAGAAAAAGCGCGGGCATGGCCATGGAACCGACAAGCCTGCTGCGATTGCGGAGAAAACGGCGCATCTCCCTCAACCAAAGCGTATATACGGCAGCCCCGAAATTCACCGTCTCTTCCTGCCCATATAGATCCTCATCCGTGTCTTGGCGTCCGGGGCGGATTCATCCCGGATCTCTCTGCCGGTCAGCTTAATGAAGACGTCCTCAAGGTTGGGCTTGCGCATGGACACGGACCGGATTTGGATTTCTTGTTCCTGAGCGGCCTGAAATGCCTTCGGAATGAATGATTCAGCGTTGACCACGGTCAGGATGAGTTTTTCGTCCTCCACGGCCATATCTTCCACTTCCTGCATGCGGCAAAGCCCTTCAAGGAACTCTTGGTGCGCTCCGGTCATTTCCAATTCCAGCACATCCCCGCCCATGCGCGCCTTGAGACCGTCCGGTGTGTCCAACGCGACAATTTCTCCCCGGTCCATGATTGCTATTCTTGTACAGAGCTGATCCGCTTCGTCCATGTAGTGAGTGGTGAGGACGATGGTCATTCTGAAAGTATCTCTGAGGGCTCTGATATAGTCCCATATCTTTCTTCGGGTTTGCGGGTCCAAACCGAGCGTGGGTTCATCCAGAAAGAGCACCCTCGGATGATGCATCAGGCCCCTGGCTATTTCCAGCCTTCTTCGCATCCCTCCGGAGTAGGTTTTCACCAAATCGTTCCCTCTGTCGCTCAGGTCCACCAGACGTAAGACGTCCTCGACACGGATTAGCCTGGCGCCCGCGTCCATGCCGTACAGTCTGCCGTGGAAATCCAGGTTCTCGCGCCCGGTAAGTTCGTCGTCCAGGCTGGGATCCTGAAACACGATGCCGATGCATTTGCGCACCGCGTGCTGTTCGCGGTGCACGTCATGGCCGCACACGGACGCGCCGCCCGAGGTGGAGGGAAGAATAGTGGCAAGAATGGAAATGAGAGTAGTCTTGCCCGCGCCGTTGGGACCGAGCAGCCCGAGAAGCTCGCTAGCCTCCACATTCAGATGAACGTCATTCAGCGCGGTGAGGTTCCCGAATTTCTTCGTCAGTCCTTCTATGGCAATGATGGTCGAGACTCGGCCTCCAGAGTCGATGGTGGGGGCCCGTAGCAAAATAACCCCATTCTCCAATGATCCATTGGGTCGAATTGTAGGGGCGACCGGCCGGTCGCCCGCATGCCGATCGGCGAGGACCCTGCAACAGCTATTGGCGGAGGGCTCCAGGAGCAGACCTACCTCTCTGCCTGAAGCGCGGCCGGAAATGCAGACGTTATCCTGTCACGCAATCTTATCTTATTTCTTCAACTTGTCCTTAAGAATATCCCCAAGGGTCCCGAGGCCGCCCGTCTTGGCCTCACCGCCAGACACGAATTGCTTGAATTGGGATTGCTCACTCCGCTTGTCCAATGTGGTTGTGCTCAGCGCGATCCTGTTAGTGGCCGCATCTATTTCCAGGATCTCCACTTCGATAGGAGAACCGACCTGAAAGCGTTTCCGCAGGTCACCCCTGGAGCCGCCCGGGATCTGGGATACGTGAAGGAGGCCCGACTTTCCTCCTGGAAAGGCCACGAAAACGCCGTAGTCCTTCACTGCATCGACTGTCCCCATGACTACCGCACCCTTTGTCAGTTCCACTGCCGGGGTTTCCTCGGTTTCTGAAGCGGGAAATCTCATCTCCAAACCGATCCTGCGCGCCTGCTGATCAACCGATAAGACGGTGACGCTCACCTGTTCGTTTTCAGTGACCACTTCACGGGGATGGTTGATCCTTTTGCCCGCGCCGAGATTAGAGATGTGAATCAGTCCCTCAATTCCAGGCTCCAGCTCGACAAAGGCTCCGAAGGCGGCAAGCTTCGTCACCCGGCCTTCATGAGTGGCGCCTTCGGGGTATTTATTGGCGGCATTCAGCCAGGGATCTTCCAAAGTCTGTTTCAGACTTAGCGTGATCCTGTTTGAATCCCAGTCCACGTTGAGCACCTTCACGGTGACGGGATCCCCCGGACTGAGCACTTGGGAGGCCTTCTCCACTCTGTACCATGCCAACTCGGACATGGGAATGAGTCCTTCAGTACCGCCGATGTCCACAAATGCCCCGAAATCCGTAACATTACTGACCGTCCCGCCCATGATATCTCCGGGCTCCATGGTTCGTCTGAGGTTGTCCAGTTGTCTTGCTTTCTCTTCCTCCAAAATGGCGCGCCTGGAGAGTACTATGTTACGTCCCTTCTCAGAGTACTCAGTGATGCGAAAGGCAAAACGTTGGTCAAGGTAATCTTCGCGATTGCCTCTGGGGCGCAGATCCATCTGGGAATAGGGGCAGAAAGCGTCCTTGCCGAACACTCTCACCGAGTAGCCGCCCTTGCGTTCGCCGGTCACCAGCCCATCGACGGGAACTCCGCTCCTGTAGGCGCCCCTCATGGCTTCCTCCGATGCGGCGGCTGTCATCTTCACACTAAGCAGTATTTCTCCTTCTCGACGATCCAGCACGTACGCTTCGATCGTGTCGCCCACCTTGACCGTCAGGCAGCCGTCCTTGCCCATCAATTCGTCGCGAGCAATGGCTCCTTCACTCTTCGTGCCCACATCCACGAAAACCCATTCTTCGCCGATGGAAACAATCGTGCCTGTGATTTTGTTGTCACGTTGAATGGCATGGTCCATCGAGCTTTCTGCAGCTTCGAGCAGCGCGGCGAAGTCCTCCTGTTTTTCGTCCGATTCCCGGTCCTGATCATCTGACGGCAGTTTGACCGGTGGCTTGTCTTCCATAGCGATTCCTCTCCGGAGTATTATCCTGACTGTTGATACATCTTTTCGCTGCGTGTTTCAAGAGGACGGGCGGTTTCCGCCGATGCGCAGCGAGTTCGGTTTGCGTGGAATGTTTCGGGACATCAAGACCCCGCAGGACACACCCGGGCAGGTGGGCTGATTTCTTGGAGAGCGCGTGGGTCAGTGCTGTTTGAGGTGTTCGCGAGCCAATTCCAGAACAATCACCGGCAACCTGGACAGGTCGAAGCTGCTTGACAGAATTCGGTCAACACCGCATTCGGCTATTCTCCTGTCCTTTTCGAGATTTTCCAGCCCGCCTGCACGCAGTATGAAGGGGACCTTTCTGACCCCCTTCTTGTCGCAAATGTCCTTGACGGCTCTTGCCACCTGCCATCCGTTGAGATCCTTGACGCCGAGGTCGCATATAACCAGATCTATTATTTCCCGTTTGAAGAGATCCACGCCCTTCTTCCCCGACTCGGCAGATAACACCGTATGACCGCAACTGCGCAAAAGGATCTCCAACTTGGCGCCAAATGCAGGCATTTGCACCAGGAGCAGGACCCGCGCGTGTATGTCCGGATCGAATCCCGGTGCGGCCATGTCTTCGATGCTGGAGCGGTCGGCAAGAGGGAGCTTCACGGTGAAGGTTGATCCTTTGCCCGGTTCGCTCTCGACGGAGATTTCCCCTTCGTGCCGCTTGATGATTCCGACGGAAGTGGGCAGTCCCATACCTGCCCCCACCGCTCCCTTTGTTGTCCAAAAGGGCTCGAATATTCGGGTCATGTTTTCTTTTGGCATCCCGATGCCGTTGTCGCTGATTTTGAGATAAGCGTGGTCATCCTTGACGAAGGTGCTCACGTGGATCTCGCCGCCGTCCGGTAGAGCTTCGGTTGCGTTCTTGATGAGATTCACCGTCACCTCGAAAAGCTCGTTCTCCTTGCCTTTCACGTAGCAGCCGGGCGCGAGCTGTTTGTACAAGGCCAGAGCCAGGCCGGTACCCAGACTCGAACTCCCCCACAAGGGGCGGCTCATGTCCACCGCCTTAAGCACGGTCTGGGAAAGGTCAATGATGTGCCCCTGGAACACGGGATCCTCAGTTCGCACGCCGGCGAAATCCTGCAATTGCTTGATCGTTTCGGACCCTTGTTGAGCAGTCTCCACCACTCGGCCAAGCGTCCTTTTGGCCTCAATAATGTCCCCGAACTCCAGCTCGATCTGGGCTGTGCCGCACGCGCCCACAATGATTTGCAGAAGATTGTTGAAGTTGTGAGCTACTCCACCCGCCATTTCTCCCAGAGCGGCGACTCGCTGTCTCTGCACGAGAAGCTCGTGGGCCTTCTTCTGTTCTGTTATGTCGCGGGAAAAACCTGCCACTCTTTCCACCTTACCGTTGGAATCAAGAACGGGAAGGTAGCTGTTGTCAAGGATTCTTCCCATCAACCGGTCCTCGAAACGAACGGCGATTCCCTTTTCAACAACTTTGGCGAACGCTTCACGTCGCGTGCCGGCCGGCTCCGGGGGAATGGCATCGAAGTACGACTTTCCGATCAACCTGTCCACACTCTGCGCGACTCCGTGGGCAGTGGGATTGTTCAAGGCAAGGAGAATTCCATCCCTGTCAAGAAGAAACGCGCAGTCCGTGGTGGCGTTGAGGATGGCTTCCACCGTTTCCTTGCTCTTGCGCAGGCCTTCTTCGGCCTTTTGGCGTTCGGAGATCTGGATGCGGAGGTACTGATTGCTTTTCCTCAGTTCCGCGGTGCGTTGTTCCACGCGGATCTCAAGCTTATCGTGAGCAGTCTTGAGTTCCTCATGCGCAGCCTGGAGGCCCAGTTCGGCTTTCTTGCGCTCATCGATTTCTCTGAGGAGTTCCTCGTTTTTTTCTCTTAGTTGAAGAGTGCGGTCTTCCACGAGCCGTTCAAGCTCTTCGTGATACTTCTTTAGCTCGAGTTCCAGGCGCCTGGCCTTGAGTGCACTTTCTACGGTCACGGGCAATGTTTTGAGATAGTTGCCCTCCGCGTCCTTTATCAGATAGTCCGATGCGCCGGATTTCATGGCCTGCACCGCGACCTCTTCTCCGCCCGCGCCCGTCACCAAGATCACCGGGACGGTCTGTCCGGCGGCTTGGAAGATGTCAAAACCGGTGCCGTCACCGAGCATGTAATCCGTGACCACAATGTCAAATGTTCCGTTCTCCAGGGCTTCTTTCCCCTTTGCAACGGATCCCGCACAGGTGAAATCATACGGGAGCTGCTCTTCCTTGACGAATCGCTCGAATGCCCTTCTGTCAACGAGGTCGTCGTCAATCATGAGAATCCTGACCCGTTGCTCTTCCAAACTCACCCCTCCGACGGGAATTCGCTGATGCTCCAGTACCTGTCGACAATGGCCACCACATCCACGAAATTGGAATAATCGGGGGGCTTGACCATATATCCTGCAACCCCAAGGCCGAATGTGTCAAGCCTGTCTTGTTCTTCTTTGGAAGTGGTGAGCACCACAACGGGAATCCGCTTGAGCCGGTCTTCCTTCTTGGCCACTTGAAGGAACTCGATACCGTTCATCCGCGGCATGTTTATGTCGAGGAGGATCAGCCCCGGAAGTTCATTAGCGGAGTTTCTCAGATAGGCTAGCGCCTGTTCTCCGTCGCCGACGGTAATGAGCTTGTTCGGGATCTTGAGATCCTTCACCGCGCGTTTAAGCGCCATTGCGTCAACGAGATCGTCCTCGATGAGGAGTATAGGTCGTCTGTCTTTCATTATGCCTCACCAGCTATAGGCCATGAAAACCGGGACGCGGTCCCGATTTTGGAGAATCGTCACGAAATAACGTCGGCATTCGAAGGCACGTGCGAACCTGTGAATCCGCCCTTTCCAGCGATCCGGGTCGATTTCGGACACAGTCAACGGATCAAAACTGCGGCAGCAGGACTCAAACGCGGCTTGATCCAAGTTGCCGGGGCTCTATCTCTCCGGCTTGCTCGGGCGGAACTCGGTCCGGTTGGACAAGGAGTCGGCGTATGGCCTCCAGCAAGTTGGTAAGCTTCAAAGGCTTCTCCAGTATCCTGTCTATTCCGCATTCCTCAATCTTGTCTTTCTCTTCGAGCTGCCCGCCCCAGCCTGTGCACAGAATGAACCGTGCCTTGGGAACACCTGCCGCAATGCAATGCTCCTTGATGGTGCGGCCTACCTCCCAACCGTTAATGAACGGCATCCCCAGGTCGCAAACCACCACGTCCACAGGATTATTCTTGAATGTATCGATGGCTTTCCCGCCTGAATCCGCAGTGAAAACCGTCTGACCGCACCGCTTGAGACCTTTTTCCAGGAGAGCCACCACCTGAGGCTGGTCGTCGACTATGAGTATATTTACATTAAAATCTACTTTGATCATGGCTTCAGCAGTCCGTTTCTCGCTGGGTCTTGCCGAAAGAGGTAGGGACACGGTGAACCTCGTTCCTTTGCCTACCGAGCTTTTCACGGCAATGGTCCCTCCGTGACGGCTCACAATACCAAAGCTGGTTGAAAGCCCCATTCCGGTTCCCTGTACCCCTTTTGTGGTCCAGAACGGGTCGAAGATCTTGGACAGATTCTCCTTGGTAATGCCCATGCCCGTATCATGAACCTGGAGAAACACCTTCCCGTCATTGGAGTAGGTTTTCAAGTATACTTTGCCACCGTCAGGCATAGCCTCGATAGCATTCTTGAGGAGGTTGACCACAACCTCGAATAGTTCATTCTGCATGCCTTTGACAAAACACCCCTGACGAAGGATGTGCTTCAAAGCAAGGCTGATTCCCCTTTTTTCCGCGGCGCTCTTCCATAGAGACCTGCTCACGTCGATGGCCCGCTTGACGGTCTCGGAGAAGTCGAACACCCGCCCGTCCTGGGCGGGATCAGCAGTTCGTACACGAGCGAAGTCCTGGAGCTGTTTGACGGTTTCGGAACCCAACTGTGCGCTTTCGGCGATCTGACTGAGGGTCCTTTTCACTTCCGCCAGGTCGCCGGTCTCGAGGTCCACTTCGGCCAGGCCTGCGGCCCCGATGACGATCTGCAGCAGATTGTTGAAGTTGTGCGCCACTCCGCCCGCCATCTCTCCGAGAGCTGCAAGACGCTGCTTTTGCACGAGAAGCTCCTGGGCTTTCTTCTGTTCCGTGACGTTGCGGGAAAAGACGGCCACCCTTTCCACGCTGCCGTCGGGATTGAAAACGGGCCGATAGCTGTGGTCAAATATCTCGTCCAATCCTTTGTCCTCAAATCGGACCGATGTTCCCGTTTGAACCACCTCGTCGAATCGGGCTTTCCTGGTTTGAGCGATGTCCTGAGGAATCAGGTCGAAGTAGCATGTGCCCAACAGGTCCTCGATCGTGCTGCCGAATGCGTCTGCTGCGGGCTGGTTGAGAGCGACGAACGCGCCGTCCGTGCTCAGGAGGAACGCTGCGTCGCTGGTGGCATTCAGGATGGCTTCCACGGTCTCCTTGCTCTTGCGCAGTCCCTCTTCGGCCCTTTGCCGGTCCGCGATTTCCGTGACCAACTGCGCGTTCGTACGCCTCAGCTCGCGAGTGCGTTGCTCGACACGGTCCTCAAGCTCATCATGTGCCACCCTCAGTGCTTCTTCTGCCCGCTTTCGATCCTCGATCTCCCTGAGGAGGTCTTCGTTGGCGGTCTGCAACTGGACGGTCCTTTCCTCCACAAGACTCTCCAGTTGCGCCCGATACAGCCGCAGTTCCTTTTCGATTCTCTTGGCCTTGAGCGCCTTCTCAACCGTGGTAGGCAGAGTTTTCAGGTAGCTGCCGTCAGTGTCCTTCATCAGGTAATCCGACGCTCCGGACTTCATCGCCCGGACCGCGACTTCCTCGCCGCCCGCGCCTGTCACAAGGATTACCGGGACGTCCGTATCAACTTGAGGAATAAGATCGAAGGCCGTACCGTCACCAAGTCGATAATCGGTGATCACCACGTCGAAAGTTCCCGATTTGAGGGCTTGTTTTCCGTCCTCTACCGAGTTTACGCACGTGTATAGGTACGGAAGATCATCGGTCTTTACAAGCCGCTCAAACGCCATCCGATCGACGATGTCATCCTCGACCATAAGCAGTCTGATCGTCGAATCGTCCAAGCTTCACGCCTCCAGCGCCGATTCGCTCAAAGTCCAGTAGTAGTCCACCGTCTTGACCATCTCAACCATTTTCATGTAGTCGGCAGGCTTTATCATGTAACCTGCTACGCCAAGGTCGAAACTGTCTATCTTGTCTTGATCCTCTTTCGATGTGGTGAGTACCACTACGGGAATCCTTCTGAGGTTTTCGTCGGTCTTGGCCACCTTGAGAAACTCGATCCCGTTCATCCTGGGCATATTGATGTCCAGAAGGATAAGGCACGGCATCTCGGTACTAGGATTCCTCAAGTAATTCAACGCCTGTTCTCCGTCGCCCACCGTGTCAAGCTGGTTTCGTATCTTCAGGTCTTTCATTGCTCGCTTGACCGCCATAGCGTCCACCATGTCGTCCTCAACGAGAAGAATGGGTCTGGACCCTTTCATCTGCCTACTCCTGTTGCGCTCAACATCCTGACAAATCCGGAAGGTGGAAAGAGTCCGTTTGCTCGGGACGAACACGCCGAGTACAACAGCAATGTCTTTCCTGGTCCATAGCCGCTGTGGATCAAGACCCCGGCCCGAAGGAGAGCCTTGTGAGGAAAAGGTTCCCGGAGTTCGTAGTGGGGCCGACGGTTGAAGGTCGCAAGGACCGGCATCACCAGGTTAGCCGCATTCATAGGCGCAACCCGTTGCAGCACCCTTACTGGTGTGAGCGAGATTGAGACTTCTCCACCTCTTCGTCGATGATCTCGATCAGCCTGGAGATGGTGACCGGTTTTTCAACAATTCTGTCAACGTACGGGTGATACGTTATTTCATCCTCCGCCAACTGTCCAGCCCAGCCGGTCAACAGGATGAACGAGGGCTTGGGAATTCCCTTCTTCAGGCAGAGTTCTCGTACTGCTCCGCTGACTTCCCAGCCGTTCATTCCCTCCATTCCAAGATCGCAGATGATTACATCAACCTTTTCCGAACTAAGTATCTCAAGGCCATGTTGGCCGGAGAAAGCAACAAACGCGGTGTTGCCCCTTCTCGTAAGTCCTTTTCCCAGAATCGTCACAACGGGGCGCTCGTCATCTATGAGAAGAAGGCGGTAATTCCTGTGGGAGACTACTCTCGGAGCGGCCCGAACCTTGGGTTTGCCGGTCTTGACGTATGGCAGGCGTACGGTGAACATGGTTCCGCGAGGCCTGAGACGCTTGACCCCC
>DYLG01000085.1 GCA_020722215.1 Desulfomonile tiedjei
ATGTCCTTCCAATCCTTGCCCTCCGGACTCCGTCTCATAAACGCCACGCGTGCACCACTTCAGTCGACAATAGGGGAGGATCATCCAGGCGGCCGGGATGCAGCCGCGCGACGGTGGCGTGTTGTGTTCATTGGAGTGACTTCAGTCCTTGTTCGAAGGCTTCAATGCAGCCGCAGTAAGGACTCCCACGCCGGTAAGAAGACCCCTTCTCTCCGGTTTGAGAATCTTGCTCTGCAACTGCCTTGTATATTGATGATCCTCCCCAAGAAGAGCAGTTAAGCATTGGCAAGCCTGCCTTCGCCAATTTTCGAAGGCAGTCTCGTCGAAATCGGTTTGGAGAACTTCCCACCCAGCCCTTATCAGATGATCAATCTGCTGTTCAGGTATCATCCCGTGCTCCTTCCGGAATAACAGGCGAATTCGGGAACCGAAACTGGGCTCATCAGAGGCGGACACCGGCGCCTCCGCTCCGAATCAACTCCACATGATGGGATTGGTCAAGAAATGCTGCCCTCGGCTCCCTGGAACTCCAGCAAGTCCGCAACTTCCCTATGGCCCGAGGTCACCGCGAAGTCCAGCGCCGTGGCTCCCCAAGTGTCTCGTGCGTTGACCTCGGCTCCTCCTTTCAACAGCATATCCACGACCGCGCTGTTTCCGGTAGCCGCTGCGGTCATCAGCGCCGTTCTGCCCAGGCGGTCCTTCCCGTTAACCTGCGCCCCATATTTCAGGACCAGTTCCACCACCTCGTGGTTCCCTGAAAGGCACGCGTACATCAGTACGCTCCTGCCGGACGAGTTCTCTACAGCCCGAGCGTTCGCGCCGCTTTCCAGGAGGAAACTCACAACTTCCGGCCGATTCCATTGAGCAGCGACCATTACCGGAGTGACACCGTACCTGTTGGCAAAGTTCACTCCGGCTCCGTCTTCAACCAATTCGCTCACAGCACGCAGGTTGCCCGCCATAGCCTCGTCGATGAGTCTTTCTCCTGATCTCTCGGCTTGTTGGGTCATCTGGCTCCGGCCTCTTCAGGTCAGTGAAGGGTTTTTCGGATGAAGAGGAACAGAACATCTCTCAGGTGTGTTCCGCCGGATTTCCTGACAAGGAGAGGAGTATGCCCCTCGGAGAAACCGGGCAACCGATTAGAATTGGGGCAAGTTGCATGCCAAGAGTTTCGGGACAAGAGAACGAGAAGGAAGCCCAAGAATTGCGGATGGTTGGGGAGGAGAGGGAAAGGGCGGATGGTCAGCGGGGTGAGGTTGAGGCGGCCGGTATGTTGTCCTAGAATTAGACATCCACGAGGGTTGATGTGTGATATCAACCAATGAGTCCCATTTCTTAAGTCCGAATATAAGACATACCTATCTAGAGTGTCTTATTTTTCGGCCATCGTCGTATCCCTCTGATATAGCGATATAAAGCGTCCCTCGAAATGTCCAGGAGCCGCGCCGTCTCCTTCTTGTTGCCCTCGCACAGCCTCAGAACCTCGCGGCACAGCCGCTGGGTCACCTCATCCGTTACATCCCGAAGCGTCCTGCCAGGTTGATACCGCACCGTGTACGACCAGGCCGTGTCCGTTTCCTCGCCCTCGACAAAAGGCAGGGTCAGTTCCAGTCTGTCCCCTCGCCAGAGGATCAGGGACCGTTCCAGCACGTTGCGCAGTTCCCGAACGTTACCCGGCCACTCATACCTGCAAAGAGCCTGGAGGTGAAGGTGATCTATGGAAGGAATCTCGGTTAGTTGCATTTCCTGGGCCAACCTGGACATGATCTCCTTGACCAGTGCCGACATATCGTCCCACCTCTCCCTGAGAGCGGGAACGCGTATGGGAAAGACGCTGAGTCGATAGAACAGCGGTTCAAGGAAGCGACCCTGGGCCACTTCAGTGCCCAGGTCTCTGTGCGTTGCTGCCACAAGTCTGGCGTTGACATGCACCGGTTTCTGGCCACCCACGCGCAGAAAGGATCTGGTGTCGAGAAACGCAAGGAGTTTGGACTGCAATGACAGGTCGAGTTCGCCGATTTCGTTGAGCAGGATGGTCCCGCCCTCGGCCAGTTCCAGCATACCCCTCTTTCGGCCCACCGCGCCGGTGAATGCGCCGCGCTCATGCCCGAAAAGTTCCGATTCGGCCAGTTCCCTTGAGACTGCTGCGCAGTTGATGGAAAAGAACGGCCCGCCTGCGCGCATGGAATGATCATGAATCCATCGGGCCAGGTGGTCTTTGCCGCTGCCGCTCTCGCCCTGAAGGAGCACGATGCTGTCCGTGCCCGCTGCGATGCGCGCCTTGTCCAGGGTGTTGCGCATGGCCTTGGAAGGGTAGTCTTCGACGCTGAACTCAGTTCCCCTTACTGCTCTGTTGCGCTCGGTGACGTTGCGGGAGATTCCGCAGATTCCTATGATTTCATGCCTGGCGTTCCTGAGAGGCACAATCGTGTCGTGGAAAGTCATCAACTGACCGTTGACCGGTCTGGTTTGCTCAGTTTCGATGTACTCCCCGGTCAGTGCTCGGGAATCCCTGTCTGCAAGTTGTTTTCCTACTTCTTCCCCGTAGAGGTCTTCTGATCTCCTGCCGATGATTCTTGGTGCGGGAAGTCCGAAAAGCTCGCACATGGCGGGATTGACAAGGGTATATCTCAGCGAGCCGTCCTTGATGAATATGCAGTCGCCGGCGCTCTCGAAGACAGCTCGAAAGCGTTCCTCACTGGCACGCAGGGCTTCTTCGGCCTGTCTGCGTTCGGTGATATGGCGCCATTGCCTCAAGGATCTCTCGGCAATGTATCGCATGTCGAGAAAAGAGGAATGGGTCTTCACCACATAGTCGAGGGCTCCGGCCTTCATAGCCTCCACAGCCTCGTGTTCGTTGCCGTGACTCGTCAGCACAACCAACGGGAACATTCGGTCTTCCATTTCCCGAGGCAGCATATCCGTACCTTTTCCATCGGGAAGGAGCAGATCCGCTACCACGAGGTCCGGAGAATTGGATCGCAGGTACTCGAGAGCCTGCCCGAGGGTTCCGGTCACGGTGAGCACGTATCTGTCTCCATACGGTTCAAACGCTCGCTGGATGAGTTCCGCGTGGTCCGCGTCGTCTTCTACCACCAGTATGTGGACAGATTGCTTGGCCATGAACGCCTCCGCATTCCGTTGGGGCAGTTATACGCCGGCGCCGGCCGGGTCGCAACCGGGTTTGCGGTTCCATCCCAGCCAATATAGACCGAGATCGTTCATCAGTTGCCCGAACTCGTCAAAATCTACAGGCTTCACCAGATAGCTATTTACATACCGGGAATATGCGGCCCCCATGTCGGCTTGGGCCTCAGAAGTAGTCAGAACCACTACAGGAATGCGTCTCAAGTCCCCTGATTCCTTTATTTCTCTGAGAACCTCCAGTCCGTCGATTTTAGGCAAGCGCAGGTCCAACAGTATTAGATGAGGTCCGGGACACGTGTCCGGATCCGCGCTCTCGCCTCGCCTGAAAAGGTAATCCAGGGCAGCCCCGCCGTCCGGCAGGTGAACGATTCTGTTGGGTACTCTGTGATCCTGGAAAGCCCTTATGACCAGTTCAGTATGGTCGGGCTTGTCTTCAATGAGCAGGATCAAGAGATTTTCCTTGTCCATAGCTGTTCTCCTTGTTCGCTGATGGCACTCCACCTCGCGGGAGGGTGAAGCAGAAGGTGCTGCCCTTGTCGCGTCCTTCGGACTCCACCCATATCCGCCCTCCGTGGGTCTCGATTATTCGCTTGACTATGGCCAGCCCGACTCCGGCGCCCTCCGTTTCCTGATCCAGTCTCTCGAACAGTCCGAAAATCTTTTCATGGTATCGGGCATCAATGCCGGCTCCATTGTCACTGACGTATATGACGGTTTCGTCTCCTTGGCAGCGTGCGCCGATCTTGACAGCGGGCCCCTCTCCGCCGAATTTGATGGCGTTGTCCAGGAGGTTCTCAAACACTTCTCTCAATCTGGAGCGATCGCCTCTGGCCACGGGCAGGTCGTCCGAGATCTCCACACGGGCTCCGCACTGTGCAATACGCGCTGCAAGCATTTCTGCTGCCTCATGGGCCAGGAGTCCCAGGTCCACTTCTTCAGGGTTATTGACGATACGCCCTATTCGTGAAAGCTCCAGAAGGTCATCCAGCAGAAGCCGGATCCTGTCCACGGCGTTGGAGATGCGGCCAAGGTCCTCTTTCATTCGCTCTGTGTTCCCGGAGTGCATGTCGGTCTCCAGGTATCCAAGGAATCCCCTTATGGTGATCAACGGACTCTTGATGTCATGTGAGACCGTGTATGTGAAGCGCTCCAGCTCGGCGTTCTTGGCTTGCAGCTCTTTGTTCAGTTCACTCAGCTCTGCGGTTCGGGCATTGACCTGCTCTTCAAGTTGCCTGTGCCAATTCTCCACGCGTTCCACCATGGAGTTGAAAACGGATGCAAGATTGCCAACTTCGTCGGAACCGGCCACCGCCGCTCTGGCCTGGAGATTCCCCGCCTCCACGTCCCGCGCAGTGATGCTCAACCGGCGAATCGGTCCGGATATTCTGTCCGCGATCAAGACTCCGAGAATCATGGCTCCGATGATTCCAACAAAGCCGATGAACAGGGCATTGCGGAGGTTCTTCCTTATTGGGCCGAACACTTCGGCTTCGTCAATCTTGACTATCATTCCCCAGCCGAGGTCATCAGTCACTCTGATGTGTCGGTACGCTGCAAGCACGCGCTCGTTTCGGTAGTCTTTGCTAACCACAATGCCGTTGTGGCCGCCGGCTGCCAACACGGCCAGCTCCGTGTCAATTTGATATTCCGGCGGCTTGGCCTCTGTTCCGTCCCGAAGAGGGTATTTGAGTGATATTAGGATATTGAGATCCTGGGTCGCCAGAACTATTTCTCCGCTGATCCCCAGCCCTCCGCCGGTATAGAGGAGCGGTTTGAGGAACTGGTCCGCGTCTATGCGCATGATCAGCACACCGATGGCTGTTGCTCGCGCGCTGTCCTGTATCTCGGTGTCGGCTATCGTACGCGACATAACCAGGCACGGTATTCCCGTCTCGGGGGAGCGCTCGACATCAATCGCCACCCTGTTGTTCAGCTTCATGGCGCTCGTGAATGGACGGGTTTGCGCAACAGGTGTTCCCAAGTCGCTCACATTTGTAGAGGCTATGATCACCCCGCGCTCTGCATCGGCGATTTGGATTGTCTGATAAACCGCGTACGACTTGACTATTCCTTGAAGGCGTCTCATGACAGCCCGGTAGGTTTCGTCCTCAAGCAGCATGCGGTGCAGTGAATCGCCGGTTACTGCTCCGTTGGCGTCGGCACGGACGGTTTCACGAAGATGCTTGACGAAGGCCACGGCTGCTTCGCTTTGGGAGAGCACCTGCGCGTCGCCGGTCCGTTCCTCCAGCCACAGCAGCAGGCACTCCTTTTTCAAGTCAGCCACCAGCCCGAGCTGTCCGAGAATCTCGGACCTTTGCCTACCATAAGAACCGAGGTCTGATGTGAACGGGATGCCAAATGAGGTTGCCAGACTGACCAGGCAGACCACAAGCGCAGTAAGAAGGCCAAAACCAAGAGCCATCTTCGCCCTAAGTCCCAGCAAACCCTTGGGCATCGCGAGCCTAAAGGACTTGCCCGGCCGGGCAGCGCCTTTTTCTTCGGAATCCATCATGCAATCCGAGCAGCGGGGTGTGCGGTAGTACTGGAATCCGTCATAGAATCAGTGCCGGCAATTCCCGGAATTCTGCTGCTACCGCCGTGGAATACCCTACGGGTCAGGCAGACATCGAACCGTGAGCGCCCGCGCACTCCCGGAGAACCGGAGCGAGTGCCAAACTCTAGGACTCCCACCTTGTTTCGGTCCCTGCGCCGGGCGACTCCACGGTTTCCGCGGGCTCCACCGGGGAATCAATTCCCCAAGTCCTTGGTGAGCCCTTCAAAGCATTCCCATGATATTTCGACCTTACCCCAGCGCGACCTGAGTGTCAACGCCGGGTCGTTCCGGTATTGATCGCCCGATTGACCGAAATGCGAGAAGGTCCGCACATTTTCTTGACATTGACACGAGGATTTCGATATGTTTCTTGACACTGTGACTGAAGCTTGGGCTTCCGGCGAAAAAGACGCTGTCAACCGGGACACCGGTGTTGTGAGGCAACATGATGCGCATTACCACTACCAGCAGGTACGGGCTGCGGGCCGTTTTTGACGTGGCATATCATGGAGCGGGCCAGCCCACTCAGATTAAGGACATAGCAAGGCGGCAGAGGATTTCTCAGAGGTACCTCGAACAGATCTTCAACAGGCTGCTGAAAGCGGGCATACTCATGAGTCGCCGGGGTCCTCGCGGCGGATACACTTTGGCCAGAGACGCAAGCCAGATAACGATCGGAGACATAATTGAGGCTGCCCAGGGGCCGATTGTGCCCGTCCAGTGTCTGCTGGAGGAAGCCCCTCGGAAGTCTCACCAGGAGCTGTTCTCTGCATGCGTTACCCGGCATGTGTGGAAAGAGACCCAGAGACTGCTCAAAGAGTATTTCGGGTCTGTTTCCATCGCGGATCTGTGCTCGATGGCGCGCAGACAGGGCGTGCACCGAGAGCTTGATCACAACTACATGTATTTCATCTGAACGGCCGCCCGTTATCAGCGGGATGCAGCAGTGATTTTCAGGGGGAGCCTCAAACGAAGGGGGAAGTAACAGAGCAATTTCGTTGATTATCTTTCTGGCAAGACTGTGGCATTGAGGCTCTGGACATTCCTACCAAACTCATGATACATTGCATTCAAAGGCGCCTGCTCGCCACTCAGGGCTGGGGGCAAGGGCGTGGTTTCCGGCCCGCACACACGCGGCGGAGATTGCGGCATGGAATTGCCATCCGGACCGGCCATTCGGTGGCGAAGGTTCCTGCCTCTTATTGGGCTTCTCCTGTGTTGGCGGAGTTCGCGGTGATTGTGAATCACTGTTCGGAGAGGAGCGAACTATGAAGCGGATTCTATTGGCGGCAATTTGTATAGGGCTCCTGGCAGGCCTTTCCGGTTGCGGTAAAGACTCGGGACAAGAGACCAAGGCTCCCGCGCCGAAGAAATCGGTGGAAGTCATCGATCTGGACAAGGTCTTAAAGGTTCTAACGGAAACCATGGACGAAATGGATCTTGAGAGAATCGCCGGCGCAAGCGACTCCGAGCTGGCAGCGTTGGGAGAGGACTCGTCAAAAACGGGCAAGCAGACCTTGAGCCCTCCCATGAGGATAGACGAGGCGAGCGAGCAAAAATTCCTCAAGAAATTTGCCGATAACCTGAATCGAGGGAAGCTCGTGTCGGAGCCCATTGGAGTGGCAATGCTGCCTGACGGGTCGATACAGGGATTTACGGACAAGAACAAGAATATGAAGAAGGAAGGTTCGGACAAGGACTTGTTCAAGATTCAAATAGATCATCAGAGGGGCAGGATAGTTGCCTCGGACACGGTCCACAACTATCACCGTGACCACCATTACGGCCATCCTTTCGGCGGATTCTTCTCAGGATACTTGCTGGGCCGCATGATGAGTCAGCAGCATTCGGCCGGTGTGGATACGAGCAGGCTCTCGTCCATGCCGATGTCCCCGAAAGGATATCACGACGGCGCGGTCAAGAAGGTTCAACAGGCAGCGGCTCCTCCCAGGCCTGGATCGCCCCAGGTGAAAGCTCCGACTCCGGGCCGTCCGGCAACCCCTCCCGGGGCCCCACCGAAAACTCCCGCGCCTTCCGCCCGAACCAGGGCGGGCGCCAAGAGCACTTTTGGAGGGAAATAGAGAGTTCGTCAGGGGGAACGAGACGCGAGGCCAGTGCTGTTCCTCTCCTCGCTCAGCCGGACTTTGCAGGGCGGACAATCCGGCGCGTGAGCGCAGCCCGTTAATCCTACCGCACGAAAGCTCCGACTTGTCACGCACATGAACAATCACTCGGAAGAAGTATTAAGCGGAGAACTCACCGTTTCTCAGGTGGTGGTTCTTCTTGCCTCCATTCTGCTGGTTGCCCTTTGCGGCATCGCGTATGAACTTATTATCGGAGCGATATCGAGCTATCTTCTGGGCAACAGTGTCTACCAGTTCTCAGTGACCATCGGTCTGTTCATGTTTGCCATGGGGTTGGGCGCCTACCTGTCGAAGCTAGTGGTCAAAGACCTGGTGGGGGGATTCGTCGTCATTGAGATGCTCGTTTCGCTGGTTGGCGGGCTTTGCAGTGTGGTGCTCTTCCTGGTCTTCCCGTACTACTATTTCTACAAGCCCGCAATGTTCACGATGATCATTGTCATCGGCATACTTGTGGGCCTTGAGATCCCTCTTCTGACTCGCATACTCAGTCAGAAACAGGCACTGCGGCTTTCCATCGCGCATGTGTTGTCCCTGGATTATGTGGGTGCACTGGTTGGGTCCATCGCGTTTCCATTGCTCTTGCTCCCCCATCTGGGTTTGTTCAGGTCGTCGTTTGCCATAGGATTGCTCAACGTGGTTGTGGCAATGGTCAATATTGTCTTGTTCAAGCACTCGCTCAAGAGACCCGTGTCTTTGTCCTTCGCCGGAGCACTCATCGCGGTAGTACTGACCATATGCACGCTCAACGCGCCGCAGATAGGAGTATTTGCCGAGAACCAGCTCTATGCGGACGAAGTGCTTTACAGACACCAGTCACCCTATCAACGCATTGTCTTGACCAGATCCTCCCGCACCGGTCACCTGCGGCTGTACCTCGACGGGCATATTCAATTCTTTGAACGCGACGAACATCGCTATCACGAGGCCCTTGTTCATCCGGTGTTCTGCGTGCCCGGCAGCAGATCTCGCGTTCTCATACTTGGAGGGGGTGACGGGCTCGCCGCACGAGAAGTCCTCAAGTACGGCGACGTGCAGAGAATAGACATCGTGGACATCGATCCGGCCATCACTCGCCTTTGCCGCAGTTTCGCTCCGATCCGTCGCATGAACGAAGACAGCCTCAACAGTCCGCGAGTCACGGTGCACAATCTCGACGCATTCATATTTGTGAGAATGGCGGGCGAGAAGTATGACAGGGTGATAATAGATCTCCCTGATCCGCACGATGAAAGCCTCAGCAAGATGTACTCCGTGGAATTCTACCGGCTCGTTGCCCGTCGCATGAACAAAGGGGGTCTTTTGGCCACGCAGAGTTGCTCCCCGTTCGTGACGCGAGAGGTTTTCTGGTGCGTGGCCAAGACTCTGCAGGCAGCGGGTTTTTCAACGTACAGTTATCATGTCACTATTCCGGCCTTTGGCATCTGGGGCTTTAACCTCGCGGCATTGGCGCGAGAAGTGCCTAAGGAGTTCTCCATTCCTACCACAACAAGATTCCTCACCAGCGAGAAGATGGTCGCGGCCGGGGTCTTTGGACGGGACACCTCAAGAGTGGATGTACCCGTCAATTCCATGTTTGAGCCGAAGCTGTACCAGCTCTATCTCAAGGGATTGCTCAGATAGAGCGGTTTTCGACGCGCAATTGACGAAGGAGCCTAATCCGAGGCGCGCAATCAAAGCTAAGAAACAGGCACGAAACCAACCGTGTAACCGGTTTAGGACGCGAAGGATCGCAGTCGTTGTTTCCCTGTTCTTGCCTGCGCCGATGGAGATTCTTTCTCCTTTCACACAAACTTTCTCTTCATCTCCTTCAGGTACTCCTTGAACCCGCCCTCGGAATCCTTGTCCAGTTGTGTCTTGGCCGCGCTGAGTCGACTGCGAACCAGGGGGTTTTCCAGGTCTGCAAGATATCTCAATGCGCCGGCTCTTCGTCCGAGCTGAAAAAGCAGCCGGTCATTCTCGGGCAAGCTCAAATACCTATCGATCACATGAAGCATTTTTTCCTTGTCATGGGGGAGGGTTCCTTCCACCTCCTCAAGTAGATTCAGAATGTGATCGCTAACCATGGTGGTGCTGATGCCATCGAGATTTTCGATCAACAGCCTGATTTCTCGGACCATCTCATCTTCGTCAGGCGACTCGAACGCGCCTTCTTGAGCCAGTTGGTCAAGTGGCGAGCCTCTTCTTATATAGAGCGATCTGAGTCTCACGAAGCTCGGATTGACAGCGTTGATTACCCTGGCGGACTCGACAGCGTTTTCCTCGGCAAGCGCGCTTCCGCCGATTCCGGGAATAATGTACAGGCACAGAGACAGGCCGGACTGCATCACCCGGGCGCCTCCCTCGATGATCTGCTCCGCTGTTGAACCTTTCTTGATCATCTTGAGTATCTTGTCCGATCCTGACTCCATACCCACGTGCAGGCGACTGAGTCCCGCGTCCCTGAGCCTCACATACTCGGGGACGGACTTGCCCTTGAGTGTAGCCGCTCTGGCATAGGATGTAATCCTCCTGACCGAGGGGAATGTCTTGCGAATGTGATCGAGGATCGAAACGAGCGATTCCGTGGAAAGCATCAGGGAATTGGCATCCTGCAAGAAAACGGTATCGCCTCCGTGGGCCATCCACAATGCCACAGAGCGGTAGCAGTCGCTCAGGGCAGGATCACGCATCACACCGGTGAGAACCCGGTCGGTAAATCGACCGGCTTCGCCGAGTTTCCAGGAGATCTCTCCGATTCCGTCCATTATGCCTCTTGCCGCGTCCACATCCGATTTGATCTCTTCGAGGCTGCGTCGGGAGAATTTCTTACCTTTGTATGTGGAACAAAATAGGCATTTATTCCAGGGGCAGTTTCTGGTAACACGAATGAGAAGGCTCCCGGCTTCGCTTGGGGGCCGGATCGGGCCTTGTTCGAACTTCAGGGCGGGATCAATCATTCATCGCACCTCCGGGACGGGCAGACTCATGGGCCGGCCGGTGCATTACCGGTTTGCCCATTGCATCTGTTCGTGGTAATCTATTTCTGTACCCAATTAATATAACCACTTCCAGCAAGTGAGGGAATACCCTTGAAACGCTCGATCGCCATCGGAATTTTTGTGGGGGCTACGCTGTGCGCATTCGTAGTGCTGCTCGGGCACGGGGACATGGCAAGCGCGCAAAAACCTGTGCACAGGTGGATTAAGGCCCAACCGGCCGAGGAATTTTTCGTCAAGATCCTCAAGGAGCCGGATCCCAATTCGGAGACTCTGAAAACCGTCTTTCAGGGACACCAGCTCGAGGTTGTCGGACAGCAGGGAGATTACCTCGAGGTGAATTTGCCGGACCTGAATACCAGGGGTTTTATCCTGGAAGCCGAGACCATACCGACTGAGGCGCCGGTTCCGTCATGGAGACTGCCCATACTGCCCATTGCCGCGCTGGCTCTGATTGCAATTGTAGCGGTCTTTGTGCTCTTGCACATGAGGTCCAGAAGATCGAGGGAAGAAGAAGCGCGCGCTGCAATGGTGGCCCAGTCGATCAAGGATGCCGAAGAACTCTTCCGGTCGGGCGAATATGCTGATGCCATAGAGGAATTTAAGAAGTACATCCAACTCCAGAGCGGGGAGATCCGGAGTCCTGACGTGTACAGACGACTGGCCGTTTGCTATCAGAAGATCCTCGATACGCACGAGGCTGCAAAATGCTGGGAAAAAATGCGTAATCTCGGGGGCTTGAAGTCCAATGACGACTACGTGCTCGGCGTTGACATCATGACAGCGCTCGGCAAGGAGAGACAGGCGGCCGAAATATACGAACAACTTCTTGAGGTAGAAATCGACGAAGACAAGAGGTACGACATTCGAAAGAACCTCTTCGGTATCTACAGGCGTCTGAAGGAACCGGAAAAACTAATGAAAGTGGCCATGGATTTGCTGTCCGTGGGAACAGCCGAACCCCAAATCGTGGCCGACGCAGCAGACTTCCTTTTTGCGGAGAACCGGACCGATCTTGCTGCGGCCAGCGGTCATCAGGAACTGATCCAACGACTGGGCGAGGATTTCTTGGAAGAGGGAGCCACCAGTGCCGATGCTGAACGCATCTACCTGAAATGCCTCGAACTGGATCACACAGACAAGAGATTTCGCCGCATCCTCGCCAGAAAATACAGACAGGACGGTGACTATCGCAAGGCCGTGAATCAACTCCTGTTGCTCAATCACTTGGACAAGGAGAACTCCGATGAGTACCTTGATCAGGCCGCGAAGCTGTATGTAGAGAATGCCATGGTTCAGGATGCTCTCAATGAAGGCAACCCCCAGGTGATTAAGAAGATCGCGAAGATTTTCCTCTCCAGGTCCGAAGTGACCGACGACGCTGTGGCCGTCTATGAAAGGCTTCTGGAATTGCAGCCCAAGATGGTGGGGGTGAACAAGATTCTGAGCACGGTCTACCTCACTAGGGGAGATCTCGAGAAGTATATGGAGAAACTCCGCCTCCTGCATGAAATAGATGGAAAAAACCACGACTACCTGACCGACCTGGCAAAATGCGTCATTGACAACGACATGGTTGAGGAGACAATCCGGGAGGGAAATCGTGATCTCACCACAAAACTTTTCCGGCAACTGATTAGACAGGAAGCTCATGACAACAAGACCGTCCGCATATTCGAGACCCTCATTCGGCACGAGCCGAGCAACGTGATAATCCGGGATGCTCTTGCCCGGGCTTATGAGCTAAGAGGAGAATACTCCAAGGCTCTCGAAGCCGTCCTCGCACTGTGCGCCCTCAAACCCAAGGATGAAGCACTGGCCAGGAGGGCCGGAGCTATTGCCATTGATCATAATCTTCTGGACGTGATCAAGAAGAAAGGAAGTAGGGCAGTTCTCACAGCGACCGCTGCTCTGATCAATGAGCGGAAGCTGAGGGATACGATCCCACGACAGATCGTTGCCCAATCCAGGGGCGAGGAGATTCCCGAATCCCGATCCAAGCAGCCTCAGCAGGCCAGGCCCGAGGCACAGGCACCGCCCCGAAAGCCGCCCGTCGCAGCGAAACCTGCTCAACCGATTCCGGACAAACCCAAACCCGCTCCAGCTCCCCCAGCAGAGCCTGCCCGTCCTCCACAGGCCGAGAAAAAGAGGCAGCCGGAGCAGACAAGAGCCAAGTCAACCCAATCTGGGGAGCCCCAAATCGTTCTGCAGGAAGCCCAGGTCCCCAAAGCTATTATTCCCGAAAGCGAGGTGGAAACCTTCGTTTCATCTCACCTTCGCGATGACCGGAAGGCAACGGTGGGTTCCGATCAGGTGGTCGAAGTGACCCAGCCCGAGGATGAGTCTCGCTCGAATCCTTCTGTTTCCACGTTCGTTTCCAGCCACCTCAGAGAAACCCAGAGAATGAAATACAAGATGGACGATCTGTTCCGCCCCGAATCAGGAGGATTGGCCTTCAGGAAGGTGGATCTCCTGTACAAGGATACGTGGGGCGAATGGTTCATCGCAGTGGAGATGAAGACCGGCCACAATTGCTTGCTGAGGGTTTTCGATAAATCGATCATGTCCGGTCAGACCCTCGAAATGCAGGCAATGGACGAATTGATCAGGAAACTGCGCCACCTGGAATGGAACCTTGTCCATCCCAACATTCTGGACCTGGAGGAATCGGTTAGCGGTCCTGGGAAGACTCCGGGATTGACCTATTCCTTTTTTCCTCAGACACTGGACCATGTGCTCAAAGAACCCGGCAAGCCGGATATGCCCACCATGCTCAGTTTGCTCAAGCAAATCGTTGCCGCCCTGGGCCATGCCGGCCGATTCGTGGCAGAGGACGGTGAGGTGGATCGAATCTATCACACGCACCTCAATCCGTCTCTCATCATGGTGGATGAGCGTTTGACCACCTGCAAAGTGGCCGGCCTCGGCCATACTCAGATTTACAGGGAAGTCACGGGGTCGCGGCGAGCAAGAAGGGAAGAACCCGGATTGAACCCTGCGTACATGGCGCCGGAATTGTTCCGGAGCAAGGGAGCGCGCTCAGTGGACGAAGGGGCCGTGGACGCATATGCCCTTGGACTCATTGCCTATTTTATGGTCACCGGAGAATTCCCCTTCGAAGGTCCGTCGTACGACGATTTCAAGTTCGACCACGCCCAGATCGTGCCGCCTCCGCCAAAGGCGGTCAATCCCGGAGTGCCCAACTGGCTGGACAGCCTCATAATGGCGTGCCTTGAGAAAAACCCCGTAAGACGATGCAACAACTTGGAGGAAATCGAGCAGGCTTTCAAGACTGAAAAGTGGTAGGTGTGGGCACGGTCTTTTCTCGGGTAATATTTCACCGACGGAGGCCGCCGAGGGCGGTGAGCCACCGGATTAATGCATTCTTTGCCACGCTTCAGTAGAACGTTGCCAACGCTCTCCTCACATGGCCCAGACTTCGTTGTACGGTGCGGGTTCCCCTTGGGGCTCGTACATGTTCTCTTCTCTGGAAAGCGCCTCAAGGTAGCCTGCCAGGACTTGGCACCGGCTGCATGGGTTGTACGTGGATTCGTGGCGCGTAACTTTGCCGTCTGCCCGTGATGACATCCTGATTTTCAAGTCCTTGATGTCATTGTACATTCTCAAACAATGACGAACGCTCCATCTGCCCTTGAAAACCCGACAAGTCACCGAGTAATTGTCCAGCCAGGCCGCTTCATCCGTTCTCATGGCTACCCTCCCTCCTGGAGTCAGATCCACTCCGTTGCCAAGCCGTGGTGAACGGTTGCCAAATAGCCCCTGTCCTGCTCGCGTCTAGTATTCGTTCTTGACACCTCGTCTCCGGAAATGTTCCTCTCTCCTCCGCTTCGACTGACGTGGATTCCCCGTGCAATATCGCCTCCCGCGGCCTGATTGCAGGATGCCAAGGCACGGACGGAAGACTCGCCGGCAATTGATCCCTTCACTTGCATACCCCCGGAAACTGACGCCTTATCGCATAATTATCGATCCGGTTGACTCAGTATCATTTCTGTGATGTATTGCCGGCTAAGGCGTGCGGGCCTCTTGTGCGGTGCGGGCGGGTCGCCATCGTATTGCAAGTCCTACAATTCCATTCATTGTCTGATCTCAGAGGAGAGGGGGAGCAAATGACCAATACGACCGCGTTTTCAAAGAAGCAATTCCTCGACGACATCAAGGCCATGATGACCGACGAGGAGCTTAGCTCCAAATACGGGCTTTCGCGGCCCCAACTCCAGCGTCTCTTCCGGGAGCTGGTGCATGAGGGATTTCTGACTGAGGAGGAACTCGACCAACGATAGAAGGTTTTTCGCACAGAGATCAATCCGGAGCCCGAGCCTAAAACGCCCTCGCCCATAACGCCCGCTCCTCCGACGCCCTATGCCGGACCGCCCCGGCCGACGCCGGAGGCCCCCTATCCCGGAGACAACATCATAGCCGGATACACGGACAAGGCCATTTGGCTTACCATATCGGGTGTGGTTCTTGCGATACTGGGAATAGTTATCTTCAGTGTGGCGGTCTCGAAGGGTGTGCAAGGGGCGTGGCTGCTAATCCCGTTGCTGGGTATGCCGCTGGTCGGATACGCAATATTTACCTGGGGTTGCTGCTACATCCCAGGAATCAAGGGCTATCACTGGGCATTGGGGCTCTTGGGCCTTGTTCCTTGTGCGTTGGGCCTGCTCGTCCTCGTACTGCTTCCCAACAAGTACGCGGGAAAGGAATTGACCGGCGGCCACATTGCCGGCATCGTGATAGGACTGGTTGTCGGCCTGTTCGTCATGATCGCGGCGCTGGGCATAGTGCTTGCCGTCGCGATTCCGTATTACATCGGCTTCAAGAAACACGCCTGCGATGCCGTGGCCTCATCGGACCTGCAGGACCTGATCACGGCCATCGTCAAGCTGGACTTGGACCTGGAACAGTGCAGCATCCTGAGCCTTCATGGAGGGACCGACGCGTCCGGCTGGAGGCGAGAAGACATCGAAAAGCTCGCGGGCGGGTACTACGGATGGGCCGGGACGAGCCGGAAGTGCGATGTGCAGTTCAGCCTGGGTGCCGAAAACGGGGGCAAGATCACCATGGTTGCCAATCGCGGCACCGGAAGGACTTATTCCTACATGATCTCTACGGGCAAGAAAGAAACAGGATCGGTCAAGGCGCCCGTAACCTGGGGAACGGTGGCTAAAGGCAT
>DYLG01000086.1 GCA_020722215.1 Desulfomonile tiedjei
TCGAAAACGGGCCACTGTTCGGTTCCGATGACTTCCATGGCTATCGTCTCCAGGGCTGCAGCGGGAATTGGCTCTCCAATGACTCGCAGCACGCCACGTACGCGAAATGCGGGTGGCAAACCCGGTTCCAAATGGAGGTCACTGGCCGCCTGTTGCCGCGCAATCGTGACCAACGATTCAAGACTTTCGGCGTTCATGATTCGAAAATGGATCACCGATCCCAGTCAAACGCACCCTGTTTGACAGCGTACACATACGCTACGGAAACAATAGCCAAGAACACAGTCATACCCCAGCCAGCCAATGCGGCCGTCTCGGGATTTGCCAGCATCTTCCGGTACACAACAGCCCACGGGTACAGTAAAACTGCGCCCACATCAAAAAGCAGAAACAGCATGGCAACAACATAGAACCGAATGGATGTCCGTGGCGTGCCCTCGCCGACAGGGGGCATGCCACATTCGTAAGGCAAATCCTTGGTCCTTGAGCGTTGTCCTACCTGGCCCAGAAGAACCGAACCAACAAGCATGCCAGCGGTGAACAACACCGCCGCTGCAAGAAGTACCAGAACTGCAAGGTACTGGTTCAATTGCGAGTCCATAGGCGAAAAGTAGAAGCCGATGCGTCCCTTTACAAGCGCAAACACCCGGGCCAATGGCGCCAAGGCAATTCTATTTCCTTCTGGCATTTCAGGAAATCAGACGACACAATCCGGTCATGGCGTTGATGCTACCGCGTACGAGGTCATGCTTTGTCTGCGGGATCAACAACCCGCTAGGGTTGAATCTCAGTTTCGAGGTTGAAGGCGACACCGTTGTTTCACGGTTTAGATTCCTGCCTGAACACGCCGGATTCCGGACTGCAGTTCATGGCGGATTGATTGCGACCGTGTTGGATGAAGCCATGGTTTGGGCCTGCGGCGTCCGTGCAAGACAGTTCACTTATTCCGCGGAAATGACAATCAGATACCGCCGAACAATCGCGCCAGGCCAGGAGGTCAAAGTCGCCGGGATCATGACAGCAAACCGCAAAAACCGGTTGTTCGAAGCAAAAGGGGAAATCGTGGATGCCAATGGCGAAGTTCTTGCCTCAGGGACGGGCAAGTACCTGCCTGTTCCACGAAACCTTGTGGACGAAATGCGCAGCGATTTCGTTGGCGATATCGGCAAATTGATCGATTAACAAGGTTCCGCTTCAACCCCAACCACGAATAGATCCGCCCTCCTCATACTGGGTCAGCCTCAGAGCACCCAGACTTCACGCAGATTCCTGCTATGGGATGTGCTGGGGCCCTCTCATGCATAACGGCAATAACGCAGAAAAGCTGACCTCACAGCTTGTAACCAATGTCACGCAAAAACTTCCTTCGCCATTCACGGTCGCTATCTCCTTCAACGCCCTTTGGCGGCGCCCCGTCCACCACCCCAAGGATGCCTCTGCCTTGACCCGTCTCGGCTATCACGACTTCGACGGGATTGGCCGTTGCACAAAAGATGCGACAAACTTCCGGCACGGCTTTGATGGAATTTAGCACGTTGACCGGATAGAAACCCTCACCCAGAAAAACCACGAAACTGTGGCCTGCTCCAATTGCAAGAGCATTTTTGCGCGCCAGTTCGATCATTGCCTGGTCAGTTCCGCTGAGCCGCACAAGGCATTTGCCGGACGCCTCGCAAAACCCAAGCCCGAACTTGATCCCGGCAACGGCTCCAACCAATGCTTCGTGAATGTCCTCGACAGACTTAATGAAATGGGTCTGACCGAGGATGACGTTTATCGGGTCCGGTTTTTCGATCTTGAGAATGTGGATTCTAACGTCCATATGCCAGCCATCTTGCCGCCGCACTCAACGAATGTCAAACCGTGCGGCGTTGCTACACCGGAGAAATCACGGGTGATTCTCGACCACCAGATTGTCTATATAAAAAACAGCGTTGTTTGTTGCGTAGCTCAGAAACCCAAGCCGCTGCAACTCACGCCAATTCGATGAACGCGGCGGAAGATTCGCGAAAACTACCGGTGCCTTGTCAGGCATCGTGACAGTGAGAGACCATGTGTTTGTGCCCCTTTCCTGCAATGGGCTCTGCACGGCGACACGCACCCACACATTAGTTGGCAACACAAGTAAATCGCGCCCACCTGTTTGCAATCGGCCGTTAATTATAGTGAAGCTTGGTCCTGTCAAATATGGTGTCGCGGCATCACGCCATTCATGTGAAACGAAAGCTCCTACGCCCAATCGCAGATCAAATTCCACCCGCGTTGTACCTGAGCGATGGTTTGGTACGTAGAAAAACACCGGAAGATAAGCCTTCTCAAGTCCAGGAGCATCCTTGACCTTCAGGCATTGATTGCCTTCGGCTGCCAACTCGTTGGTGACAGCCACAGATTCACCCCTGAACTCCATAAAGACGGTAGCGTCGTCGGGTCGCGATCCAACGGGTATGTCTTCAAATCCATCTTTCAGCGACAATGGCGGCGGGGGCGGTGGTACCGGAACCGTCGGAGACGGTTGAGGAACACGCATAGAGAGTCGCCGCCACGCTTTTGTGCCATGTACTCCAGCCAGCGAGGGGTCAAACGGAACAAAGCCAAGCCGCATGGCGGGAGAATCGGGCCGCAAACGAAAATCGTCGCGGTCCGGCGCCCGGAATTTCGGGTCTGCAATCAAGGAGTTCCGGTCCCGACCGCGCTTTTGCCACTCTTTCAGATTCATCCCGACAAAGGTGGCCTCACCACCGCTGGCATTCCAATACAGATTCTCGTCTTGTTCAATTCTGCCGTCTTTCCAGTCACCCTGGATAAGTCTGCCTTGGCGCCAATAAACAATGTTACGCCTGAAAGTGAGTGAGTGCTCCTGATCTACAACTGACAATCTGAGTTGATCCGCCTCGCCGAAAGCAAAGATGTTGTTAACAGCAACGTTGTCACGGCCAAAGTTAAGGTGAAGCCCGCTGTGCTTTGTTCGATAGGTCAAGTTGTTTTCGACCCGGATACCGCTGCTGGCAGCGTCGAGGTAAATTCCAAACCCACCCGCTCCGTATAGGTCGTAAGGCTCGATATCGTGGATGACATTGTTGCGAATGACCGTACCAGTGCACACCCCGAGCGTGTAAATACCGCCGAGGTCGCTCAATACCCGCTTGCCAAGGTGATGAATATGATTGAACTCGACCCGATTGCTCACCGCCAGGCTCCTGCCATAGTCCCACATCCAACCAACGGAAACGCCTGAATAAAAAAGGTCGCTTATCTCATTGTGCGAAATGGTGTTGCCGCCAGATTGCCCAATCCAAACACCCACTGCCCCCGCGTGCACAAGACCGCCATCGCGGATGATGTTGTTTTCGACCGTAACACGAGTGCTATGTCCCATCGGGTCTCTACGCGCAAATTGTTCGCCAATCTTCACCCCACCGGTCCCAAGATCGTTCATCAGCATTTCTCTCACAACGCAATCACGGCAGCCTTCCCGAAACCAAACTGCGTAAGTACCGACATGGCTGATCACCCCGTTCTTGATCGTCACGTTACGAGCGCCGTCGAGCATTATCGCTCCAGGAACCCAAAGAGCTGCCTGTGGATCGGAGTTCCCGGTCCGCGGTAGCACGTACTGGTTGTGAGAAAAGGAGAGCCCGTCGAAAACAATGTTCTCCACAAAACGACCTTTCGACGGTTCACCCTTGAAACGTACCAGTTCGAACAGCACCGGCGCAATCACCTTCGCCTTGGGCATTTCTTCACCTGGCCGCGGGTAGTAATACAGGGTTCCGTCTATGTCGAGATACCATTCACCTGGGGAATCAAGGGCCTGTAGGAAACCTTCGATATAATACCTTTGACCGTTACCCCACCTGGCAAAAGGCCAATAAGCAGGCCCAGTAAAATAAATTGTCCCTGTTTCCTTGTCCACACGCGCGACCCGGTGTCTCGATATTTCCCATGAATGGTACACAACAACTGTCACATTCGACAGCCGCTGCTGGTCCAAAGAAAAAAGAGGCTCTATGTCTTCTTTCTTTGCCTTAAACGCCTGTTTCCGCCAGTCAACCCGTTCTCCAGAACCGCTTTCCGAACGCTCTTTTACCCGCCCCTGCACGTAGTAGTAGAACATGTTCGGCGACCGCGCCGGCTGAGCACGTCGGCCGTTAACCCATAGTTGTTCAAAGTACCAGTTGGTCCCCCCAAACAAGGGAAGCTTCGCTTTCCAAATACCGCCCCCTGCGCGCTCCCAGCCAGTAATGAGCCGCCCACCACTGAAAACCGGTTTTGCGCCGCGTGCAGCCTCGTAAATAACCGGCCTGTCAACACCACCGCTGTCCTCCGCTGTAAGTTCGAATGTCTCGTTCATCCAATACTCTCCTCCCGCGAGAGTAACCCGCACCGGACGCGTGAGCGGTCCTCGAGCTTTCAACCGCCGAACAGCGTCACGCGCACCCGTCAACGAAGCCAGCGGACCATCCGTGCGCGACCTGTTTGGCTTTGGGAGACGGCCGGACCATGCATCGTTCCCATCAGGTGACACGTAAAGCTGTGTGTCAGAAACCGGCGGCCTACCAAGCACATCAGAGGCCATGAAAAAAACAACCGTAAGAATTAGCGACACTCTCCGAACCATAGGAGAGAA
The DNA here is from genome assembly GCA_020722215.1 of Desulfomonile tiedjei. Lineage (GTDB taxonomy): Bacteria > Desulfobacterota > Desulfomonilia > Desulfomonilales > Desulfomonilaceae > DYLG01. The sequence continues at coordinate 4,628 of DYLG01000086.1, forward strand.
CCATCGCACGTTCCCAGGCACACTCAAGTCAAGAGTTCGATGAGTATCAAAAGGCAAGCCAGGTCCTGAGCCGTGCAAGCGCTCATCATTAGGAATAATGACACCCTACGATACGTCAGCCTGAAACCGAGCCCAGCGCCGCCAATCGAGAAAAGACCGAGTTTGACACTGCGGCAACATAATGTATAGTCGCGCGTTTCCATGAACCGCAATTTTTTGCATGTGGCTGTAGTCGGTGCCACAGGCGCCGTTGGTATCGAGATGATCCGGACCCTGGAAAGACGCCAGTTCCCGGTCAGCAAACTGACATTGCTGGCCTCGGCTCGGTCCGTGGGCAAGCCTCTCCAGTTCCACGGGCAAACAGTCCTAGTAAAAGAATTGAAAGAAGACTCGTTCAAAGGCATCGACCTGGCCCTATTCAGCGCCGGCAGCGGGATCTCGAAACGATTCGCTCCAATCGCAGCCAGCAATGGCTGCGTCGTCGTGGACAATTCGAGCGCATTCCGCATGGACGACAACGTGCCGCTGGTGATTCCGGAAATCAATGCGGCCGACGTCAGACTCCACAAAGGAATCATAGCTAATCCAAACTGCACCACAGCAATCGCCCTTATGGCACTGTATCCCTTGCACGCCGCCTTTGGATGCACGCGTATCTTTGCCTCCAGTTACCAGGCCGTCTCGGGCACAGGCGCCCGCGCCATAGCCGAGCTGGAACAGCAGGTCAAGCAGATCGTTAACGGCCAGAATGTCACCCGGCAGGTTTATCCGCACCAAATCGCCTTCAACGTGCTGCCTCACATTGATTCTTTCCTCGACAACGGCTACACCCGAGAGGAAATGAAAATGGAAAACGAAGGACGCAAAATCATGCATCACCCAACCTTCAGAGCAAGCGTCACCTGCGTGCGTGTGCCTGTCTATCGTGCCCATTCAGTCGCCATCAGCGCTGAGTTTGAGAAACCTGTCACTGTGACCGCCGCACTTGAGGTTCTGCGTCGTGCCCCGGGCCTGGATGTGATAGATAACCCCGCCAATTGCGAATACCCAATGCCCCTTTACCAAGCTGGGAAAGACAACTGCGCCGTTGGCCGCGTGAGAAAAGATTGCGCACTTGACAACGGACTCTGTTTCTGGGTGTCCGGCGACCAGCTTCTGAAAGGAGCTGCACTGAACGCGGTTCAAATCGCAGAAGAGCTGCTAAAGCTGTAGAAGCGCTGCGCCTCAGCCGGGCCGAGTGGGTATCATGCGAAACAACCCGCCCTCCCACGTGGTGTTCTGTCCCAAACGACTGAAAATATTATGTTGACTCGCTCTTTCTTCGACATCGGTCTGTGAGCGGTCTCCACACACATTCAGGGCGCAACTCAGATTACCCGCTGAGAGAAGTTATCCAACCCGCAAATCTCCGCTCCCGTCAGTATCTGTGTGCAGAACCGGTAGAGCGCGCACTCCGCTGCGCGGAGTTGCTCAAGAGGCCCCTAAGGCCAGCATATTCGTAGAGAGGCGCGCCGCTCCTAGAACTGCAAACTCGGCGGGGCTGGGTTAGTCAAAGCCTCCAGTCCAGCAGCACGTTGCGTCGCCGCACCGCCGGCCAATTAGAAAAAGAAAGAATGCATCCGTCTATACAGAAATGGCGCCCTTAACGCGGCTCGATGTCTGCCCGCACTGCCGGTCGATGTATTGGAATAGAAAAAGCGGGACAGACACGATACTCAGCGGATATTGTGTCAGGCTCCTCCCTTTAGCGACCACCGGCATACTGAAGACCGAATCAGCGGCTAAACAAAGTGCCACGCTCAATATTTAGAGAAATCCCCAAATAACACGAACGCCGTTGGAATGGGTCCGCTGAATTTGCGGCCCCCTGCTGCCGCTGGGGCCGGATCAGGAGCCCTGAAACTGGAAAACAGGTGCGCGGTGTAATACCTGGACACTCGAGCGCAGTGCTAATCACGGAGCGCACTGTGTGTAAAGTCCTCAAACAACGCGCCGACAACACCACTTACGTCTCCAGATACTAACTCAAGCCATGTTCGCGTCGTTTCGGACCGACCAGCATCCATATCCCGACCCCACAAACACAAATACATCGAATAGTGCTTTTCCGACTCGTGCGGGGTCGCTATCGCAAAACAGTCCGATGGCGTCCCTATTAAAACAAAGCTCAATCCAAGGCTTTCGGCACGACGCACCCCAATGGGCTTTGCCAACACCGGATAAATCGCCCAATCCACAGGATTCGGAGGTAGCTTCCAGCGGCCATCAGTTATTACTTCGCATGCCAGCTTATTCCTTGCAAACATCTGCCAGTCACCGGCCTCTTTTACAGCGTGCCTTAACAAAGCCGCTGCGCCCGTTTCTCCGCCGCCCCCAGCTAAAACCATTGAGTTCGTGAAAGTCGGTGAACAATACGAAGCCAGGAATACCTCGAACGCTTCAAGCTTTACGGAGGGAACAACGGTCGTTCTAAGTTCCATACGCACCGGAGACAACCACTCATACCGGGCTCGAAGCTCAAACGGTCGTTCCGGCTTACCCGGCCACACGATCTCAACAGCAGTGTCAGAAAGTTGGCGAAGTTCGCACGGCCAATCCCATGCGCCTCCGCCGTAACGTTTCCCTCGCGTGAACACACGGTAGTGACTCAACAACCCGTTGCTCCCATCCAAACGCGCGCCGGACGGAACGTGCACCACGTCAGTCAAGCCTAGCGGTTTCGCTCCCTTACCAAGTCTACCGCGCAGAAGCCCCGTGTCGAATTCGAACCCACCGTCTCCCGCGGCGCGAAACACCCGCGCGCGGTAAACCGGGTCGCCCGCCTGCGCCGCCCAATTGCTCGCCAAAACAAGCACCGACGCAATCAACATCCCGCATGACATTTCGCGGGACGTGTTCCACCCACACAGCCAGATCCGCCCCCGCATAAAGGCTCTTATAGTTTCAAATTGAAGAACTTGTACAGACGTTCCAGCAGCCCCAGCATGCACTCGAGCCGACGTCCGACGCAAGCTCTTGTATTTTTCATACGATCACTTAAATTGCTCCCATGAAGAGCGACGTGTTGCCCGTCCAGATTCGCGGTATCATCCCCGCTGCTGGTGGATCTGCAATATTCATCGGAAACGAGGAGAAGGTCTTTGTTATCCAGGTCGAAAACAACATGGGGGCTGTCATCAACATGTTCATGCGCGAAACCCCAAAAGAACGCCCCCTCACACACGACCTCATAAACGCCATGTTCCGCGCTTTTGGTATCACCGTCGAACGAGTCGTGATCACAGAATTGAAAAATTCAACGTATTACGCTCGCCTCATCCTCCAGCAAGAAAACGAACTCGGCAGAAAAATTGTCGAGTTGGATGCCCGCCCCAGTGATTGTCTCGCCCTTGCGACTGCCGCAAAAAAGCCGGTCTATGTCACAAGAGATTTGTTCGATCAGGTCGAAGACATGTCCAAATACCTCACTCAACTGAGTGAAGGTTCCGGTGATTCTGACGATACCTGAAGTTTTCAAACGTGCCAAAAGGACAAGCCAACCCACACTCACCACAGGCTGACCCGCCCGTTGTTCTCGTCGCCGGCGCTGACGAGTTCAGTGTCAAACGCCGCGCACGTCAGGTGTTCGACCAATGGCAGAGAACCACCGGTGGCATCGACAGTGAAATCATTGACGCCGACACAGCCAGCGACACCGACGCACTCAAAGCAATCTCGCGCACCATTGAAGCGCTCCAAACGCTGCCCCTCTTCACTACCGCCAAACTGGTCTGGATGCAGAATTGCTCCTTCTTTCCCACCGAAAAACCGGCCAGTCCAAGCAAAGTCCCGCCACGTGTACAAGCACTCACAGAATTCGCCGCTCTCCTCCAGTCAGTCCATTGGACCAACGCCCGGCTGCTTATCAGCGGAGGCCCTATCAACCCTGAAGCGCCTCTCGTATCCACCATCAGGGCAATCGGGAAAGTGGAGATCTTCGACGGTCTCTCGGCCACCGACCGCGATTGGGCCGAACAAGCTGAACAGTTCGTGCGCGCCGAATTGAAAGCTCACAACCAACAGATAGAAGATAACGCCCTCGGCACGCTTGTCGCAGCTGTGGGACCAAACATCCGCCAACTCGCAGCTGAGACTGAAAAGGTTTCACTCTACGCAGGCACCCGATCCAGAATCACCGCCGCCGACGTCACCGCCGTTGTAAGCCAACAAAAGCAAGCACAGGCATTCGGCCTCGCAGAAGCCCTCGGAGATCGCGATCTCCCCGCAGCCCTCCGTCACCTCGATGACGAGCTGTGGCAGACCCAAATCAAACCCGACTACGACCCGCTTTTTATCCTTTACAGCCTCGTAGCTAAACTCCGGGCCATGTTGCTCATGAAAGAACTCCAGAAAGCCGGTCTCATTACCCGCGACACCAGCTACCTGAGGTTTAAGGCATCTCTCCAACAAGTGCCCGCCGACCTTCTGCCCGATAACCCAAAGTTCAACCCCCTCAAAGCCCATTCTTACACTTTGTTCAAGGCTTCACTCCAAACCGCAAACTACACTTTCGAAGAACTCGTCAACAGTCTTCAGATCCTTCTCGATTGTAACCAGAAGCTGGTTGGTAGGCAACTCGATGAGGCCGCTGTCCTCCAAAGCGCTCTTGTCAAGATAATCGGCGTCCAAAAACCTGCCGCCCCGCGACACCAGGCCAGGCTCTCAACCGGAAGTCTAACTGACGCACGGGCTAAAGAAACCCAAAGCATCATTCCAGTTTAATTCCCCGACTCCGAAACCCGCACCCAGACAACACAACGTCAATTTCCCACGGCCGACCCCGGGGGCTTACCGTAACGGATTCCGACACCCAGCTTGACCACATCTGTATGCTTACTTGCCTCTTGGTGCAGCCTGCTACTGTAGTGTACCACGCGTTTCTTGTAGCCTCGTAGCACGCGCACTCCGTCGCGCGCCGAACAACGTACAACGTGCCTGGCACAATATCCACTTGCCCGCTCGCAGGAACGGCGAGCCCTACCAGCGCACTGTGAACCCTCTCCTCACGGATCTGTGCCCCGCCCTGACTCAGTGAGGGATTTCTCCATAGATCCGGAGCGGAACGCAGATTCCAGTTAAGGAGACTCAGGCGTCCTGATCTAAGTCCTGGACGGCAGGGCCCACCGGAAATCCAATGGGTGCATATTGTAGCAGGCCGGTTCTTCTGGTTAACGCCACCTTGCGGTACCACCCAAACGCTGAAACACCGAAACAGAGGGACCTGAAGACCTGCGGTTTACCAAAGAATGCTTGCTTCAAATGGAATTCGACGGCATAGGAAAATCTGAGCCTGATTGAGGCTTGGTTGGGAAGAATCCGTGAAAGCTCCGGCAAATTAGCGAGCTCGCGCCTGGCGGGCCGAGGGGCGCAGTAGACGTTATAAGGTGGCTCGCTATATTAGACATTCTTATGAATGAATTGCTTTGTGCGAATGCAATGTACTCTGGGCATATGGCCGCTCGCGCATTGCCAGGCCGGGCGAACCGGTATCCGCGTGGAATGCCGAAAATCTCATTTGTTCCTCTGGTTGTTGAAGTCACTCCGCGCTTTGAGCCAGATCATAATCATTCCCAGGTCGGCCGGTGAAACCCCGGAAATCCGCGAGGCTTGGCCCAGCGTCCGCGGGCCGATCCGTTTCAGCTTCTGGCGTGATTCAGTCTTTAAGCCAGGGATGACATCGTAATCAATCCACTCTGGCAGCACCATGTTTTCCATTTGTTGCATGCGCTGGACTTCGGCATGCTGTCGCTCAATATAGCCGGCATACTTCACAATGACCTCGACTTCTGCAGCGACATCCTCTGGCACAGGCCTTTCTGGCTGTGGGAGATCGGCATGTTTTATGTCCGTTCTTTTCAGCATCTGCTCCAGCGTCAGGGAACCGTCTTTAGTAGAGCGCAATCGTTCGAGCTCTGCGTCGATCGCGGCTTCTTTTACCAGGAACATATCATAACGCCGCTTTGGGAGGAGTCCAAGCTGATAAGCTACTCGGCACAGACGCAAATCGGCATTGTCCTGGCGAAGCAAAAGTCTGTATTCCGCGCGCGACGTAAACATCCGATACGGTTCGTTCGTTCCTTTCGTCACGAGGTCATCGATCAAAACGCCGATGTAGGCTTGGTCGCGGCCAAGGACGAAGGGAGGACGCCCTTTAACTCGCAACGCGGCATTGATCCCTGCGATGAGCCCTTGAGCGGCTGCTTCCTCGTAACCGCTCGTTCCGTTAATCTGGCCTGCCAGGAACAGATTATTGCACACTTTGGTTTCCAACCAGGCGGTAAGTTGCGTGGGATCAACGTAATCGTACTCAACAGCGTAAGCGGGTCTCATTATTTCTGCATGTTCGCATCCAACGACGGAGCGGACCAGCGCGACCTGTATTTCGTAAGGCATGCTAGTTGAAAGGCCGTTAATGTAAATTTCCTCTGTGTTCAGGCCTTCGGATTCCAGGAACAACTGATGCCGCTGTTTGTCCGGGAACCGTACAATCTTGTCTTCAATCGACGGGCAGTATCTCGGGCCCACGCCCTTGATCACACCGGCGTAAAGTGGAGATTTGTCCAGGTTTGCGCGAACGATCTCTGCCGTTGTGGCTGTTGTGTATGTTATGTAGCATGGTATCTGGCCCCTGGCCTTCTCGAGGACCGAATCAGGTGGGAATGGCGAAGAATGATGCTGGAGAGGCTTCTGCGAGCTCGTTTGTTCCACGTGGAACAAATCGTCCTTCCAATGGGTAAAATATGGGACAGGCTCTTCCCCGTCCTGCCTTTCTGTCTTTGCGAAATCAATCGACCGCCGTAACAGTCGTGGCGGCGTACCTGTCTTGAGCCGCCCAAGTGTCAGTCCAATCGCCTTCAACGACTCACTCAACCTGCTGGCCGCTGCTTCGCCCGCGCGACCGCCCTCCATCCTTTTCATTCCAAAATGCAGCAAGCCCTTCAGAAAGGTCCCGGTTGTAAGGATCACCGTGCGCCCGAGAAACCGGACACCGAGTGCCGTCTCGATTCCCGTGACCTTGCTTCCCTCGGCAGTTACCGCAACAACTTCGCCCTGTGCACAGAACAGTCGCTCCTGCCTCTCGCAGACTTTCTTCATCTGGAACTGGTACGCTTTCTTGTCACATTGAGCGCGCGCCGCCCAGACTGCCGGCCCTTTCTTTCGATTCAGCACCCGGAATTGCAGACCGCTGAGGTCCGTTGTCAGCCCCATCTGACCACCCATAGCATCGATTTCACGCACCAAATGGCCCTTTGCCAACCCACCTATGGCCGGGTTACACGACATCTGGCAAATGGTGTCCAGATTCATTGTAACCAACAACGTCTCCATGCCCATCCTGGCCGCTGCTAACGCTGCTTCCACTCCAGCATGGCCACCACCCACAACAATGACATCGTACTGTTTCTGAACCACGGCGCGACAATAACACAATCTTAATCCGGTCACAAGGAACAATCACAACCAATAAGTTCGTGCTTACAACCACACCTCCTAATTACGAAGGAATTACGAAAGGGTTGAGTGAGTGATGCCGCAACGGAACCTCCACAAATCGTTCACATAAAAGGAAACGCGCATCGGCTATGTTTATAGGCTTGATAAACAGCTTTCGGCCTTGCCCGGCAGCTGCAGTTGTAGCATTGTACACAAATGTTGAACGCCTCCTTTACGCTGCGCGACACACGCACAGGCAAATGGATTCTTCGCTCAAGTAGCACGTGCCTCACGCAAATCAGTTTGCCGCGTCGCCCTATCCAACGCCTTTTCGCCACTCACAAGTATGAATTTCCACTTGGTTGATCAAGGGCAGTCCACTGTTTCACTTTGCCCCGTGCTGCAGCCGACTCGCCGTCTCGGCGTTTGGCCCACTGGCCCGCCTTGGCGTCTTCTGTGCACGTTTCTTCGTGGTTTCCCCATGCAAAACCACTTGACAAACCGCATACCCGTTAAAACTGTTTAAAGCAAAATGCCCGACAGATCGCAGGATCTGCGATGGTTACGCAAGTTCCATACGGTGAATGTGCGACCCCGCTCAATCGGGACGAACTGGCTACCCGCCTTGCCCGACTGGCTCGCACAGGAATCTTTATTGGGACTTCATCATGGAAATACGAAGGCTGGCTTGGCCAGGTCTATACACCGGAGCGTTACTTCCGCCACGGTCAGTTCTCGCGAGCAACCTTCGGTCGTACGTGCTTGCATGAGTACGCAGAAACCTTCAAGACAGTCTGCGTGGACTCAGCGTACTACCGGTTTCCCGAACCCGTTGATTTGCAATCACTTACAGCGCAAGTCCCTGACGATTTCATGTTCGCCATCAAGGTCACAGACCAGATCACGATCCGCCGGTTTCCGAACCTCGAAAGATTTGGTCCGCGTGCCGGCCAGTTGAATCCTGACTTCCTTAACGCGGACGTCTTTATTTCGAAGTTCATCGCGCCGTGCGAAATGATAAAACCGAAGATCGGCCTCTTGATCTTTGAATTCTCCAGGTTCCACAGGTCGGAGTTTGAGAGGGGTCGTGATTTTGTCACGATGCTGGATGCGTTTCTCGGCCGCATTCCGAAAGGGTGGCCATACGCTGTGGAGATTCGGAACGCAACATTCCTTGAACCTCTCTATTTTGAGGTGCTGCGAAGGCACACGGTGACTCATGTTTTCAACAGCTGGGAACGAATGCCGCCTTTGCCGGACCAACTCAATCTGCACGGTATTTTTACCAGTGGTGCTACGGTCGCCGCCCGTCTCCTCCTTGAACCGGGACATCCGTACGCCCCTGCTGTAGCGGAGTTTAGCCCTTACAACCGCATTGTGCGTCCAAGCCCTTCAGCCCGCGCAGGCGCCGTTGAGATTATTCGGAAGGCCTCAGTTGCCAACGCTAAACGCACGTTCATTTACGTCAACAACCGCCTTGAAGGTAATGCTCCCCAGACTATTTGTGCGATCCTGGAGCAAGCCACTGCCTGAGCCCATGGACTCAACAGATCAAGAGTTCATTCCGTTGTCCGCACGCCAGCGGGCTTTCATCCTCTATGAGGACCGAAATGTGCTGGTGATTGACAAGCCTGCTGGGTGGATGCTCGCGCCTCGCTATTGGAATTTTACATCGCGGAACCTGCAACGCACGATTGAAATAGCCATTCAGGAGCGCCAAGCGTGGGTAAAGAAACGCAACCTGCGCTTTCTCCGCTATGTCCATCGGCTTGACGCTGAGACCTCGGGAGTCCTTATGCTAGCGCGTAACAGGCTGGCGCTTAGACGATTAACACACCTATTCGAACTTGGAAGTGTGAAGAAGCTTTACGTGGCAATCGTGCCGGGTGCACCACCTAAAGCCTGGCATTGTTCGTTAGCAATCTCGCCTTGCAAAGAGCCTCGGCCACACGTGAAAACCGGCAGGCCTGACGGCAAGCCAGCCTCAACAAAATTCTACCGCGTGGCCAACTGCGATCTGCCAAACGGCGTAAGCTGCTCAGTGATCCTCGCCGAACCAGAGACCGGCCGCATGCACCAGATCCGTGCCCATTTATCAACGACAGGATTCCCGGTACTGAGCGATCGATTGTACTGGCATGATCGTCTGAACGCGTACAAGTTACCACTAGACTCAAAAGAGTATCCCCTTGCATTGCGTGCCGTCGGGCTTGAGTACGTGGACCCAATTACTGGAGTGCCGCACAGGATCACAGCGGGTGTGTCGAGATTTCTCGCTGCATTTCACATACCAGAATCGGTCTCGGAATTAGTGGGAAAAGCTGTGAAAAACTGGCCAACAGAGTCTGCCTTATCGTCGAACAACAGGACTGACCATAAACATCAACAAGATGTTCACAGCGGCTCACCACGCATAAATCCTTGAGCTAGCCTTGACAACAAATCTCGTTTGACCTATTCACAGCCCTTAATAATATGACTCCGAGGCGTACAATGTTACCGTCTTAACAGCCAATGAAACTTTCTATAGGAAAAGACCAGCTCGGTGACGGGCTACAAGCCATACACAGTATTGTACCATCTCGCACAACATTGCCGATTCTCTCAAATGCGCTTGTTCGTACTGTGGAAGGGCACGTTGACCTGACCGCGACTGATTTGGATGTAACAATTTCAGCCACCGTGGATGCTAGGGTTGACGTTCCAGGCGCGGTAACGATCCCGGTAAAGAAGCTTGCGAGTATTGTAAAAGAACTAGCCGTTGGAGAGATTGAGATTGAAGTTGACCAGAAGTTCAGGACGGCTATCAGTGCCGGCTCGTCGTTCTTTCAAGTCAATGGACTTTCGGCTGATGATTTTCCGCCAATGCCAGAGATAAGCGGCACGCCGATTGTCACGATGCCGCAGGATAGGTTTAAGCGGTTGATTCAAAGAACAGCGTTTGCTGCTTCGAATGACGAAAGCCGGTATGTGTTGAATGGGTTGTTCTTTTCGTTTAAAGAGCACAAGCTTACAACCGTTGCCACAGACGGACGGCGGCTTGCATTGGCAGAGGACGAGGTTGAGCTGAGCCTTGATGGTACGTGTGAGTTCATTGTACCAAGCAAGGCAGTTGCAGAAATCAGCCGCCTGGTTAAAGGTACTGGTGAGGTCGAGATCTGGGTTGCGCAAAACCAAGCCGCATTCAATTTCAAGCCGGAGCAGGGTGTGAGCTGCCGGCTGGTGACCAAACTGGTTGAGGGTGTCTACCCGAGTTACCAGCAAGTTATCCCGCGGGAGTGTAAGGAGCGCATCGGACTTTTACGCGAGGAATTTGCACATGCCATCAGGCGCGCCGAGATCATGACTAGTGAGAAGTACAATTCTGTGAAGTTAACCTTCACCAGGGATAATCTTTTGATCACGTCCAACACTCCAGAGGTGGGCGAGGCGCGGGAGTCTGTGGCCGTTAACTACAGAGGAGCGGAGCTGGTAATAGCGTTCAACCCACGGTTTTTACTGGATGCGCTTGAGGCCTTAGACGACGAAGAAGTGTACCTGGAGCTAACTGATGAGCTGAGTCCGGGCCTCCTCAAGACGAACAGTCCGTTTCTGTATGTGATTATGCCGATGCGCCTCAACTAGCGTGCTGTGCGTGAAAGCGCGAAACGTGTTCTGACGAGCGGTTAAGCCTCCAGAAAATAGGAATCGGTGACGTTTATTCCTCGAACACACCAACCTACGCTCCACCTCGAGTCGATAAGAGACTTGTAACGCATTTTCTTTTTAGGTGTGTGTGCAACCATTTTGCGGAGAGCAACTTCAA
>DYLG01000087.1 GCA_020722215.1 Desulfomonile tiedjei
GGTGATGGAGCCGTTCTTGGTGGAGCAGATCCGCTCTTGAAGCTCGCCCATATCCGTACCCAGGGTGGGTTGATAACCGACCGCGGAAGGCATGCGCCCGAGAAGCGCGGAAACCTCGGAACCGGCCTGGGTGAAACGGAAGATGTTGTCGATGAAGAGCATCACGTCCATGTTCATCTCATCGCGGAAATACTCTGCAACGGTGAGAGCCGTCAATCCCACGCGGGCCCGGGCTCCGGGAGGCTCGTTCATCTGGCCGTAGATCAGCGCGGCACGATCGATGACTCTCTCGCCCGTGGGCTTAGGTCTTCCCGGCAGTACTCCGCCCATCTCCAGGTAGAGGTCGTTGCCCTCGCGAGAACGCTCGCCAACTCCGGCAAAAACTGAGGTTCCACCGAACTGCTTGGCGATGTTGTTGATGATCTCCATCATGAAGACTGTCTTGCCCACGCCGGCGCCGCCGAAGAAACCGATCTTGCCGCCTCTCATGAACGGAGCAATCAGGTCGACGACCTTGATGCCGGTTTCCTGAACAGCGATCTCCGTAACCTGCTCGGAAAAAGCCGGAGCGGCCTTGTGAATGGGTCTGGTCGTTTCAGCCATAACAGGCCCCATCTCATCGACGGGACGGCCGACCACGTTAATGATCCTGCCCAGCACGGCCTTGCCAACCGGCACCGCGATGGGTTGGCCGGTATCCTTCACCGGCATGCCCCGAACAAGCCCGTCCGTGGAATCCATAGCGATGGTTCTTACAGTGTTGTCGCCGAGGTGCTGGGCCACCTCAACCACGAGGTTGTCCGGCTCATCGCCAAGGGATGGATTCGTGATGAACAAACCGTTGAAAAGGGCCGGTAGCTTCTCTTCGGGGAATTCCACGTCAACTACTGGGCCGATAACCTGGACTACTTTTCCCTCAGTCATCTTAGGATATCCTCCTGAAACCGTTTGTTAGACGGTTTTCGTTAATTCCCATCCGGGCTACGGCGGACATCAGCCTTTGAGGGCCTCTGCCCCGCCGACTATCTCCATCAGCTCAGTGGTGATGGATTCCTGCCGCATTCGGTTCGCCTTCAAGGTAAGCTTGTAGATCATCTCCTCAGCGTTGGAGGTCGCGGCCTCCATTGCGGTCATGCGCGCTCCGTGCTCACTGGCTACCGAGTCGAGAAGGGCGGTGTATATCTGCGTTTGAATATAGCGTGGGATCAAATCGCTTAGCAGTTCTTCCTCCGAAGGCTCATACAAGTACTCAAGAAGGCGTTTACCGCCCTCGGTGTCGGAGCTGACAGGCAACAACTTCTTCATGGTCTGTACTTGCGTAGCAGCAGTCTTGAACAGGTTGTAAAGAAGGTGCACCTCCTGATATCCCCCTGCCATGAACTTCTCCACTGCAGTCGCTGCAATGGATTCGGCCAAAGGCATGTTAACATTGTTCATCACGTTGAGGAACGTTCCGGCGATGTGCACTTTGCGCCGCCTGAAATAGTCGTTCCCTTTCCTGCCCACGTTGATCAGATCCACCTGGATGCCCTTGGGCTCCATCTTTCGCATGAAGGCTTCGGCAAAACGGTTCAGGTTGGCGTTGAACCCACCGCAAAGCCCCCTGTCGGACGTAACTTGGATCAGCAGCACCTTCTTGACTTCATCCGCCGCCTGTAGCATGGGGTGGACCTTGGGATCGGTACGGGAGGCCAAAGACATGAATACAGCCCGCATCTTGTCAGCGTAAGGGCGCGCAGCCTTTATATTTTCTTCGGCCCGACGCAGCTTCGCGGCTGACACCATCTTCATGGCGTTTGTGATCTTCTGGGTGTTCTTAACGCTTGCAATACGCTTGCGAATATCTCTGAGGCTAGCCATTAGGACCTCTGTGTATAAGGGCTCGTAGGAGTTGTAATAATCTATCCGGTCGCGGCCGCGTCCCCTCAGACGATAGAGAGTTTCGGCGGAGTGAAGATCCCTTTGAAATCATCCAGAATCTTCGTCATCTTTGTCTCGAGTTCATCGGAAATGATCTTCTTTTCCTGCAACTCCGTCAGCACTTCCGGATGGTTGGACTCCAAGTGGCTCAGAAGCTGCCTCTCATACTCGGCAAGAGCCCTTGGGTCATACTCGTCCACGTAGCCGTGGGTGCCGGCGAAAATCACCGCGATCTGCTTTTGTACCGGCATAGGCTCGTACTGGGGTTGTTTGAGCAATTCAACCAGGCGGGTCCCTCTGGCAAGCTGAGCCTGAGTAACCTTGTCCAGATCCGATCCGAACTGAGCAAAAGCCTCAAGCTCCCGGAACTGTGCGAGGTCCAAACGCAGTGAGCCCGCGACCTGCTTCATGGCCTTGATCTGAGCGTTGCCGCCGACCCGGGAAACGCTGAGGCCCACGTTAACTGCCGGTCGCACACCTGAATAGAAAAGGTCCGTGGAGAGGAAGATCTGGCCGTCCGTGATGGAGATGACGTTTGTGGGTATGTAAGCTGACACGTCACCGGCCTGTGTCTCGATGATGGGCAACGCGGTGAGGCTGCCGCTTCCATGACTCTCATTGAGCTTTGCAGCACGTTCAAGGAGCCTGGAGTGCAGGTAGAAGACGTCACCGGGATACGCCTCACGTCCGGGGGGTCTGCGCAGGAGCAGTGAAAGCTGACGGTAAGCCTGCGCCTGCTTGGACAAGTCGTCGTAGATGATGAGAGCGTGCTGGCCGTGGTCTCTGTAGTACTCGCCCATGGTTACGCCGGCGTAAGGCGAGATGTACTGCATGGGAGCAGGATCCGAAGCTGTGGCTGCAACGACCGTGGTGTATTCCATGGCTCCGAAACGCTCGAGGGTGGCCACGACCTGAGCCACTGACGACCGTTTCTGGCCGGTCGCCACGTAGATGCAGACTACGTCCGTTTCCTTCTGGTTGATGATCGTATCGAGAGCTATGGCGGTCTTGCCCGTCTGGCGGTCTCCGATTATGAGTTCCCGCTGGCCTCTGCCAATAGGGATCATTGAGTCTATGGCCTTGATTCCAGTCTGGAGAGGTTCCTTGACCGGCTCTCTTTTGATTATGCCGGGAGCCACAAGCTCGACAACGCGATATTCTTCCGCATCGATGGGGCCCTTTCCGTCGATGGGCTGGCCTATGGCGTTAACGACCCGGCCCAACATGGCCTTGCCCACGGGCACCTGAACGATGCGATTGGTCCTTTTGACCGTGTCGCCTTCCTTGATGTGCACGTCTTCGCCAAGGATCGCGGCTCCCACGTTGTCGGCTTCCAGGTTGAGCACCATGCCCATGATACCGCCTGGGAATTCCAGCAGCTCGCCTGCCATAGCTTTCTGAAGGCCGTGAAGTCGGGCGATGCCGTCTCCGACGCTGATAACCGTCCCTGTCTCGCTGACTTCGACTTTCTTGTCGTAGTCCTGAATCTGTTGCTTGATGATTTCACTGATCTCTTCTGCTCTGATCTGCATGGTTCTATCCCTTCAAGCTTTGCTTAAGCTGGTTGAGCTGGGTACGAATCGTCCCGTCGAAGACCATGTCGCCGACCTTGGCCACCAGCCCGCCGACAAGTGATGAGTCCACCTGTGCGGTGAGAATCACCTTCTTCCCGGTGATTCCCGACAGGGCCTCCCTGACGCGCTGCATTTGGGCATCATCCAAAGTCTGGGCGCTGGTCACTACCCCTCTGGTTATCCCGCGGATATCGTCCACCAGGGCACGGAAAGCCTGCTCGATTCCTGCAAGCTGGTCAATCCGCTTGCGGTCTATCAACAGATTGACGAAGTTGTTGACAATGCGGTCAGTTCCCAGTTTGTCGAGCAATACGTTGGCAATCCTTTTTTTGTCATCTTTGGGAAAAACTGGATTGGTCAGGACTTCGCGGAAGTCCGCTTGGGTTTCCATCAACTTGCTGAGAACGGCCAGATCCCCGGCATACTTGTCCAGGGCCTTCCGTTCCTTGCCAATCTCCACCAACGCCTGCGCGTAGCGTCTTGCCAAAGCGGTATTGATCACTTCATGCCCTCAACTTTCGCAAGGTAATCTTCCACGATTCTCTTGTGGTCGTTCGTATTGATTGTCTGCTGGATAATGGCCTCGGCCATCTTCACAGCCAGGTCCACGGACTCGTTCTGCAATTGGGTTCTTGCCTTGCGGACCTCTTGCTCGGCGGCAATTCTTGCCGTTTCCACAATTCCCTTGGACATTCTTTCTGCATTGGCCAGTAGTTTTTCGCTCTCCGTCTCCCCTGCCTTTCTCAACTCCTCCCGCATCTTTTCGAGTTCTTTTGCCATACCGGCTATCTTCTGCTGGTATTCCTTGATGAGCTTTTCAGCCTTTTCACGCTCAGCCTTGGCTTCCTCAAGCTCTCTTTGTACGCCTGTTGTTCGCTCTGAGAAAAACTTGGACAGAGGGCGCTTGAGTAAATACCCCAGGAGGACAATCAACGCCGCGGTGTTGACAACCCGCCAGAAAAGCATCCAGGCATCCCATGGACTGGCCTTCTCGCCATGTTCCCCCCCGGCGGCCAGAACACTGCCAACGAGCAGACAACAGAGAAGAATGGGCAAAATCCACGCCAGCTTGCGGGCCATCATGAGATCGACCTCCCCAGAATTTTTTGTGCGATTGAGTCGGCAAGAGCGCTCATCTGGGATTCCAGACTAGCCCGAACCTGTACGACCTGCCCCTCGATAGAGGTCTTCATACCTTCGACGATGCTTGTGGCCTCTGCACGTGCCTTTGAGAGAATTTCCGCCTCCCTCTTCTTGGCGTCTGCCATCATAGCCGTTTTTTCTTCCGCAGCCGTTTGTCTCGCCTTGGCAAGTTCTTCCTCGTGTCGCTTTTGCTGTTTCTGAACTTCCTCGGCCAGTTCATGGGCCTTGTCACGATCGCCCTTGATGCGGGCTGCTCTTTCTCTGATCTTTCCCAAGACGGGTTTGTACAGGATGGCGTTGAGAATGATGAGGAGAACGACGAAGTTGACCAATTGCACGATCAGGGTGAGATTTATTGTGATCACTGGTTAAATCTCCCGGATTCAATGGTT
The DNA here is from genome assembly GCA_020722215.1 of Desulfomonile tiedjei. GTDB lineage: Bacteria > Desulfobacterota > Desulfomonilia > Desulfomonilales > Desulfomonilaceae > DYLG01. The sequence continues at coordinate 5,030 of DYLG01000087.1, forward strand.
TAGGGTTGGACAGTCTTCGATTCCCAGGGGAACCGGACCACCGACCGGCCTCCAACGAGATGAGTATTGGCGAAAGGATGTGGTTTGGGACCCAAACCAAAAATGAAGAAATATGCTAACACCCCCACCCCAAGGTGTCAAGACCTTTTTCCATGGCTATAGATAATGAAAACGAGGAATTATTGTCCGTGTTTGTGAACTGCGCTCTCGCTGCGCGCCCCCTGATCCGAATCTTCCTCCTCCTCGAACGAGGGGGGCCATGCTTGGGCTGAGATTGCTTCCAGAGGCTCGTCTTCCTTCACCACCTCAGAATCTTGATACCCCAGGGCAGGTGTTTCTTCGTGCGTTGAGGACATGGTGCACTTGCCGTCGAACAGCACGCCCTCCTCAACGACAAGGCTGGGAGTCCGGATGCTCCCGTATACTCGCGCCGGCGGGTACATCTCGATTTTCTCCGTGGCCACAAGGTCGCCGTGCACCTCCCCCGCGATCTTCAGAACGTCGGAATGGATGCGGGCGCGGATTATTGACTCGCTTCCCACAACCAATGTCCCGCGGCTGATGATTTCACCCTCGAACTTGCCGTCCAGATGGACTACGCCTGAGAAGGAGAGTTTGCCGGCAAACTCGGTTTGGCTCCCTAGGAATCCGCTCAAGGCGTCGCTTTTCTTCTTTCCGAACCGAGATCCAAGCATTTCTCCTCCGCTGTCGCCGGTAGCACGAACCGGAACCTTGACCCTGACAAGTCCGCTCTTTCTTATCACAGGGGCCCATCGCGTTCAAGACCTATTTACTTTCGGCTGTAACTCCTAATAGTTACGGGCGGCAGAGAGATGTCTGCCCCGCCGGGAATGACGGGCGGGGAAGCCCGCCCTACCGCAAACCTGACTTCGAGCCTGCCGCGAAACAACCTTTGCAATCGGTTACCGACCCGATGGTAGGAGCAGACCGGCCTGTCTGCCCCAAAGCGCTGCCCGGACGGCACAGAAGGGCGAACAAAAGGGTCCGCGCCGTGCCGAGGAATGTCAACGTCATTTTGGGACGGACCCTTAGCCCAGTAGGCGCGCTCCCCTCACCGCATTTCCGAATTGTCCCCCCCCAGACCGGACGCCTACTTCCAGTTTATCAGGAGAAGCGTCTCATGCTCACGTTCACCATAACCGCCACAGCCATGAACGACGTGAGAATAGACGATCCCCCATAGCTGAGAAAACTGAGGGGCACTCCGACTACCGGCACCAGTCCTGTGACCATTCCCACATTAATCGTCACGTGCCAGAAAAGCATTGCCGTGCAACCGAACGCTGCCAGGGAACCGAATGGGTCGCGTGCTTTGCGGGCCACGGCGAGGCCGGTCATGAAAAGGAGAGTAAACAGCGCCAGCACGGTCAAGCAGCCGAGAAAGCCCCATTCTTCGGCAAGCACCGAAAAGATGAAGTCCGTATGTTTCACAGGCAGAAACATCAACTGGGTCTGGCTCCCTTGGAGGAAGCCCTTGCCGAACGCGCCGCCCGATCCTATGGCTATCTGGGATTGGATGATATGATAGCCTGCGCCCAGTGGATCGAAATCGGGATTGAAGTATGTTGCGAGCCGTTTCTTCTGGTATTCCATGAGCAGCCAGTCTCGAGCGACAAATACCAGAGTCAGAGCCAACGCAATTGCGGCCCCTCCTCCGGCGATGGCTCTGCGCCCGACTCCCCCGAAGACTACCATGGATGCTGCCACAAGGCCTATTACTCCCGCAGTGCCAAGGTCGGGTTGGATTGCCACCAGAACCATCGGCAGCACCACAAGACCCGCGGGAACCAGCAGCTCCTTGAGGGCGGAACCACTGCCGCTCGGACCTGCCTGAAGCCATCTGGCCAGCATGAACACTATCGCCAGCTTGGCGAACTCCGAGGGCTGCAGCCGCATGAATCCGATTTCCAGCCATCGCCTGGAGCCTGCAGTGACCTTGCCGACTCCCCACGCTGCAATGAGAAGGACCACCGCAGCCACGTATAACCAAGGAGCCCAGCGTTCCAGACCATGGTAATCGAAGAAAAGGAACACCGACATCAAGACCAGTCCGAACCCACACCACGTCATTTGCTTGACCACCAGCGTTCGGCCGGCTTGCCCCAACGGCGCTGTTGCACTGAAGATTGTGGCGAGCCCGATTCCCGACAGAGCCAAGACCATGAGGATCATCGGCCAGGCGAAACGAACTCTCGAAAGCCTCCCCATTTGGGATTGAAACACGCTCATCTTAACCGAACACGCTTTCAGCCGACTGGCAAACCAGGCCGGAATGGACGGACGTCTGGCCGGGGGCAATAGCGATTCAATGCTCAGAGCCGGATTCTTGCACTTCTTCCGGCTCTCCCGGATCAGCGAGGCCGTAGTACTTGCAGATTATCTTCCGAGCCAGCGGCGCGGCTGTCTTCCCGCCACCGCCTCCGTGCTCCACTACCACTACCACTACAATTCTTTTCGGCAGATTGTCCACATACGCGACAAAGATGGCATGAGCCCGCTCATGATAAGGCACTTGGGTGTATTCCTCGGTTCGCTGCCTGTGCCTGATAACCTGGGAAGTGCCGGTTTTTCCGCCCACTTTGATGCCCGTAATCCGGCACCTACGGCCGGTGCCCTTACCGTCGTACACCACCCCAACCAATGCGTCCTTTATGAGATCCATTTTCTCCGGGCTCAATGGTATGGTGCATTGAACCACCGGAGCATGGTCGAAGAGGATGCGCCCGTCGCCCGCCTGAATTCGTTTCACTATCGAAGGCTTGAGGAGTCTGCCTCCATTGGCAACAGCAGCGGTCATCATGGCGATCTGGATCGGAGTTGCTACCAGATACCCTTGTCCTATGGCTAAGTTGAGAGTCTCTCCGTCCTTCCAGGATTCCCCCAAGGTCCTCAGCTTCCAGGCCGACGTGGGAACCAGTCCTGGCAGCTCCTGGGGGAGTCCAAGCCCCGTGGGCCTACCCAGGCCGAACAGCGACGCATATCTGGCTATTCGATCAACCCCCAGTCTAAGGCCGAGATGGTAGAAATAGATGTCGCATGATTCGACGATGGCCTTGCGAAGGGAGACTCTGCCGTGGCCATAACGGTTCCAACACCTGAACACCTGGCCACCCAGTTCAAGTTCACCCTTGCAGACGAATTCGTGCCCTTCGGTCACTTCATGCTCGGCCAGTGCAGCGGCAGCGGTGACCATCTTGAAGGTGCTCGCAGGCGAATACAAACCCCGTATCGCCCGGTTTTCAAAGGGATGCAGGGGATCCCTGCTCAGCTCGTCCCACTCCCTGCGGCTGATGGCCTGTGAGAAGAGATTCAGATCAAAACCCGGTTTGCTAAGCATGGCAAGTACATGGCCATTGTCTGCATCCACCACGACAACCGCGCCGGCTCGATGTATGAATATTGACTCAATGTACTGCTGGAGCGCTGCATCGACAGTCAGCATAAGATCAGCGCCGGACTCCGGCTGCTTGGCGATCTTACCGGAAAGCTGCCGACCTTTGGCGTCGATTTCAATCTGTTCCCAGCCCTCTACGCCCTTGAGGTACGCTTCGTATTGTTTCTCTATTCCGGTTTTCCCCAAAAGATCTCCGGATTTGTAACCCATATGGCTGCTTCTGGAGAGTTCCGGTGCTGATATCTCCCCCAGAATACCGATCACGTGGCACAGCGTTTGGCCGAGGGGATAGAACCGTCTTGACTTGACTTCCAGCACCAGTCCTTTCATCCCACCAGTCCGGGATTTCACAAGAGACACTTCCTCCAACGTGAGATTCCTTTTCAGAGGATAGGAGAGAAAGCGCGGAACCGAACTGCTCTGTTCCACCGCCTTGCGCATCTTTTCGGGAGCGAGCCCCAGAAGGGGCCCACACACGTCTACTACCTGCCGGGGATCTTCCAGATCAGCCCGGACGGTTGCCAGCGTGAACGCAGGGGCGTTGTCCGCCAATACCCTTCCGGTTGTGTCCAGTATCCTGCCTCTGGATGGGAGAAGCCGAACAACACGAACCCGGTTTTTCTGGGACATCTCCTCGTATGATTCGCCGAGAACCAGTTGAAGATGCCAAAGCTTGCCCAACAGCACAGCCATGACGAGCAACACTACAGCCGCGGCCCATCGGCTCCTTGGACCGTAGTACTCGGCGACGGATCTAATGCGGGGTAGAGTTGGCATGGAATCTCCACGTCCGGCGCAAGCATGATCCCTCCAGGCCCTTCATAGAAGGCCGTTTCTCTCTCCGCCGGCCGGACGGCGACTTCCCCCGAAGCGCTCATATCCGCCTCCGGCGCTCCGCGTCAGGGGAAGAACAGCGGCCGCTGTGGCGGCAGTTGCCAACGATTTGCCCAGGACCCACCAGAATGCTGCCCACGAATAGTCCGTTGGGCTGTTGAGCCACCTGGCCCACAGCACTGCCACTCCGGAGCACACGGACGCTCCAAGAACCAGCATGAAGATCGCTGTCGGTCCCTCCACGCTGAGAACCTCATTCAGATAGCCGCAGGTGACGAAGATCAGTGAGTAAATCAGCGCAAACATCCCGGTAGGAGATCCGGAAAGCATGTCCACAAGAAGTCCGCCTAGAAAGCTGAAGCAGATTCCCGGGAGGAACGTGGAATTCAGAGCAGCCCACACCACCGCGATTAGCATCAAGTCCGGCTTGTATTCCAAAGGAACCGCGAAAGCTAATGCAGTGGTCTGCACCAGCAAAGCCGCGACCCCAACAAGGGAAAGGAACAGGAATTCTCTCAAAGGCTCTCCTCCAGGCCGGTGCGAATGTCGAATCCGGTGGGATTGCCCAGAATCACCAGGACCTCTTCAACCTCCCGGAAACGGACCGTCGGAACTACCTGCGCTTCCATAAACAGTCCCTGAGATCCCTTGCGAACAAGCTTGACCCTGCCCACAACCAGTCCTCTGGGGAACATCCCATCGAGACCGGAAGTCACGATCTCGTCATCCGGCCTCACTTGTGAGTTCAATTCGAGATACCTCAGGACGCATTCTCCGTCCATATGACCACTGAGCACTCCTCTGTCTCTGGTTCGAGCGACGCGGCAGTCTACGGAAAGACCCGGATCCGTTATCAGCAGCACGCTGGAAACAGATCCCCCGGTGGAGGACACCCGGCCGACCAGCCCTTCGGCCACCGTGACCGCCATGCCGACGCTCACGCCGTCTTCAGATCCTCGATTGATGAAGAAAGTGCGGAACCATCCCACGGCATCTTCGCCTATCACTTGAGCCGCCAGACAAGGAAACTCGTAGCGTGCCTTGAGGTTCAGAAGCTTTCTGAGCCGTCGGTTCTCGCGTTCCTCCCCTAGCAGAGAACTGCGTTCACGACGGAGCGTGGCGATATTTTCCTTGAGTAGGCGGTTCTCATCCCTCACGGCAATAAGGGCGACATAGCTCTCCCACATTGTCTTGACTCGTGAGTGGACAGCGTGTCCTGCGCGTTGGAATGGGCTGATCACAGCGTAGACCACGTGGCCTACCAGGCTTTCGCCGGATCTTTCCCCGGAATAGAAGAGGATCACGAGAGAAATTCCCAACAAGAACAGGACCACTGCTATATCGCGGACAGACCTGGGCATAACGTCACAATGCAATCGTTTCGTGCTAGAAACGGGATCTCCGGCTCAATTATCTGAAATATATCATCATGTTCAGCTCAGCGCACCCCTCGGACACCGGTTTCTCGGGTCGAGCGGCGGCGGACCTCTCACTGAATCAGGACCTGCTTAAGAACGTCAAAATTCTCAAAAATCTTGCCTGATCCCATGACAACAGTGGAGAGAGGGTCGTCGGCAAGCACTACGGGCAGTCCGGTTTCACGCCTGATCAATTCATCAAGGTTCCTCAGCAAAGATCCGCCTCCTGTAAGCACGATGCCGTTATCAACGATATCGGAGGCGAGTTCGGGAGGAGTCTGTTCCAGGGCGACCTTGACCGTTTCGAGGATCTCCTGAACCGGCTCGGCTATGGCCTCTCTCACTTCTCCGGACCGAAGCGCAACTATCTTGGGAATTCCGGCTATGAGATCCCGCCCTTTGACTTCCAGGATTCTCTCCTCCTTTTCGGGTGCTGCGCTCCCGATGCTCATCTTGACCATTTCCGCGGTTCGCTCGCCGATGAGTAAGCTGTACTTCTGTTTGAGGTACCGGATTATCGCGTTATCGATCTTGTCTCCAGCAACGCGCAGCGATTTTGAATAGACAATGTCCGACATTGAGATCACTGCAACTTCGGTTGTGCCTCCTCCAATGTCCACGATCATGCTGCTGCGCGGTTCCGTGATAGGCAGGTTGGCGCCGACGGCTGCCGCAATGGGTTCCTGCACCAGGTACACCTGTCGAGCGCCCGCGCTCTTTGCAGCGTCCTTCACCGCCTTCATTTCCACCTGAGTAATTCCCGAGGGCACACAGATTATTATGCGAGGCTTCACGAGAAATCGGCGTCGGTGTATCCGGAATATGAAGTGTTTGAGCATCACTTCGGTCACTTCAAAGTCAGCGATGACGCCGTCCTTCATGGGACGTATGGCCTCTATGTTGTCGGGCGTGCGTCCGAGCATTTTCTTGGCGTCGATTCCCACCGCCACCACTCTGGGACCGCGTCTGAGGTCCTTCTTCACCGCCACCACCGAAGGCTCGGACAGTATTACGCCCCTGCCTTTCACGTACACGAGCGTGTTGGCAGTGCCGAGATCTATGGCCATGTCGCTGGAGAAAATTCCTGGAAGCGAATTGAAAAACATCTGTAAGCGATTCCCTCGTCCGCCCTCATCGTCGCCGCGAACCGGGAGGATCCGGTCCGCATCCTGGGACATGTCGGTACGGAAACGTCAGGGTACACGTTTCCAGCAACCGCCGCCATCAGACAAAGCCGGGCGAAATCTACCAGAAGCAATGGGAATTATCAAGGTTTCCCCAAGATTCGGACATCCCTGCTGCAAAGCGCCTTGGTCAAAGGCCTGCAAGCAAAATCGCGGCATTGACAATCGGTCCGACAGACCTTATGATTCGTCGTCGATTCAAGCGAGGGAAAGGAGAAGATCTTGCTCGATCTGATGAGAAGACATGCCCGTTCATGGCTTATCAAGTTTGCCTTGGTCGGGATAATCGTAGTCTTTGTTCTTTACTTCGGTTGGCCCGGCGGCGATGATGCGCCTCGAAACTACGTGGCCAAAGTGAACGGCGCCGTAATTACGGATGATTATTTCAATGGTATTTATCAAAACAAGTTGGCCGAGTTCAGGCGACGCTTTGGCGGCGCAATTCCTCCCGGCTTCCTCGAAGGGCTGAACATCAAGAAGAAACTCGTCACGGAATTGGTGAATCGGCAGCTCCTACTGCAGGAGGCCAGGCGGCTGGGTCTTGTGGTTACGAATGAAGATCTCCAGGCCGGTATTGCCGGCAACCCTGCATTTCAGAGAAACGGGATATTCGACAATTACACTTACGAGGCATTTCTCAGGGAAGTCAGCCTTACGCCCACTTTTTACGAACTTCTGCTTCGCGAGGAGTTGCTTGAGGACCAACTGGTTCGTCTCCTCACTGACGGTGTGAAGATTGACTTCGAGCAAGTGAGGAAGCTTTGGGCTTTTCAGAATGACCAACTGGTCCTCTCGGTGCTCTTGGTCAAGCCGGAAGAAAAGAAGGAGGCCGACGTCGATCCCAAGGCCCTTGAAGGATACTTCGCCGAAAACCGCAAGAAATATCAGTTCCCGGCAATTGTTGATCTGGAATACGTGGTATTTTCCTGGCGTGATATTGCCAAGGGACTTCCGGTGAGCGATGAAGAAGCTCAAGATTATTATGCCAATCATCCCGATGAGTTCACCACCAAAGAGAGGGTTCGTGCCAGACAGATTCTTCTGAAATGGCCCGAGGAATTCGACCCTACAAAGCCCGATGAAGAGCGGGTTGAAGGTTTGAAGAAGAAGGCCGCAGAGATACTCGCGCGCGTCAGAGGAGGTGAGGATTTCGAGAAGGTCGCCGCAGCCGAGTCTCAGGACGAAGCGACCAAGGGGAAGGGTGGCGACCTGGGGTTCTTCTCGAAAGGAACCGTGGAACCTGCTATCGAAGCCGCGGTTTTCAAGCTGGAAAAGGGGCAAGTCTCCGAGCCGATCATGACCAAACTCGGCTTTCATATCATTCGGGTCGAAGAAAAGAAGCCGGAAGAGCCGATTGCCTTTGAACTGGTAAAGGACAAGATCGTTGACCTGCTCCAGGGCGAAATGGCTCGGGCGATGGTGGTGAACGTTTCCGACGCCTTCTTCGAGAAAGTCTGGAAAACCCTTGACCTCAGAGGGCCGGCCCAAGAGGAGGAATTCCGATTCGAGGTGAAAACGGCCCAGTCACTGTCCAAAACGTCCGGGATTCCGGACGTGGGTAAGGGCTCGAAACTGATGGAAGAGGTTTTTGACCTGGAACCCGGCCAGGTTGCTCGGGTTAAGGAGGGAGACAACTATGTGTTTGTCAAACTCCTGAACAAGAAGCCGGAGCGATTGCCCGAACTGGCGGAGGTTCGCCAAGCCGTGGTCCGGGATTTTCTGTCGCAACTCGCGGTGGATTCAGCCCGGCGAAAGGCGCTCGATATCATCGCGACGCTGAAGAAGAACCTGGAGGACTGGGAGAAAACCGCGCAGCAGTTCGGCCTCTCCTGGGAGAGACTCATGCCGGTAACCAGAATGGCGCCCTTTGTACCCAAACTTGGCAAAGGGCGCGAACTGAGCGAAATGCTCACTGCCCTGTCCACGTCCGAACCTCTTTTTCTGACTCCACTGCCCTTGACCGAGGGAGGCTTTGCTGTGGTGCGGCTAACTGGTATCGAAAAGGCCGACCCGGCTGGACATGAGGCGGAAATCGAGGACCTGGCCAAGAAAGTGGAGTCCTTCAGGCGAGGGGAATTCCTCGATGGTTGGCTTCGAGGACTGAAGGCAAAGGCGGATATCGAGATCACCGAAAGAGCCGAGTAGTTATTGCAGACCCGAGGTGCAGCCAGGCGCGCCGATGTGTGCCCTCTCGGTCAGACTGAGGTGAATTATCATGACTTGCCGGCGAACCACGGAAAAGAAGTGGCCGACGTCGAAAAAACCCGAGGAGGGCCTGGAAAAAAGATTGGAAATAGCTTGACAGCAACTTAAGTCGTTGCTATTTTTTCAAATGACGCGGGCATAGCTCAGTTGGTAGAGTGCAAGCTTCCCAAGCTTGATGTCGCGGGTTCGACCCCCGTTGCCCGCTCCAAAGAGTGGTTACGGCCACCCGGGTTTCTGATCCCGGGTTTTTTTGTGGATTTTGGCGAGTGAACGGAATTGGCGGCAATTCTGGGAGCGATAACACCCCATGGGGTGATCTGAAATGGATACGGATCTGGTTTTGTCTCTCTGGCGGCTTATTGAACCGGTACTTGAGCCTGAAGGCGTAGAATTGGTGGACCTCGAGTTTAGGCCCGAGGGAGGACGGCGTGTGTTGCGACTGTACATAGACAGACCCGGAGGCATCACTCTGGATGACTGCGCACTCATCAGTCGCCAAGTGAGCGCCCTGCTCGATCTTGAAGATCCCATCGACCAATCCTATCACCTGGAAGTCTCTTCCCCGGGAATCAACAGGGCCCTCAAGAGAGAGAAGGACTTCTGCGCGTTTGCCGGCTCGCCCGTGAGAATCAAGACTCGTCGGAAGCTTCAAGGGAGGCGCAATTTTCAAGGAATCCTAAAGGGAATGGAGGAATCCATGGTTGTCATCGAGGTTGACGGAACGAGAATCCGGATACCGACGGAAGACATGCAGCAGGCACGGCTGGATCTTCCCGATTCGGAATTCTTCCGTGACGATCTTCGACGACGAGCTGGAACAACGGGGGATTAGGGATGGGAATTAACCTGAACAGGATGATTGATCAGGTGGCCAAGGAAAAGGGGATCTCCAGAGACACACTGGTGGAGGCATTGGAGGCTGCCCTTGTTTCCGCGGCACGAAAGAAGTACGGCCCCAGAGTGGAACTCGAAGCGCAATATAGTGACGAAACAGGCGAGGTGGAGGTCTTTCTCTTCAAGGATGTGGTTCACCAAGTAGAGGATTCCACCGTCGAAATCGACCTCGAAACCGCGCGAAAGGAATTGGACCCGGAAGCTGAAGTGGGCGACCAGCTCGGGGTCAAGATGGAAACCGAGACGTTCGGCCGAATCGCGGCCCAAACTGCCAAACAGGTAATCATTCAGAAAGTCAAGGATGCCGAGCGGGAGAACCTCTACGCTGAATACAAAGACCGCAAAGAAGACGTGGTCACCGGCATGGTGCAACGCTTCGAGAAGCGCAACATCATAGTCAATCTGGGCAGAGGAGAAGCTGTTCTCCCCTTCAGCGAACAGATCCCGCGTGAAAGTTTCCGACAAGGCGACCGAATACGGGCAATCATTCTCGATGTGAGAAGAACCCAGAAGGACCCGCAAATAATTCTTTCCCGTGCACACCCGCTATTTCTGGTGAAGCTCTTTGAGCAGGAAGTACCTGAAATTGCCGAGGGAATTGTCCGTATCATGCGCGCAGCCAGAGAGCCCGGACAGAGAGCGAAGATCGGCGTGCGCTCAGCCGACGCGGACGTGGATCCGGTGGGCGCCTGCGTAGGGATGAAAGGCTCGCGGGTTCAAGC
>DYLG01000088.1 GCA_020722215.1 Desulfomonile tiedjei
GTATTTCCTCCGCTGCCTTGTGACTATCATAACGGAGGCTTTGTCCAATTCCAACGGAGGCAGAACAGTACGAGGGCCGAGATGCCCACAAGGGTTGATAAGGCCGCCCGTTGACAGGACAGGCTCATGACACAATAGCCGCCATATTCGGGGTGAGAAGACCGATTCGGAAAGGCCCTCACATCGGTCCTCCAAGAACCCACACCCGCGCCACGTCAGAGTTTGACCGTGGATTCCGGCGGGTTCCACGGCCTTGACTTTGGAGCGTCAGCATACTAATAATTATTTTTTTGCCGGAGAGGCTTGAAAAGAGGTTGACTATGGGATCCAAGAGCGAGCACGTACGAACTACTCAGAGAGAACGGTACGTAAGGCAGTCCGACGAGCGAAAAGCCCTCCTCAAGGAGCAAGGACTCGAGGAGAAGCAGATTGCCAGGGATTCGATCGTGAAGAGTCTGGGAGCCAAGATCAAACAGGTTGACGTGGCATTGGCCAGAATCCGCTTCCTGTCCGATCAAACCAACCAACTGCGAGAAATGAAAGCGCAGAAACTCGCCGAAAGAGCGGCTGCAAAGCTTGAAGCCGGCAATTCCGACAAGAAGTCCAAGGGCAAGAAGGCCGACGCCGCCAAAGAAGCCGCCGCCACCAAAGGCAAAGGCGCAAAGAAGACCACGGCTAAAGGCGGAAAACAGGCTCCAAGCACCAAGGGCAAATAGGGTTTTCCGGCATTCGCCGCTAGGTGCTCGGGAAAGCCATGGCCAAGAGGCCATGCGCAACAATGAGATATCCGGGGGTTCTTGCCTTTAGCTCAGTACGCCTTCGCGCAAATGCGGTGACGTATTTGTTCGGCCGATGTAAGGCTCTCGAAGGGCTGAATCGGTAGCCACCGACCTCCCTGCCGGTCGTTCCCCTGCAAGGACCGGAACGGAGGCCGGTCTTACCGGATCGCCGACCGTATTTGTGAAACGCAGTTCCTGGGGCCTGCCGAAAAATGGCGACGGAGGCCATTTCGTCATCGGGCCACGGCAGGGGGGACCGGCCGGTCGCCCGTACTCCTACCGGCCCGGCGCCCGCCAGTGAACGCAGGAGAGTGCAATATTTGTTTCTGGCGGACCCTTAGCCAATACGGAACAGGTTGACCCATGGCAGAACGCGAAAGACGCTCGATCCTCTGTCCCAACTGCAAGAGACTCATCAGCGTGGATGAAACCGAATGCCCCTACTGTGGAGTGGCCGCTCCCGGGTCGTGGACGAAGAACAATATCCGGACCAAAGCCCGCCTGGAGCCGCATCAGGTGATCTCGGCCATTATCGCAGTCAATGTCGGGATGTTTGTGATCTCCTTGCTTGCGAATCCGTCGGGGATCGCTATTTCATCAAACCCGTTTTCCTTCCTTTCTCCGTCAGTGGAGAGTCTTTTTTTCCTCGGCGGCACGGGGACCGGCCCCATAGGCTATTTTCACGGATGGTGGACTCTCCTTTCGGCTAATTATTTGCACGGAGGCCTGTTGCACATCGTCTTCAATATGCTGGCACTGAGGCAACTCGGACCGCTGGTTATCCAAGAGTACGGCGTCAACAGAATGATCGGCATATATACACTGAGCGGCCTTGTGGGATTCTTCGTTTCATATCTGGCCGGAGTGGTTCTTACCATAGGAGCGTCAGCCTCCCTCTGCGGACTGATCGGTGCTGCAATGTACTATGGTTGGAGCCGCGGAGGCGCCTATGGTCAGCAGGTACTCAGTGAAATCGGAGCGTGGGCCGTGGCTATTCTGGTTACCGGCGTAATCCTTTCGTCCAACAACTGGGCGCACGGGGGCGGAATCGCTGCAGGTGCTCTCCTGGGCTACCTCTTTAGCTATCAGGAAAGGGCTCCGGAGAGACTCTTGCACAGGAACGTTGCAGTCGTCTGCATAGGTGTAACGGCACTCACGCTGGTTTGGTCCATAGGTTATGGCGTGCATCGTCTGTACGGCGGCTAACCGGCATCCTGCACCCTCAATGGGCAGGCGCCGCAGCCGGGCGACAGCCGGGGGGAAGGTTGGTGGCCGGTTGTCATGGCTTATGAAGTAAAACTCGAGGTCTTCGAAGGCCCGCTGGACCTGCTCCTTCATCTCATTTATCGCAACGAAGTGAGCATAACCGATATTCCCATCGCGCTGATCACAAACCAATACCTCGAAACCATTGAGCTGATGAAGTCGTTGAATCTTGATGTTGCCGGGGAGTATCTGGTCATGGCCGCATACCTCACCCACGTCAAGTCCCAGATGCTGCTCCCCTCGACCGACGAAACCAATGAAGAGGAACAAGCCGAGGACCCCCGCGACGAACTCGTGGCCCACCTGCTGGAATACAAGCGCTACAAGGAGGCCGCGCAAAACCTGGGCGAGCTTCCCTCGTTGGACAGGGATGTGTTTGTCAGAGAAGACCCCGATGCGCTCATCGAATTACCGCGAACCCAGCAACCATTGGACGTAAGCGTGGCCGAGCTGGTGGCGGCGTTTCGTGAGGTGCTGGAGCGCACATCCGGACGGGACCTGCTCGAGATCGAACCGGACAGACTTTCAGTCAAGGAGAAAATTAGAGAAATCCTCGAAAGGCTGAAAGATCGGGAATGGGTGACCTTCGGAGCGCTTTTCGGCGAGAAGCCGACCAGGCTGGGACTCCTGACCACCTTTCTGGCGCTGCTTGAGGTGGTGAAGCTCCGGCTGGTAAGAGTGTATCAGGACAAGCCTTTCGGGACGATTCTCATATCGAGGCGCGTCCCTCTGAAAGGCGATCCCGATTCAGATCTCGACCGCCGGCAACCTCCGGACTGAAATGCGGCCGCGGCTGAGACTTCCACGCTCCGGATTGCATGTGCATGCGGGGACCCGGAACGTTCAGATTTCATCAAGGGTTATAGCTTCCTCCGGACACACTGATATGCAGGACTCGCACCCGATGCAGTCCGCCGGGTTGGCTACCACGGTTTTTTCTTCCTCGACTTCAAAGACATCCGTGGGACACACATCGATGCACTCACCGCATTGCTTGCATTTCTTGGTACTGATCCTGGGCATATACATTGAGGATCACCTCTTCTTGCTTGAATTGGGCTCAGCCTTTTGCAGGGCCGAACTCTAATGGTATAGTCATCTTACTCGAGAAAGTCTAGGCCTGTTTTCTTGAGCGCGTAACCGTTCAGTCTCCGGGGGGACATTCGGCAATGCCGTCAGGGGAGCGTGCGGCATGAGCGGACGGCCTCCGTTGGAGGCGGCCGCGGGGGGAACCGCGTTGACATGAATCCTCCGGGAATGTTAACCTGCATTCATGGCGCTACAGAGATCCTCTGAGGCAGGCCGAACAGCCCGATTCAGTTGGGAGGTCCCCGATGAAACGTGACAAGAAGTTCCAGGAGATGACGATCACAGGAATCGCCTCGGATAACCGGAATCTGCAACCCGTCGTGATACTGAAGGAAACAAAGGGGGAGCGTGAACTGTACATTTGGATCGGGCCCGTGGAGGCCATGGCCTTACAGAGGGCCATAAACAAGGAAGTGTTCCAGCGGCCGCTGACTCATGAACTCGTGAGGAACATTATGGAAAAGAGCGGGCTGATTATGGAGCACATCGAGATTGACGATCTTCGAGACCACACTTACTACGCGACCATCTATCTGAAAGGCCCTAATTCCAAGTTGATAACGGTGGACGCCCGCCCTTCGGATTCGCTGGTTCTGGCCACGTGGAGCGGAGTACCAATCTACGTCAGCGAAGACGTGATAGCAGGCATGGTCCAAGGAGACAAAGAAGAAGGCGCCGGACACAAGGTCCTGTTCACCCAGGAAGACATCGACGAAACCGACGAGGAGCTGACCAAAATCCTCGAACGCATGGGTCCCGACGACGTGGGCAACGCGTAGAAGCACCTGCAAGTCAAACGTTCCTGCTACAAGAATCGACGGACTCCCCGAACAGTCAGGCCAGGAGCCTGTCTTGCGGCCCCTCGAAGATGACCGAATCGTTGCACAATGGCAATTAAACGGATCCTGCCAGCCCGTACGCCATAAGTCCGGGCTGCGAAGCGGCAAGAGGCATCTTCTCCAGAACCGTTGGTCAAAGCTAACTTGCCGAAGCAACTCGACTTATTGCTCAGACCTCTCGTTCCTTCCAAATTTGGACGCGGTAACATCCTGGCTATCCGCACGGCACGATACTGGGCCGTGGAGAGGATTAGCGACGTGGTTCCGGTGGAGCGATTCAGAAACACCCTCAACAGGGCCCTCTCCCGGAGGGAAAGGCAGAAAGCGGGGTTCGCTCCCCGGGAAACGCAAGGGTACAAATGAAACGGTCTATTAGTAGGTGTGGCGTCCTGTGTTCAGACAGGGGAGATTTCCTGCGCGTACATGCTGACCCCCTGACTGCCTATCAGCCTACGCGCTTCTCAGTGCCGGCTCCGGAAAGGGGGGGGCCGGGGTCGCTTCGGTTGCTCACCCGTTCCAGCCCCATACCTCGCTCACTTAGCCTTCTTCACCGCTTCCCTCAGTGCCTTTGACGGGCTGAAACGAGGAACTTTGGTGGCTGCTATCTTGATTTTCTTCTTGGTTTGGGGGTTAACTCCGTTTCGTGCTTTTCTTGCAGCGACCTTGAAGGTCCCCAGGTCGGAAACCCTAATGGAACCGCTCTTCTTCTTCAACGCATCGTGAATGGCTCCGACAAACGCGTCAAGAGCAGCGGCCGCAGCCTTCTTGGTTATGCCCACATCCTTGGCAATCCTGCCGACCAGTTCGGCCTTGTTCATTGCAGTACCCCCTTGAGATGTCCCATGTTGGTTTAGATTTTCGGCGAGAGACGTTAGCCTGTTCCCGCGCGGCTGTCAAGGCTATATTCTTGGACTGACGTCCGGAGCGGCCAGAAAATCTCGGAACTTCCGGAAAGTCGGTAGAAAATCATCCAGACTTTTTGTGTGGAAGGACAATCGCCCACTGGACCCGAAGAGAGAATTCGTGCGGAAATTGCCTCGTGCTTCCAGGCCTGTTGGTGGTTCGATCTTCTGCGAAGAAGTCCGCATGGCGCCCAATGGAAAGAGGCGTCCCAGGATTCTCTCTGCCCATATTGAGCGCTGCGAAAAAGCTCCCATCTTGCTCTTGTTTCGCAGTACAATAGGAGAGTTGTCGCGCTCAGAATGCCCAAGACGGGTTCCGCGACACGCAAATGGCGTTTTCGCCTTTTTGGGAGCAGGGATCACATGTTTCCTATGGAATTTGACTACACAATGCTTGAGAGTTTGCCTTTGCCCACAGCGGAGGACATTAAGCGGGTCACTCTGGTCCTCCGCGCCATAATCACCAAGCGTATCCTGCCCCACTTTCGGAAGAAACGTGGAACAGATCCCCTTGTGGTCGCCCGGGTGGGCGATCAGGTGGACATAAAGCGCCTGGAAGACGAGAACAACGTGATGCGAGGCGTCAGCGCGGTCACCGGCAGAGAGCAAAGGGGCATCATTCACATCCATGAGCGCGTTTTCGACTATCTGGCATTTGTGATACCTGGAGATCCGGAGGCCTCGCTCGGGCACGGCACTCCGGAAGAACGGAAGATGCTGGCGTTCTCCGAATTCATGCTCCGACACGAACTCGAGCTGTTGTTGTATCCCAAGTGCAGTGAACGGGATGCAATCGGATCCGATGTGGCATTCGCCATGGACCGTCGGGCCAATGACCCCACGTTCTATCGGACTTTGCGCCTTGCCTTGACCGATGAGATGAACGGGCTCAAAGGCAGGGACTACGCGAGTTTACTGGACATGGCCGAACAAGAGATTTCGTACGAAGCGCAAATATCTCGAATCCTTACCGGGGCGGCCGAAGTCCTTGGCGATCTCAGAGGAAGCCTCTTGCGGCAGGTTTTCCCAGCCCTTGACAAAGAGATGAAAGCAAAGCTCATTGGGGTATGCTATCGGAGAAGCAGAGACGTCTCTTCCTCGCTGGTGACCAGGACATCTTGCCTAATGTGGGTACTGAGGTTTTTCAGCGTGCTGGTCGACACAGACGAGACGGAGGCAAAACAGGTCTTTGAAACGTTCAAGGACAGTTGGGGTCTGGTCTATCTCCTTCAGGAACTGGAACTCTCGGCTTCAGCCTTGGAAGGAAAGCCCACAAAAGAGATCTTCGAGCTGTTCAAGGATCGATTGAAACTCATGGCAGGGGACATACAGCAACCGGAGCCGGTTCGTCCTATTCCCGTAACTCCCGCCGCACCCACGGAACCGAAGACTAAGGGCCTCAAGGACCGCATAGAAGAAGCCCGAAATGATCCCGCGTTCCCTGTGCGCGTGATGGAGATCATCGACAAGAACAAACTTAACGCCGCGGGCCATAGCGGGTACAAGTACAGCGAGCTTATCGAAACATTGTTGGCAATTCCCTGGGGAGTGATCAAGAGGATCGAGGTCACCCCGGAGGATTTCGAAAGGGGCCTCAACAGCACGCATTACGGTCTGGAAAAGCCCAAAGAGATGCTCTGCGATTTCTTTGCGAATCTCATCTGGCGGTATCAGGGATTCACCGAAAAGGACGCGTCTTCCTGGAGGCGTAATGGAAGCTCGTTCCTTTTCGTGGGCCCCCCTGGGGTGGGCAAGACATCCCTGGCCATTTCCATAGCGGAGAACCTTGGTGTTCCCTACCACAAGCTTTCTCTGGGCGGCATGCGCGACGAGGCGGACCTCCGAGGCCATGGATTCACCTACGAAGGGTCCAAGCCGGGAGCCATAGTCCAAGGAATCATCAAGATGGGGATCCTCAACGGCATGTTCATCATGGATGAAGCCGACAAGACGGAGAAGTTCGCGGTCGCAACCCTGCTGGAGATCCTCGATCCCGAACAAAACCACATCTTCCACGATAAGTACACCCAGACCACGGTGGACATAGACCTCTCCAACTGCCACTTCATTCTCACCGCGAACACGCTGGAGACGGTTCCGGCTCCGGTGATCAACCGGTGCGAAGTGGTCATGCTGGACCGTTACAGCGTTCAGGAGAAGGTGTGCATCGCGCAACAGCATTTGATCAAGCGAATTCGACAACGACATCACATCAGCGAGGATCAGGTGCGTTTCGATCCGGATCAGGAGGCTGATCTTCTGAGGCATCTTGTAAAGACCTACACGTACGAGGCAGGGGTGCGTGAGCTGGAAAGGCTTATCCGAACCCTGTTTCTCCGGATCATGAGAAAGGAGATCCTTACCGGGGAACAGGTTTCAGTGAAAATAACGAGGGAACGAATCAAACAGTACCTCGACCCCCCCAAGCCCCCGCGAAGCATTGGCGACGAAGACCGCATTGGAGAAGCGCTGGCTCTGGGAGTCAATGTGGAAAGAGGGGTCGGATCCATCATTCCCGTTCAGGCCACCCCGATTCACGTCGGCGGCGATGGCCGTGAGGATCGCGGCTTCTTGAGTGTCGTTCAGGCAACGGGAAACATCGAGAAAGTCATGGACGAAAGCCGCAAGGTGGCCCTCACTGCAATTCTTGATTGCGCAGGGCCCCTGGGAATAGATCCGGAAAAAGCCAAGATTCCCATTCACTTGCATTTCATGGGCGGTTCAACCCCTAAGGACGGACCTTCAGCAGGGGGAGCCATCGGGCTGGCCCTGGCATCGGCCCTTTCCGGAAACAAGATTCGGCGAGATGTTGCCATGACCGGCGAGATTGACACCCATGGACGGATCACGGAAGTGGGGGGATTGGACGTGAAGCTTGAATCCGCTTACGACGCGGGGTGCAGGACCGTAATAATTCCCTCCGAGAACCTTTATGGGCCGTATGGAATTGAGAGACTTTCCGATGCCCTAAAAGAAGAACTCTATGTCCTTACCTTCGACGAATGGCAGCAGGATCACGAACCTCTGGACGTCGGGCGACACGAAATGCAGGTGGTGGCTGTGGACCACATTCTTCAGGCCGCGCAAATCGCTTTTCTCTATCAGGAAGAACTGCAAGAATTGGAATCGATCTTTGTGCCTCATGCCCGTCGGGTGGCCGACGAACTCAGGAAGAAACCCGAG
Organism: Desulfomonile tiedjei; assembly: GCA_020722215.1. Classification (GTDB taxonomy): domain Bacteria; phylum Desulfobacterota; class Desulfomonilia; order Desulfomonilales; family Desulfomonilaceae; genus DYLG01. Next base: position 8,059 of record DYLG01000088.1, read on the forward strand.
GCTGCTCAGGCGGTGCCAATTCTATATCTGAAGGCGCTGCGGGATCTGCACATGGCGCAAGACGGCGACACTTTCTGGGAACGCTCAGACTGCGTCTTCCTCGTGCTCCCCGGTGAAGAACAAGCCTTCCGCAGGCGGTTTCCCCGCCTGGATAAGGAACGCCGATTGTGGGCGTTCGACGCAACCATTCAAGATCTGAGCGGGGCCATTGAGCAGATCTTGGGCTCTATGCGGTCTGAGCCTTCTCAGGCAATACGCGTCGCGCTGTTCGCACCATACTTCTCGCTCATGCGCGACAGGAATTCCCTGGAAAACCTTTCCCGAAAATCCCGCATCAGCGAAATGACGCTCCTTGCAACCAACTATGCGTTCCAGGGATTCAAAATCAAAGGCTCTAAGCCGGTCTTGAATCGCGTCTATGCCCACCTTTGCCGATTAAGTACCGGTCAATTGGATGAGTGTCCTTTTATCAAGAGACTCGACGGTATTTACGTGCCTGACCTGTGTTTCATTCCCGAGAAGTACCGTCTGGACGAAAAACGCGCGGAGAGAATTTTCGTCGCGGCATTGACGCGCTGGCTCGATACCCTTGAAAGCCAGGTCCGTAGAGGGCCTTTTCCTTTCCCGCTCCGTGGGTGCGCCAAGAAATGAAGCCCCCAACGCAGAAGCCTGTCGCAAGACTGTTGAAGGGTCGGCAATCGAATGACGGGCGGGCCGCCCGTGCTACTAGAGTTGGTAAGGGCGGGTTTGAAACCCGCCCTTCAGCCGGAAACCCATCCCGCGAGGTTTGCCGCCCTGTTGTTGAGCGTCACTTCTCCGGAGGCAGGATGGTCACCTTCCTGCCAAGGGTCTTGCCGAACACGTCGGGGTCGTACATCAGAGAAATCCTGGAGCCTCTCATCCAGAAGTCTCCTTCCATGACCGCCCTGGCCAGGTAGGTGTACCTATAAGAGCCGGTCCACGCCCTATTCTTGAAGACGCGAACCCCGTCATCCCTGAATTCAGAGTAATTGGGCCTGAATTCATAGTACCCATGTCGCCATGGGGCGTGTTCGCCCCTGGACTTGCCCTCCGAGTATCCCTCGGTTTCCAGTTCCGAGTTGATGGGCACAAGCCCCGCAGGCACGGGGTCCTCCAGCGCCAGGTATTCCACCCGGAGCGACCGTCCCTTTGTCGTGTCCATTGGAATCCCAATGGTGACAGTCACCCTCACGACGTCTCCCACGTGTGTCTCCTTCTTGCCGCTGAGGTTCTCTATCGTCTTGCTCAGGGTGAATCCACGTCCGAGTTCCGCAGGATCTGAAGACACATCGGGGTAAGTGACGGTGAGGGTATAGTTGACCAGCTCCTTCTTCGACGATTCCAGAGTGATTCGTCCTTTGCTCAAGAGCCTGTAAGGATCGATGTCCATTTGGACCGACGCTTCGGCGACGGCCGCGGACCTCGCGGCCTCCCCGGCATAACTCACTTTGACAGGGATGGGGCTCACTTTGCCGGGATCCTTGCCCTTGAAATACCGAGCCAGAGCGAAGAGGCACCATCCCGTGTCCGCAGTGGAGTGCCACCGGCCCTCAGGCTTCAACCCTGTCAACAGAGCCCCAGCAAGCTTGTCTGCCTGCTCCACGGCTCCACCTGCCTCCAGATTGGCCAGAAGGCACATGGCGATCGTACGGAAACTGGAATTGTAATAATCACGCCTGGCCGGATCTACAACCGGCTTGAGCTTCGCGGTCATTTTGGCCAATTCGTCGGGGGGGCGATAGCCCGTCTTCTTCGCGCACAGCACTAACAGGGCTTTGGCCTGCTCGTCCTGGGCGTCGAAATCCTCGAAAAAAGGTTCCAGCTCAGCGGGTTTGAGCATGTCGTTCATGGCTAGGCTATACAGAGCCAGCTCTTTGGTCCACCGGCGGTTCTCGCCGAGATGATGGCTGCCCCTCCCGAAAAGGCTCTGGCGAATGAAGTCCAATGCGGCCTTCAGACGGGCTTCCGGAACGTCGAATCCATTCTGGCGGGCCACTGTGAGCGCAAAAGTCGCATACAGAGTGCCCCACCACGTCACCTCCGATTGGCCGGGCCAATAGGCAAACCCGCCGTTGTCCAACTGCATGGAGAGGAGACGCTTGACTCCTCCCTGGAGGAACTTGTCCACGTCCTTGGGTCCTATGCCGAGCAATGCCTTCACTTCCGCCAGAGCCCTCATTCCCGAAAGCGGGATCAATCCCGAACTGGTTTGTTCAATACACCCGTAAGGATAGTGGAGCAGGTACTTCAAACCTGGGGCAATCCTGTTCCAGTTTGTCGCGCTGAGGGTGATGTACGCCTTGAAGTCATTGGGATTTATGTCCTCGGGCTTGAGCGTCTTCAATGCGGCCGGCAGACGCGCCGCGATATCGGTTTTCGTGGATGTGCTGCCAGAATAGACGACTGTTGCAGGTATGTATCGCGACAGGATGGGAATCGGCTTCTCTATTGCGTCTGAAAACTCCCCTGCCTTGCCTTTGAACTTCCCCCGGACAAGCACGCGGGCGTCCTCACCGCCGGAAAGCAGGTCCAGCCTGGCTTGGACCACCGAAGAGGCGTCCGGCTCAAGCTCCAAGAACGCTTTCGAGAGACTGATCTTGGAACCTTTTGATGCCTCAGCCTCAAGTGTAGCGCTGCCTTCGGCCCCTGACTGATTGTACACCACCACCGGGAAGCCTACCCGATCCCCGGGCGCCAGGAACCGTGGGACCGACGGCTCAACGAAGAATTCCTTGGCCACGACCATGTCCCGTTGAGCAGAAGCAAACCCGGAACCCTTATCGCAGGCCACCGCGTACACTCGATACTTCGTAGTAGTGTCCGGCAAAGTGAACTCGATGCTCACTTCGCCCGATTTGTCCGTGGTCAGCGCAGGGTTGAAGTAAGCCACGGGCCGGAAGTCTTTTCTGATACTCGGGGATATGAATCCAGGCCCCATTCCGCCGCCCGTGAGGGGCTTCGTGGAGAGTATGCGGAATAGATCCTGACTGATGAGGTCCATACGAAGGTCGCCCGAAAACACCGACAGAGGGATTGTGAAATCGTTGAGGGTGGACAGGTCCGGAGTCACGTAGCGCGTGAGGGCAAGGACCGCTTCGTCCACAACACAAACAGCCAGCTCAGAAATGACTCCCTTGCCCTTCGCGTCAGTGACCTTGAACCGCAGAGACGCCTTTTCACCTGGCCTTCCCTTGAGCTGGGAACGCTCTGGGTCGATTTTGACGTTGAGGGCTTGGATATCGCTTCTTACAGCGACCCTAGCATAACCGAAGTACACCGTGGGGATGTCCGTGTCGGTCTGGGTGCGCAGTAACGGAAACTCATCCCTTCCGGCAGCGCCTATGATGGACACGTATACGTTGGGCTGATGCTCCTTTGCAGCCTTGAAAGTGAAAACGCCTTTTGTGCCGTTGACGTCGATGATATTGTAATCAATGATGTCTCCCGCTTCCAAAGCCACCAGGCATTTCTTCAACGGCCGTCTTGTGCTGAACTCGACCGTTACTTCGTCGCCGATCCTGTATTCTTTCTTGGTGGTCACCGGCATGACTTCATTGGTGGTGGGCCATGCTTCATCCGTGCGTTGTCTCCACCAGCGGTCGTACTCCTCCCAGCCCACCTTGAAGGTCGTCTGGCTGGTGTACTCGCCGGACTCGTCCTTGTACGAAAAGGCCAGCATGAACCGGCCGAACTCGTTGAACTCCACGTCATACAACGCGGCGCCGTCCGTTATGGACACCGTGGAACTAGCGGCCTTGAGCCACCCTTCATCCCAACTGTAATTGAGGTTCCCTTCCTCGTCTCTCTTGAGTGTCGAGAAATGGTCCATCTTCAGCAACCCTACGCTGAGTTCGCCGGAAGGCACGGGTTTTCCGTCCTTATCAAGAACAATCACTTTGAGTGAAGAGGAATAACCGCTCTGGACTCTGTCGGGATGAGTGGAAACGCCAACCATGAACCGAGGTTTGGGGCTGAATGTCGCCACGTCCGTAGCGGGCTCGCCGTCCACGTCCAGTACCGTTGCGGATACCTTAACGCGGTACAGCCCATTGAAGGTGCTCCGCTCCATCGGGATTGAAATCAGGAGCTTACCATTCTTATCCAGAATGGATTCGCCGGACTCGACGAATCTCTCGTCATCCGACTCGTTACCGAAGAAGAAGTTCTCGAATCCTTTCACATCGTACTTTGCAGGCACAAGGGTGGCTTTCCACCTGACCTTTGCATGTTTGACCGGCCCGCCTGCATAGTATTCGGCCCCCACGTTAACTTCCACGATGTCAATTTCGCGCTTGAGGGTGATGTACTCTTCGGTTGTCCTTTTCGCGACGCTCAACTTTAGGGCCACGAAATGCCGAGGCCGCTTGTATTCCTGGACCAAGAATGTTCTCTTGAACGCGTTCGAGTCTTTGTCGCCCTCCGATCCTTTCATCCGGGCCTCGATGGTGTACGTACCGACCGGAAGGAAACTCTTAAGCTTAAATGAGTCGTAACAGGAACCGAACTCGCTGAGAGGCATGGTGCTCGAATAGATTACGTCATTTTTCGGCCCGATTATCGCCACTTCCACTTCCTTACCGGTCGGCGACACTATTTTCTTGTTCTTGTAAGCCCTTACTACGCATTTGAAATGCACTTTCTCACCGGGCCGATAGATACCCCTTTCGGTGAAAATGTACCCGCGGAAGACATCCGGTTCAGCCTCAGGCTTGCTGGTTTGAGGGGTGGAAAAGGGTTTCAGCCGGAAGCTGTCCAACGGGACCGCCGCGCAATCCGAGTCCGTGGCTGCCACAGCCCATTTGACTTTCCGGATTGTCAACGGTTGCTTGGAGACTCCTGAAGTCTCCCGGCCGGTCCTCACAGCGGGGAATTCAGCGCCGTCCTGTATGCGCAGCAACCCGTCCTTGTCAGTCTTGCCGACAATGAACCTCTGCGCGTCATGAGTGTACAACAGCACATCCACGCCCGACACCGGGTCTCCCCCGTAAATGGACGTGACCCACAGCAGCAGAGTCTTGGCTGAGATCTTGTAGCTCACCGAAAGGTCCGTGACCTGAAGCAGCCGAGATGTTGCAGTCTTCAATCCACCGTCGGGATCGACCAAAGTCACCGCGAGTGCGCGGCCACGATCGGGATTCTTGCGGAAGGACATGGGCATCGAGAACCGTGCACTCTTTCGGGCTGCTCCATCTACGAAAAAGACCTCCGAGTCCTCGGGAAAGTCTCCGCCGAAAACCTTGGGAATGCGGCCTGATTCAATGAGCTTACGCATGGCCCCAAGCCGCTCCTGGCCGGCCCACGCGTCGAGATTGCCCTTTGCCTTGAGATGATCGGCCGCTTCCGGAACGAGGTAGGGCGGTATTCCCTTAAGAGTGGCCCGGACTTTGTTGACCATTTGCACGGACAGCGGCACAAGCTGGCGGCTTCTCAGCTCCACCACGTCGCGCTGGGTCTTGATCCGGATTTCCGGAGGGATGCCGGGGCCTTTGAAACTGATGCTTCGAGCCTCTAGAATCTTGGCGCCTTCCTCGGCCTTCTCCGGCGAGATCTCGAGAACATATTCCCGTCCGTATTCGAAGTCGCCCCTGAGCACAAGGCTCCTGGAGTATGGGCCGGCAGCGACTTGCAGATTGGGGACCTCGGGGGTCACTTTAAATGCGCCGCGCAATTCCCAGGCAGACACATCGCTTGAAAACCTCAGCCTGAGGCCCTTGTCGTCGGGCAATCGGTAAAAGGATTCGTAGCCTGTCACGACAACTTTCTCGAGCTGCGGGGAGAAGAGATAGCTGAAATCTTCAGCAAGCAGCTTCCGGCCGGTTGCGTCGGCCAGCCCTTTTTCCACCGAGATCTTCACAGCGCCGGCATCCTTGGGAGGCCGCTGTCCGACTATTCTGAACCTCCGGGAAGCGGCGTCCTGGCTCTTGTCCTTCTCCAGATTCTGGACCACATACGTATGCTTTTTGTCACCAATGGTCACTTTCGTGAACTTGGTCAATTCTGACGCGAAGACCGGAAGATTGAACGTGAGTTCAACTCCCCAAAGATCCGCTTGACGGCCTTTGAAATCGCGGTCTCGTTTACAAGTGACGGTAAGCCCGTCTGTCTCGGCTCCTGGAATTCCCGCGACGAACAGACACATGACCAAACCCACCACCAAGCTGAATCCGAAAAACCTTTTCATGATTCCACCCTCGCTTCCGGCGCCGTCGGTCCGATTCATTTGGGATCTGTCCATGATATGTCATAGGCGCCCCAATTACCACAGGGATTTGGAAGCGCCCAGTGGCGCCCAGCCGACCGGTCGCCCCCATTTTGCCCAGTCGTCCGCAGTTCGCCCAGTAGCACAGGCGGCTCGCCTGTGATTGGTCCGGGGGCTTCCTCACGCATCGGGGCTCGATACCGCCGCGGCCTTGTATGTCCGGTCCACGTGTCCGATCAGGTCTCGCCTTGCCGCGAGGAGTTCCTCTTCCGACACGTTGTCACCGTTTCCGAATCGGCGGTGAAGGTACACGTCCATAAACCTGTCCAGCGATTCCTTCGCCCAGGGCGCTCTATCCGCGATGAGCGCTGCATTGTCCTCATGCCACGGATGAACTCGATCCAGCAGGCCTTTTCGCACCATGTCTTTCATAGTTCGGCGGTACACTGCCGACGGATCGCTGCGCGTGAATCTTCTTCGCCGAAGGACAAGGACCGCGAGAAGCAGGACCAGAGAAAAAGCGGCCAGGACCGGAACGTACTTCAACCCTGTGTGCGTCAGGCGGGAACGGGCCATGCGGGAAGCGAGCTTCTTGAAATACCCGCTCAAGGCCACTTGGTCGGAGCTATCGAAATGAACTACCCTGGAAATCCAGGTGTATTCGATCGAGTCCCAGAGGTCCGCGAGAAACACCCACACCCGGTTGGGCAACCCGAACGCGGCTGGAGGGGTGGGATCCAAGGTGGTCCAGTACTCGTCCTGGAGCAGCGCTTCCACCCACGCGTGCGCCTGAAAGAAGCGCACGACGAATTCGTTCGGATCGGAAGTGGCCTCCATTCCGGAAAAGCCCTCCACAACCCTGGTGGGCACGCCTACCGCGCGCAGCATGAGAGCCGCGGCCCCAGCGAAGTACTCGCAGTTGCCCGTCCGGGTCTCAAACAGGAAATGCTCGATAGGATGTGCATCGGAAGGAGGGGGTTTGGGTTTCAGTTCATAGCTGAACCGCTTCTTGAGGCGTTCAACGATTGCTTCGGCCTTCCGACGTCTTGTGTCAGCCCCCTTAGTCCATTCCAGGGCTAATTGCTTGATCCTAGGCGTTATCCCGTCTTCATTGAGATAGACCGGATAAGACCTGGCAGTAGGCCCGGGACGGGGACCGGTAAGCGCGGTGACTTCGTAGAAGTCCGATACCATGAAGGGGGTGCTTATCCTTACCTCTCCCAGAGAGTTCAAGAGCAATCGTCTGTTTCCGCGGCCCAGCGCCTCGACGGGCAATCCGCACACGTACAGGGTCCCGGAACTCAAACGGTACGGCATGATCGTATACTGAATTTCCTCCCGCTCCACGTCGCTCAGCTTCTGCTTGTCGGCAAGGGCCAG
>DYLG01000089.1:0-7911 GCA_020722215.1 Desulfomonile tiedjei
GACAGGGCCGGCCGTGTACCGCAGGAGGCGCCGCCCCGCGGCGCCACTGACCTTGAGCGGAGGCGGTTCCTGCGCCAGGGCGCCGCATGCCTGATCTGCGGCTCTCTGATCCCGCCCATGCCGTTCGGGTTGGATCTTTTTCTGTCACCGGCGTTCATCGAACCCGAAGAGGGAGAGAGCCTCCCGTTCGCCATGCCCTCAACCATGTTGGGCTATGGCGTCACACCCGGTACCGTTGATAAGCGTCCCCTGTTCCTGACCTTCGACGATGGGCCGCTCCACTGCACCGGCACTATTCTGGACGAATTGGCAACGCGCAAGCAGAAGGCGACCTTCTTCGTTATCGGCAAGAATCTCGAAAACACGGAACTGCGCAAACTCGCCGTTCGCGCTCTCATTGAGGGACATGAGTTGGGAAATCATTCGTACTCGCATCCCCATTTTTCGCGACTCTCCGCCGGCAATGCCGAAAAGGAGATAGTCGAGGCTCACAAGCTTATAGAAGAAATGGTGAAGGAAGCCGGGAATGTGAACGCTCGGGTACAAAACCTCTTCTTCAGATTTCCTTACGGGGATGGCGGATCATCGGCGAACTCCTCACATTGCCGGAAAGTCCTGGCCCGGCTCGGATATCGGATAGCATGGTGGGACGTGGACACACGCGACTGGCGAATGGCATCCGGCAAGGCATCAACGGTGGTGGCTTCCCTCAACAGGGCCAAGCCGAGAGACGTGGTTCTGCTCCATGACCGCCGCCGGACGGCGCAGGTTCTGCCTTCCCTGCTGGGAGTCCTCCAGTCAAGGAGAATGTTCTCCTTGCCGCTTTCGTCCTACGAGTCGATCCCGGAACGCTCGTCGTCCGACGGCGCTAAGGCCGGCGAATCCGGCGTAGAGACCCCGGCTGTCCCTCCAATATTCGATTGGCTGTTCTGACGATCGCTAGGACACCAGAGGACGTGTCCACCAATGCGAATCCTTCGGCGATCAATACCGCAAACGCTGCGGCGAGAATGTCGAAGTACTGACCCGGTTCAATCGTGCTTACCCCCCGACAGACAGGGCCGATTGGAATCATGCCGTGCGGTCCGGTCGTCTTCGGCAGGTCTTGCCCTATGTCCTGTTCGGGCACTCCTGTCGGGACCGGTTGACAAGAGCCTTTGCCCTTGACATGGGTCTCACGGTGCGATTATGTTTGCTTAATGCCGGCTACTCCGGGATTGAATCTTTTTCGGCTCTTGTGCATCAAATAAGTGAATACCGTGGCGGACGAAGAGCGCAGCAACATAGAGAAGGTACTTCAGGGCGACTACTTGGCCTTTGAACAGATTGTGGACAAGTACGAGGGAAGGATCTACAGGCATTTGAGAAAAATGCTCAACGACAACCACGTTGCCGAGGATCTGCTCCAGGAGACTTTTCTCAATGCATACAGGGGCCTTAAGAATTTTCAGGGAGACTCGTCGTTTTCCACGTGGTTGTTCAAGATAGCGACCAACAGCGCCCTGATGTATCTGAGGAAAGCTAAGCCGGAGAGCGTGGAATATCGTGATGAGATGAGCGACAGTTCCGATTCCGGCCTGTGGGGCGCATCTGCGGAGTTTGTGAACAGCCCGCTTGACAATCTGCTGTCGGAAGAAGGGCGGAGAAAGATAGAGGAAGCCATTGAAGCTCTTCCGCTGTTGTACAGATCCGTGCTGGTACTGCGCGACGTGGAGGGCTTTTCTCTCCAGGAAGTGGCTGAAATCCTGGAAACTTCAGTGACTGCGGTGAAATCCCGGCTTCATAGAGCCAGGAATGCTGTGCGGGAAAGTCTTGTTATGTACTATTTCGACAGAGAACCTGCTTCCGGCGGAGTCGCATAATGACGGAATTGAAAACATGCAAGGACTTTTGCAAGCACCTCTCCGATTACCTTGAGGGAGAAATTGGCGAGCGAGAATGCCGCTTGATCCGGGCACATCTAGAGCAATGTCCGCCATGCGCTCTAGCCTTCCGTTCCTTGCGGACGACTGTCGACCTTTGCTGCAAGGGCGTTACCGATGCGATGCCCCAGGACGTGAAAAACAGACTGAGAAAGTTCCTCAGAGATCACTGCTGTAAGGAGCTTGAAAAATAGGAGGAGGCAAATAATGGCAGAAAACGAAAACTTGCTGGTCGTAAGCGACCGGGACTTCGACGAAAAAATTCTGCAGTCCGATGTTCCGGCACTCGTGGACTTCTGGGCTGCCTGGTGCGGACCGTGCCGAACCGTCGGGCCGATGGTGGCGGAATTGGCCCAAGAATATGCCGGTAAGGTGAAAGTGGCCAAACTCAACGTGGACGACAATCGAGAGACCGCCACGAAGTACAATATCCGGGGTATCCCCACATTGATGCTTTTCAAGAATGGACAAGTGATTGATCAAATCGTGGGAGCCCATCCAAAAAAGAACATCCAGGCAATGTTGGACAGGGTCTGCTGAAGATGGCCGACGACCTCATCATCATCGGAGGGGGCCCAGCCGGGCTAACAGCAGGCATGTACGCCGGTCGGGCCAGGCTCCGGGTCAAACTTCTGGAGAAGGCTATCCCCGGAGGTCAGATCAATTCCACATCCATGGTGGAGAATTATCCCGGAGTGGAGCCCATTTCGGGAGCCGAGCTCTCGGCCCGCATGGAGAAACAGGCGGTTGACTTCGGCTTGGAGATCGTGCAGGCAACTGCAACTCTGGTGTCCCGGCACTCAGACGGGTTCGCGATCAACACGGACTCAGGAGATGAGTACCGGAGCAGAGCCTTGATCGTGACAGCAGGCTCGGCGCCGGTCAAGCTGGGAATTCCGGGTGAGGAGGAACTCACCGGCAGAGGTGTTAGCTATTGCGCGGTGTGTGACGGTCCTTTCAATCGTGCCCGAGAAGTGGCCGTGGTGGGCGGCGGCGATTCCGCGGTAGAAGAAGCGGTTTACCTGGCCCGCTTTGCCGTCAAGGTCCACATCATTCATCGCCGCGACCGGTTGAGAGCAGCGAAGGACATCCAGGAAAAGGCCTTCAGGGAGCCCAAGGTGCAGATCCACTGGAAGTGTGTTCCCTTGGCCGTGTTGGGTAAGCAGGGAGTCGAGGCGCTGAGAATCCGCAACGTCAAGGACGGATCAGAGTACGACCTGCCGGTATACGGCGTGTTCTTCTATGTGGGCCTGAAACCTGTTATTCCCCAAGGGTTGAGTGATTTGGTCCAAACCGACGCCGGAGGCTTCATAATAACCGACGAGAATATGGCTTGTTCCACTCCCGGCCTTTTTGCAGCAGGCGACGTACGGTCCAAGAGGCTGCGCCAGATTGTCACGGCCGTTGGAGATGGAGCGGTTGCGGCCTACAGCGCCCAGCACTACCTGGAAAGCTCCTGATTCTTGGGATAGGGCGGGTTTCCAACCCGCCCGTCCGCTGAATTCATTCGGACCGAGATTTTGGCACACGCTATAACCCGGCCTAGCGATCCGGACCCACATACCAGAACGGGTCGGGATCGAAGTAGTCCTGATCGCCGAAACAAAGTGCACGCGTGCCCCAGTGCGGATCAATGGTGGGGCCGTACTCCGGTTTCCAAAAGGTCAATACCTCCAGAAGTCCCGTTGTCATTCTCTTGAGGGCATGGTAGATTCCCGGCAAAGTGCCCGCGACCGCACCGTTGGTTGAGCCCGCGAGGTAACCCTGGAGTCCGCCCTCATACGCGCCTGCGTAACCCCCTTTGATCGACTCATTGGTGATATGGGCGAAAAACTCGTGGGGTCCGGAAATGAAATTGCTGAACCCGCGGCCGAGTTTCCACATGGGAAGGTTCCTGTCGAATTGGCGAATATCGTCGAAATCGGTCTCCAATGCCACGGACCAGCCGGCCATGCACGCCACCATGTACAGGCAAAGCGCTGCTTTGAATAATGTTTTCATATCCTCCTCCTCGGACGGACACCCACGGCAAGGTCGGGGTGGGCGGTTGTTCGTTTTCTCCTCGGCCGGAATCCGTCAGATAATGGTGCGGCTCGGCACGAGGCAAATCACAGCGGGATCGTATCACAATGAGCAAGATAAAGCAAGTAAATACCATTATTACCGTGTATTATCGGTTGTACCGAGGAATAAGATGAGAGAACTGAAATCCCTTGCTTCCTGTTTATTGTCGATGTATCATGAACTTAATGCATTTTGTGTAGCAGTGCCGCGGCGGCAGTCCGCCGAGAATCTCTTTTCGTTCCGAACGCGGGGTTGAACCGCATTCTCATTGTTGGTCACCAGCTTCAGGTCATGGGATTTCACATGAAAAAATGGGTTGTCATCATCCTCGTTGTCCTCCTGTGCTCAGGCTGCTCCTTGCAGCAGGTCCGCAAGTGGTTCAATGACATAGAGTGGGAACGGGATGACCAGACAATTCGCAGTGTGGACATGATCTGGAAGTGAACGGCTTCTTGACCGTGATTCTTGCCGCATGATTTTTCCGTGAGCGCAGGCTCACTTGATCCTGTTGGAGACGTTTTATGGACATTACGAAAACTGCCGGTCTCGACAGCATAGATTTCCGGAAGGGCGGAGGCCTTGTACCCGCAATAGCCCAGGACATTGGCACCGGCGCGGTTCTCATGCTCGCTTACATGAACAGGGAGGCTCTGGAGACCACTCTGAGGGAAGGAAGGGCCTGCTATTGGAGCCGAACCAGGCAGGAGCTTTGGCGCAAGGGAAGTACTTCGGGCGACGTTCAGATAGTGAGAGAAGTCAGGGTGGATTGTGACAACGACACGATCCTCCTCCTCGTGGATCAGCAGGGCAAGGGGGCTTGCCACACGCGCAAGTGGAGCTGCTTCTTCCGACGCATCACCGATGAAGGAGATTTTCAACAGATCGATGAGTAATAGTCGTGTCAAACTGGTTCTTCCGAAGGGCAGCCTTGAGCAGGCTACTATAGATCTATTCAGAAGGGCCGGCTGGAACATTACGGTGAATCCGAGGAGTTACTTCCCGGCTGTGGATGATGACGAGATTGAGATGGCACGGCTGAGGGCTCAGGAAATATCCCGTTACGTTGAAGCGGGCACTTTCGACGCAGGCCTTACCGGAAAGGACTGGATCCTCGAAAACAGGTCGGACGTCCTTGTGCTGGACGATCTGGTCTATTCCAAGGTGTCCCAGAATCCTGCCCGGTGGGTGCTGGCTGTGGATGCGGACTCAGAATTCCAGGTCCCCGAAGACCTCGAAGGCAAACGGATCGTCACCGAACTCACCAGCGTCACAAAAAGATTCTTCGAGGAGCGCGGGATCAATGTGGAAGTAGAGTTTTCCTGGGGGAGCACGGAGGCCAAAGTCAGGGAAGGCGTGGCTGACGCAATCGTGGATGTTACCGAGACCGGCAGTACCTTGAGGGCCAACGGTCTGCGCATCATCGACTACGTTCTCACGACGAACACCCAGTTCATAGCCAATCGTCAGGCCTATAAAGAGCCGTTCAAGAAGGAGAAGATCGACCAGATTCTCCTTCTGCTGCAAGCGGCGCTCGAAGCGCGAAAGATGGTTGGCCTGAAGATGAACGTTCCCCAAAGCAGGGTCGACGCGGTGGTCGAGCTGCTCCCTTCGTTGAATGCGCCGACCGTTGCAGGTTTGTACAAGACGGATTGGTTCTCCGTGGAATCGGTGGTCTCCGAGGAGGTGGTCCGCTCCCTGATCCCGAGACTCATGAAAGCCGGAGCGACCGGAATCATCGAGTACTCTTTGAACAAAGTGCTCTGATCGCTTTCATCCGCATTGTGCCTTAACGGTCTATTGGTCGCCCTGTTTTCCGTTTCAAACGGCACGACTCTTTGATAGTATATTTATTGGGGGTGAGGGAGTCCTGGTGTGCGTTGACCGGCAAGTACGCAGTCTCTCCGGCTGCGGGATTGACGCAGGGCATCCTTGAGCCCTCGCGGTTTACGTTGGTTCCTTGTCCGGATCGTCCCTCCGGAGATGGAAGCACGTGGGGGACGGTCCTCAACAACCGGCATCTGCAATTCAAGAAAGGAAGCGACCATGGCAGTGAAGGTCTTGATCACCAGGCAGTTCAAAGCGGGCATGACTGACGAGGCTTTCAAGCTTCTGACGGAGGTTCGATCCAAGGTCACCCTGAAACCGGGTTACATTTCGGGTCAAACGCTGGTCAGCGCGGACAAGCCCAACAAGCTGATCGTCGTAAGTACTTGGACCGGTCGAAAGCAATGGGAGGCATGGCGCGCCGACGAGAGCCGCAAGGAACTCTCAAACAAGATTGAGCCCCTGCTGGAAGGCCCTGAGCAGATCGAAGTGTTTTATACGGGCCGACCGGCCGAGGATTAGGAGGCATCACGAAACGGAGACAGCATTCCCGCGCAGGGGCGGCTCTGAAATCCGCCCCTGTGGACATATCGGACCATTCTTTCAACAACTGACATATTGCTTGTCGCAGCCCCTATCCGCTGCCGGGGGCGCCCCGGCCGACTGCACCGGGTTGGAACCCAGGGAACCCTTTTCATGGATAGATCCCGCGAATCATGATTGCATCGCTGATCCGTTGGATGGCAAGCATCTGCGCGGCCACCCGATTCGGAACTCGGTGGCTCTCGCCGCAGGCCATTACGTTGTTGAACGCGGCCGTAATGAGGTTTTTGAGGTGCAGATTGATCTGCTCCAACGGCCAGTAAAAGGACTGGAGATCCTGCACCCACTCCAGATAGCTCACCGTCACGCCGCCCGCGTTGCACAAAATATCCGGAATAGTCATGACCTTGCGGTCATTGAGTATTTCATCGGCTTCGGGCGTTGTAGGGCCGTTTGCCCCCTCTGCTATGATGGTTGCCCGGATCTTGTCCGCATTTCGGGAAGTTATCTGATTCTCCATGGCTGCTACGACCAGGACGTCGCACTTCAGCGTGAGCAGCTCGTCGTTGGTGATGTTCTCAGCCCCCGGAAAGCCGCTGACCTGACCGGATTCCTTCTTGTGGATTTTGAGGCTGTCGAGATCCAGACCGTCTTCCTTGAGAATTCCGCCTGTTGAGTCGCTGACCGCAAGCACTTTCATGCCGAGTTCCCGGCAGCACGAGGCAGCAACCGCGCCCACGTTGCCGAAGCCTTGAACTGCCACCGACACTCGTTGAGGGACCATACCCATCCTCTTGAGCGCCTGCTCGATGGTATTCACCACACCGCGGCCGGTAGCCTCGGTTCTCCCAAGAGATCCGCCGATCTCCACAGGTTTGCCTGTAGTCACCGCAGGCACGGAGTATCCTTTGTGCATGGAGTACGTGTCCATTATCCAGGCCATTACCTGAGAGTCCGTTCCCATATCGGGCGCGGGGATATCGCTCTCCGGGCCCAACATAAGCGAGATTTCCGTGGCGTACCTCCGCGTCAGTCTTTCCAGTTCCCTCCGGGACAGCGCTTTGGGGTCCACCACTACTCCGCCTTTTGCCCCGCCGTACGGGAGGTTCATCAGCGCGCATTTCCAGCTCATCAACATGGCCAGGGCGCGAATTTCGTCAAGCGTAACGTTGGGCGAGTATCGAATCCCGCCTTTCGTGGGGCCAAGGACAGTCGAGTGGTGCACCCGGTACCCTCTGAAGATGCGGATATCGCCGTTGGCAAGCTCCACCGGAAACGTTACGGACAGCTCCCGCTTGGGATACCGCAATGTATCGACGACGCCGGACTTCAGGTTCAGATGCTCCACCGTCTTGTCAAATTGCGCAAGAGCGTTTACGTAAGGATTTTGTTCGCCCTCGGGCGGAACTGCTCCCAGATCCCCGGAAATGGAGTACGGTTTGTTGCATTGGTGGACTGGATTTCGATCTTTAGTATCTGCCATTGTATTCCTCTCGCAAACTTGATGATCCCGTTCGGTTCGTCGGCCGTCCTGATACCAACGTGTGCTCAAATCGGC
>DYLG01000089.1:7934-15643 GCA_020722215.1 Desulfomonile tiedjei
CGGCAAGCCTGACTTCGCTTCGGAGGCACACCTCCCGGCAAGGAAAGTTACACCTTTGAAAGCGACTTCGTATGACGCAGTTCGCGGCCTCAACAAATTCGCGGCAAGAGTTCTCCCGACGGCTCGGCCAGAATCCTCGATCCGCCGATGCGCGTAATCATGACCACTCTTGACGTGTCGGCCGATGTTATTTCACCTATGACGGCTGCTCCCTTTGCCAATTCGGAGCCTGCCCAAAGCTCAAGGACTTTGCCCCCGAGTCCTCGTCCGACCACGACCACGATCTTGCCTTCGTTGGCTGCCTGCAAAGGGTCAATGCCAAGCATCTCGGCCGCAGCGAGCACCTGCCGGTCAACAGGGATTGCCGACTCGCTCACCGAGATCCCCTTTCCACTGCGCTTGGCGATTTCATTGAGCGTAGCGGCCAGTCCGCCCCGCGTGGGATCTCTTATAAACTTGAGCCCGTCGCCTAGTTCCAGGAGCCTTTTCACAAGAGGCCAGACAGATGCGGAATCAGATTGCAGCTCGAAATCAAAAGAGAATTCCGCCCGGCTGAGCATAACGGCCATGCCGTGGTTGCCCACAGGCCCACTCACAAGTATCTGGTCTCCCGCCTCGATCCGCTCAAGGGATGGGACAGGGTTGCTTTCCACCTTTCCGATGCCCGAGGTGTTGATGAAGATCTTGTCCGCGCTTCCCTTCGGAACGACCTTCGTGTCGCCTGTAACGATTTCAACTCCCGCCTTGTCCGCAGCCTTACCCATGGATTCAAGTATTGTCCCGAGCTGATCCATGGGGAAGCCCTCTTCGAGAATCAGCCCGGCCGAGAGATACACAGGCCGCGCGGCCGAACACGCCAGGTCGTTGCACGTGCCGTGTATCGCCAGATCCCCAATGTTTCCGCCAGGGAAGAAAACCGGCGAGACAGTGAACGAATCCGTTGTGTATGCAACCTTGTCGCCAAGGCCCGAGACCACCACCGAATCGGGCAATGAACGAAGTCTGCCTCGATCCAGCTTCGGAACTATCAGATCGTCAATGAGTTTTCCCGTGAGGCGTCCGCCTCCTCCGTGTCCAAGCAGGACCCTCTCTTCCTTGCCCATAACGCCTTACCTGACACTCCGGCCCAGGCAAGCATTCGCTCGCGCGGGGGAGACTCTCATGTCAACGTGGCGCAGGCTTTCCAGCCTGCGGGTTTTCCGAGCCTTGGATCAGCCAGGCTTTCCAGCCTGCCCCACAAGAGTGAGTACTTACCGGAGCGGTGGTCGGAGCCGGGCCTCGCTTGAAACCCGTCCGGACTCTAGCCATTAGAACTCCTGCGCTGATCTCCGTACTTGTAATATGCCGCACACGTGCCTTCCGAGGAGACCATACACGGCCCAACAGGGTCATCGGGGGTGCACTGCCTGCCAAAAAGCCCGCATTTGTCCGGAGTCTTGCTCCCAGTGAGAATCGCCGCGCACAGGCAGCGCGGGTCGTCTTCGGCAGCCGGGACTTCCACAGGAAGGTGCGTGGCCGCGTCGAATCTCGAGTACGCGGCCCGCAGCCTCAACCCGCTCCCTGGGATCCTGCCGAGGCCTCTCCAGGAGGCGTCCGCGGCGTCGAATACCTCTCCCATGAGTTCCCGGGCTGCGGGATTGCCCGGGCCACGAACCACCCGAGCGTATTCGTTGCCAATACCCGGGGAATTGCTCACTGCCATCCGGGCAAGCTCCCTGAGCCCCAGGAGTATGTCCAGCGGCTCAAAGCCGGCCACCACACCGCATTTTCCGAAATCAGCGGGGAGGTAGGAATAGCATTGGAGTCCCACAACTGCCGAAACATGACCCGGAAGAAGGAAGCCATCCAGGTCTTTCTTTGCGGCCAGTATCTTCAGAGGGGGGTGTATTGTCTTGAACGCGCACAACACGAACAGGTTCTCGATACCGCGAGCCAGCGCGGTCTTGAGCGTTCCGGCCACCGTGGGGATGGTCGTCTCAAAGCCCACTCCCAGGAAGACGGTGGGACGCGGGGCTTCCGAGAGAGCGATATCAATGGCGTCCAAAGGCGAGTAAACAACTCGCACCCTGCCTCCTTCGGATCGACATGTGGCAAGTGACCCCGATGATCCCGGAACCCGGACCAAATCGCCGAAAGTCACCAGGCACGCGTCGTGTTCTGTTCCTATGGCCAACGCGTGATCAATGAAAATCTTCTCGGTCACGCACACCGGACAACCCGGCCCGGAAACAAGCTCCAGGTTGGCAGGCAGGAGGCTCTTCAGGCCGGCCTCGGCAATTGCCATGGTATGGGTTCCGCAAACCTCCATGAACCTCAATGTCCTGTCCGCGCTGTCGCAGAGTTCACGGATCTGCCTGGCCAAGGTCTGTGCGGTCCGAATTTGGTCGGTGTCCGTCAAATTTCCTCCAAATGCGCGGTCGCTTCAGCAAGTTCACGGAAAAGATCCAGCCTGATCCGTGCCTCTTCCGGATCAAGCACTTCGATTCCGAACCCTGCATGAATGATGACGTAATCCCCCACTTGTGCGTGAGGGAGCATCATCAGACTCACGTCTCTCTTGATGCCGCCGGAGTCCACCTTGCCCGTGAATTCTCCGGTTTTTTCTACAAGCTTCATTGGAACTGCCAAACACATGATTGCAACCTCTACGGCATGAAAGCCGAATTGTAACACAGGAACAGCCGTGACCCAACGCCGCAAAACGAAACACATTGAGCCTGGAGCGAAACAAGTATTGCAGGATTCTCGTCGGTTCGCATGCGGGCGACCGGCCGGTCTCACCTACAGCGCGGCCCCATTACATGACTGAATGTGCGCCAAGGTCATTTTGCCACGGGCCCTTGGTCTTTCTCCAGTCTGGCCCTCACGCTTACGGCCTGGCCGAGCGCGATTCCGCCGTCGTTGGGTGGAACATCCTTGTGGAGAAGAACCTCAAACCCTTTCTTCTCCAGCATCGAAGCAGCGGTCTCGGCCAGCAGCTTGTTCTGGAAACAGCCCCCGGTCAGCCCCACGGTCTTGATGCCGGTATTGCCGGAGAGCCGGACGAGCATTTCCGCGATGCCTCGGGCCATAGTGTTGTGAAATTTCGCTGCGGTCCGAGAAGCCTGCGCACCGCTGAGCACGTCCCGGGCAAGCTGGTGGATGATCCTTGCGGTATCCATCATCAACGGGTTTTCGCCGAAGATGCGGATTTCGTATTCTCCCCGTTCCGCTGGGTCGGATACGGCCTCGAGCCACATCGCTGCCTCTCCCTCGAATGTCACCGAGCGCCTGAATCCCACTGCAGCGGCCGCTGCGTCGAAAAGCCTCCCCGCTGAGGATGTCTCCGGAGAGTTAATCCCCTTTGCGGCAGCTTCGAGCCAGTACTTCACGCGATCCCTGTGATCGCCCATCAGGGGAGCCATTTCCTTTGTCGAGACCCCGGAGGAAGCAAGAAGCGCGGCAAGTATTCGCACCGGCTCCCGAATGGCCGCTTCTCCGCCAGGCAACTGGAACCGGCCGATATGACCGACCCTCTCGAAGGAAGCTCTGCCCGCAAGAAGAAACTCACCTCCCCAGATGGTTGCGTCCGTGCCGTACCCGGTTCCGTCGAACACAGCGAACAACGCCGGCCCCGAAAGACCGTGTTCCAGCAAAAGGCTCGCGGCATGGGCATGATGATGAAACACCTCATACACCGGCCGGCCCAATTGCCTGCCAAGGTTGTTGCTGAAGTACTCGGGATGAGGATCAACCCCTATGACCTCCGGTTCGGCTTCCATATACCCGGTGAGCACGGAAACGGAGGTGCGGAAATAGTCCTGGGCCACTGGCGAAGCAAGGTCGCCCACATGGGGACCGGGGATCACTCGGCTGCCCTTAACGATTGCCAACGCGTTTTTCAGATCACTGCCGGCACCCAGGACAACGGGTTCTTGCCCGCCCTTCCCCGCCGCCTGATCCGCGGGCCCATCCAACGGTTCGGACCCGGCAGGTTCATTGGCTCCCAGACTGAATTCAGAGGGCGCCAAACCCCTTGATCGCCGAAACACCACGGGCCTGCCGGCAATGACGCGGATGATGGAATCGTCGGCTCTAAGGACTATCTCGCGATCGTGCACCAGAAACGCGTCCGCCAGACCGCGGAGTCTGTCCAGAGCTTCGTCGTTTCCTCGCACTATCGGTTCTTCGGATCTGTTCCCTGAGGTCATGACAAGAACCGTTGGCCGTTCATCAGGAGGAATGATCGGATGCCCGAATAACAAATGATGCAAAGGAGAATAAGGCAACATCACGCCCAGGGTCCCGACGAACGGCGCAACGTTCCCCGCTGCCGGTTCGCCTTGAGCGGCAAGCAGCGCTATGGGCGCAACCGGGGACGTGAGGAGCCCTTCCTCGGTCGCGTTCACAGCGCAGAATCGCCTGACTGTAGCCATATTCGGCATCATCACGGCAAAGGGTTTCTCCTCACGGCCTTTGCGTTCGCGCAAAAGCCGGACCGCATCCTCCTGAAGCGCATCACAGGCCAGATGGAACCCGCCTATGCCCTTGACGGCAACGATTGCGCCCTTGGCAAGCAACCGGATCGCTTCGGGAATCGGATCGCCTTCGATCGGGCTGCCGTTTCCGTCTAAGAGGGTCAGGCGAGGCCCGCACTTAGGGCAGGAATTGGTCTGGGAATGGAATCGCCTGTCCAGCGGAGCTTCATATTCTTCCCGACAGCGGGGGCACATGAAGAAGTCCGCCATGCTGGTGCGCTCACGATCGTACGGAAACGAGCGAACAACCGTGAAGCGGGGTCCGCAAAGGGTGCATGTTATGAACGGATATAGATAGCGAGGATTGGAAGGATCGAAGAGTTCCTCCACACATTCGCTGCACACGGCCACGTCGGGCGGAATAGGTGTGATGGTACGCTCGCCCTCCAGGCTGGCCGAGATCCGAAACGTCTTCTCACCCAGGGGGGGCATCTGCTCCACGCGGGTCGCCGCTATCCTGCCCGGGAACGGGATGGCTTCAGGCAGGCTCACTTCGAACGTGCGGCACTTCTCAGGCGTACCTTCGATTTCGATGTGAACTCCGCTGGTGGAGTTGCTCACCCATCCCCCGAGTCCCAGCCGGTGGGCCAGCCTGTAGATCGTCGGACGGCAGCCGATACCCTGGAGGATCCCCGTGAGCACAAGATGTCTTCGGATGGTCCCATCGGATGATTCGTCCGTAGGACCGTCCGCCTGAGCAACGTCGGTCAAGACCGCAGCCTCCAATTAGACAAGTCCTATCCAATCTATCCATTTTGAACGCCAAATAGAAGGGAATTCGCGGAACAGGCATATGAAACCGGCAAAGATCAGCGTGCAATTCCTCGGCACACGACACAACGTGTCCATCGCCCGGAAAGGCTACTCGCCGGAGCTTGGGGACAAACCCGGGAAGAAGCCTTTGTGCCCTGATTCGTATGCGAGATGTTTGGAAATGGTGAACGTGAATGTGGATCCCGACCCCGGTCCGGGTTGGCGCCAGACGCGTCCATGGTGGCGCCTCACCAGGGTTCTGACGTGGGCCAGGCCCATGCCCTCCCCTGCAACAGCCTGGTCGCCCGCCCTCTGAAAAACCTGGAAGATCCGTTCACGATCCTCTTTACGAATGCCTATCCCGTTGTCATGCACCTGGAACACGTTCTCGTCGCATTCCGGCCACCCGACTATTTTGATTGTCCCAGGACGATCCGGATGGGCGTACTTGATTGCGTTGTCCAAGAGATTACCGATTATCTGCTGCATGGCCGTTCGGTCGGCAAAGGTATCGGGCAACTCTCCAACCGATACGCTGATTCCCTTCCGACGAATCTCGTGGCTCAGGCCCTCCACAACATCCCGAACTACAGAGTTCATATCAAGCGTCTCAAAATTGAGTTCAGAGCGTCCAAGTCGCGACAGTCGCAGAACGGAATCGATCAGGCGGTCCATGCGGGATACGGATGATTCAATGAATCCCAATGACTCAGGAATGTCTTCGTCGAGGTTGAACTCAGCCTTTCTTCTTTCATCCGTCGACAATGAGTCCCTTGCTTTTTGGAGCAATGGACGGATCGAATCCAGCGCGGTCCTGAGTTCTCCGCAGAAGCCCTTGATATTGACCAGGGGGGCGCGCAGATCATGGGAGACTATGTAGGCGAACTGCTTTATTTCCTCCAGAAGTTCCTTCTGTCGGTCCTCGTAGCGTTTGCGCTCGGTGATATCCGCGATCACACCAATGGTCATCCGGGGTTGTCCCTTGGCGTCCCGGAGCGACGATACCGAGAGGTCTCCCCACACGATCCCCCCATCCTTGCGGACGTAGCGCTTTTCCAGTCTGTACGAGCTGATCTCTCCAGTCATTAGGGCTGCAAGTTTCTTTTCCGAGGCCTCTCTATCATCGGGGAATGTCAAGTCGAGATTGGTCAGTTCCCGGAGTTCTTCCGGAGCGTAGCCCAGCATGTTTGCAAGAGCGGAATTCACTTCTGCGAATCGACTCTGTGAATCGAGCACATCAATGCCTACAGAAGCGTTGTTGAAAATGGCCCGGTACTTCTTTTCACTCTGCCGTAACATATCTTCGGCTCTGCTGTTGAGTAGGGCAATTGCGGCGAATTCGCCGAATGCCGACACCATTTGGACATCGCGCTGGTCAAAGCCTCCCGGCTTGTTGGCCAGGCCCAAGAGACCCACAGTCTTGCCCTCAATCACGAGCGGAGCAAACATGACATTTTCCAGATCGGCGTGTCCGTCCGGCATGAACTCCATCCACTTCCCGCCGCGGAAGTCGTTGTCATAGACGGTCTTACCCGTGGCATAAGCTTCCCCGCGCAAGCCGCGAATCGGCATGGGAAGAGATGGATCCACCGTGCAAGGAAGTCCTCCCGAATCAACGAAGAGGACTTCGTTTTCGTTGCCGTCCGCAGTCAACAGGGCAACGTATCCCGCTGCGGCGCCTGTTGTCTTCTTGGCAGCGTCGAATATGCGGCGGGAGCATTCCCCGAAATCCCTGTGCTCGAGGATGGCTCTGGCTGACTCCAACAGCGATTCCTTGTCAGCATTGGCTCTTCCCAGGTACGCAACTGTCTTAACGAGCGAGCGAGCCATCTCGTTGCGCTGAGTTACATCACGTGCCACGTGAACCGAACCGACCGGTCTCCCCTCGGCGTCGCGAATCGGCGAGACCGTTATGTGGAATGGTCCCCCAAGAACAGGCTCTTCGATTTCAGAAGCGTGTTCATTTCCATCCTCAAGGAGTCTGGCGTGCGGACAATCAGCAATAGGGACACACGCTCCGTGAAAAACCTCAAAGCAGTGCATGCCCACGGCTTGATCCTTGGAGATGCCCAGCCTCTCCGCAACAGGTCGGTTGACTCGACGTATTGTGTAATTGCGGTCGATAACTGCTATCAGATCAGGGATCGAATCAAATACCAGTTCCCATTCCTGCTCGCTCAGGAAAGGCTCCACTTGTGCCTTGCCAAGCTTGGTAATATCCACTGCACTCCCTTATAGCGTTCGGGGGTCTCAGGCCCTTGGATTGTGGATGGTCGGAAGCCGCTCCCGGCTGAACGGAATCGCCCCCATCGGCTACGGCCGTTTCACATCAAGCATAATGGAGGGCTTAGAGGCGGCCTTCAACTCGCCAACCCCCATCGGTGGGGCGGCCCGACCCATCACATTGGTCACAATTTTTTCAGCTACTTGTCGAAAGAA
>DYLG01000090.1 GCA_020722215.1 Desulfomonile tiedjei
TCCTTGACATCAAGCGGTTGGAGGAACTCAACTTCATCAGCTTCGATTCCGCTCAAGGGCTCAGGCTTGGTGCGACCACCACTCACCGGACCGTTGAGAAATCGCTTTTATCAAGGAGAAGTTCAAGGTCCTGGCCGACATGGAATCCAGGCTGGCCACAATCCAGACGCGCAACTGGGGCACAATCGGGGGCAACATTGCCCATGCGGACGCGGCAGGAGACCCCGCGCCGGTTCTCATCACCTTGGGTGCAAGCGTGAAAGTGGGCAACGCCGGCGGTACGCGGATCATACCGTTGGAGGACTTCTACGTCGACCTTTTCGAGACCGCCCTAGAGGAGGACGAACTGCTTCTTGAGATCCAGGTTCCGACTCCGCCTCCCAGAAGTGCAGCAGTGTACGAAAAATTCAATCTTCTCTCAAGCGATCAGGGCATAGTGGCAGTGGCCGCGTCGGTCAGCTTGAACGAAGACGGAACCTGCAAGGAAGCTAAAATCGCGCTGGGCAATGCAGGGCCCACGGGCATGAGGGCCAAGGAAGCTGAAGGGCTTCTCGTGGGCCGGAAGCCGGATGAGGCCCTTCTGGCAGAGGCAGGCCTCAAGGCAGCGGAGGGATGCGACCCCACGGCCGACATCCACGCTTCCGAGGAATACAGGCGCCATCTGGTGAACGTGCTGACCCGGAGAATGGTGAAACGGGCCTGGGAGCAGGCCGGTACTAGTGTGTGATCGAGGAGGGGCGTGCAAATGGAAAAGCATTTACTGAGAATCACTGTCAATGATCGAGACTACGAGCTTTTCATCAACCCCAAGACACTTCTTGTGGAGGTGATCAGGGACCACCTTGGTCTGACGGGGACGAAAAGGGGTTGTGAGAGTTCCTCCTGTGGTTGCTGCACTGTCATCGTCGAGGGCATGGCAGTCAAGTCGTGTTCTGTGCTCGCCATGCAGGTTGACGGAATGACTGTGACCACTTCGGAAGGCCTGGAAAAGAATGGAAAGCTGGATGCAATACAGAAGGCGTTCCTTGATAACGGCTCCTATCAGTGCGGTTTCTGCACTTCCGGCATGCTCATGTCATCCAAGGCTCTTCTGGATGAAAATCCGAGTCCTTCTGTGATGGATATCAGAGAGGGCATTGACGGGAACCTTTGTCGTTGCACCGGGTACAACAGCATAGTCAGAGCAGTGGCTGCGGTGGCAAGAGGTGACTACAGGGAGGATAAGCAATGAAATGTAACGTCATCAACACGCCTGTTCATAATGTCGATGGAATCGCAAAGGTCACCGGCCGGGCAACCTACACGTTTGATGTCACGGTTCCCGGCATGCTCTTCGGCAAGATCCTTCGAAGCCCCCACCCGCACGCGAGAATCAAGAACATTGACGCAAGCGCTGCTCTCGCTCTCAATGGCGTCAGAGCGGTAGTCACCGGCAAGGATACTCTCGGGATCAAGCAAGGGATCTGGAGACGATACAAAGAGCTTTGTGACGAGCAGATCCTTCCTCTGGAAAAGGTGCGGTACATTGGCGAACCGGTGGCCGCTGTGGCTGCGGATACGGAAGAAATCGCAGAGCAGGCCCTTGACCTCATCGAAGTGGATTACGAAGTGCTTCCCGCAGTGTACGATCCGATGGAAGCAATCAAGAAGGAAGCTCCCGAGATCCATGAGGGATTTGAACGTAACATTAACGTCACCCGCCACATCGAATGGGGTGATGTGGACGACGCGTTCGATGAAGCCGATTACATTCGGGAAGACTGGTTCAGGTGTTCCGGCCAGGCTCACGCGTGTATGGAGACCCGCTGCGCGGTAGCAAGTTACACCGCTGACGGCAAGCTGGCCGTGTGGACCTCCACCCAGTCTGCGTACTACCACCAGGTCTTGCTTGCTGACGTGCTCGGTCTCAAAGAGAGCGACGTTCGGGTCATCGCCAAGTACGTGGGCGGCGGGTTTGGCGGCAAGTTCGAGCTGGACGCTGCGCAGTTCTGCAGCTCGGTGCTCTCCATGAAGCTGTGCAAACCGGTGAAGATCGTATTCACCAGGGAAGAGGATTTCATCGCGTCCAAACGCAGAACGCCCATGTATTATTATGTGCGGACAGGGGTGAAGAAAGACGGGACATTCCTGGCCAGGGAAGCGCGTGTATTCACCGACGGCGGCGCGTACACGGGCATGGGCGCTACAGCTCTTTACCTCACCGGATTCTTCCACTCCTTCCCGTATAAATGGCGGGGTTACCGGCACGACGGGTTCAGAGTCTACACCAATACGCTGCCGTCAACGTCCATGCGCGGTTTCGGCACTCCTCATGCCACCTACTGTTCAGAATTGCAGATTGACCTTATCGCAAAAGAGCTGGGACTCGATCGCATCGAGATCCGGCGCAAGAACGGACATACCCCCAACTACGAAGTACCTGGACAGGCAACCATCGCCAGTTGCGGCCTCGAACAGTGTCTGGACGAGATCGAAAAGTGGATCAAGTCCCGTGGCGAACTGCCGCCAAACAGGGGCATAGGCATATCGTCTTACGGTTTCATGTCCGGCGGTATATTCAACCGGTTCGATACGCCGTATTCGTTCTCGTCCGCCGTGGTGACGATCAATTACGATGGAAAAGTGGACCTGCACGTGGGCGCACAGGACATCGGTCAGGGATCCAACACCACTCTGGCCATCATCTGTGCCGAGGATCTGGGCGTACGCCTCGAAGACATCCGTGTTCACTCGGGCGACACTGCCGAATGTCCTCCGGACCTTGGAGCTTGGGGATCCCGGCAGACCCTCATGGCGGGCAATGCGGTGAAAATGGCCGCCGGCGAAGCCAAGCGACAACTTCTTGAGTTTGCCGCTGCTCAAATGAGCCCCAACATCGTGTATGATCTTGACATCAAGGACCGTTGGGTCCACCTTGCAGGCCGTCCGGAACGAGGCCTGGATTATTTCGAAGTAGTCAAGAAAGCATTGCGAGGCAAGGACGGACAGCGCATTATGGGCAGGGGGTACTATACCCCGCACAGAAAAGGCATGATCTCGCCGGCTTACAGTTACGGCGTCCAGGCCCTGGAGATCGACGTTGACCCGGAAACGGGGAAGATCAAGCTTCTCAACTGCGTCACCGCGCATGACTGCGGACAGCCCATCAACCCATTGGGATTGACGGGGCAGTTGGAAGGCGCTATTTCCATGGCAGCGGGGTACGGATTTCTCGAGGACATTCCCATAGAAGACGGAATGGTCATGAACCCGAATCTGGTGGACTACAAACTCATCCGGGCTCCTGACATGCCTGAGACCGAGGTTATCGAAATCGAGACCTATGAACCTGAAGGTCCCTTTGGCGCGAAGGAAGCCGGCGAAGGTCTTACCAATCCAACCGCGGCCGCTCTGGCAACAGCGGTGTTGGATGCAGTGGGCGTGCCTATCAAGGAGTTACCCATAACCCCGGAAAAGGTGCTCAACGCGCTCAAAGAGAAGAAAGCGCAATGACAAAAGGCGCGGAATAAATGTCCGATTTGTGAGTACGGTGCGGGTTTGAAGCCCGAGCGTCCGCGAAACGATTTGCACGGAAATCCTTGCACGGGCTGCGACTGGATTTTCAGGCAGAGACCTAAAGAAATAACAAGGACCAAGGAGGTAGACCACCGTGAGCGTCAAGTGTCCCGTTTGCGGCAAGGCGGCCAAATCAGGTACTGCGATAGACTGTGCCAGACACATGTTCGGCACAGGCGACAAAGCCCACAGGGCCTGGTTTGAATCACAGGGCTTGTCCTACATTGATCTTCTCCTATCCCAGACCACTGAGCCCGGAAACAAGGCATACGTGACAGTGGCGGAATTGATCGAAAAAGCCCAGAAGGATTAGCTTCTTACAGGTGATTGGGAACAAAGGATCCAGGAGGATTGCATGCTCATTGAGGGAAAATTCGCGATCAACGCGCCAATCGAAAAATTGTGGCAGTGCCTGCTCGACCCTGAAACGCTGGCTTCCTGCATGCCCGGCGCAGAGACAGTTGAACGGATCGACGAAAAGACTTACCACGCTGTAGTCAAACAGAAGGTCGGACCCATAAAAGTCAAACTGAAGTTCACCAACGTGCTCACGAAGGTTGAGCCGCCCAATCACATGGAACTCGAAGGCGAAGGATCCGACGTCACCAAATTGGGACACTTCAAGCAGAAGACGTCCGTCAATCTGAGGCAGAACGAAAACGGCGAAGTGGAAGTGTCCTATGCTGCGAACGTCAACATCGTCGGTAAGCTGGCCATGTTCGGCGACAGAATCATGAAGCGCAAGGCAAAGGAAGTGGAGGAAGAGTTCACCAACAACTTGAAGGGGAAACTCCTCAGCGTCGCCTAACGGGCCGGCGCACAATTGCTCCGTTTCATTCTTAGGGATTGTCAGGAAATGAGAGCGGCATACATGGTAGGGGCGGACCTATGTGTCCGCCCTCTTCGGCATTATCGGACCTCTCTTGGGGCAGACACGCAGGTCTGCCCTTACCGTTGGTTCGGCGGCCGTTTGCATATTTATTTCGTGACAGGCCCTTACGGCAGCGGATTACGTGGTTTTCTTCTGTTTGAGTCGGTAGACTGGCGGGGCGGGCTCTGCACGCCATCTCCGTCGGGCGGAGCCTCACCTATCTTTGTGTGAACAGCGGGGGAACAACGTTCCTGTAGTGGCGATTCTTGTGATCGCCCTCTTTGTCCGGTCCAACGGGCGGCCGGGGGCGAGTGCGGAGAAGAAGGGCGAATACAACATTCGCGCCGTACAACCACGTCGGTGATTTTCAACTGTCACAACCAATAAGGCCTCATTCCAACTTGCTTCCAAAGGAGTAGCATCAGGAAGACGCGCCGGGACTTTCATGCCTGCTTGAGCCCGGCTTTCGAGGAAAAGGTCTTCCTGTGTGGGAGCGGGGAAATCAGGAAATATGCATTGTTCTCGTCGTGAAAGCTTTTCTGATTTGAGGGTTTGGGTTATATTGAACAGCCAATTCGGTTCCTTAAGAAAGGAGAACGGCAGATGACCAACAACCCGAGTGACAGGGAGGAACGCAAGCCGCTGCAAAAGGTGGTGGCAGTAAAGGACGAGCCATACTACGCCAATTGCACCATGGTTGAAACCACCCCCTTCGACATATCCCTTCTGCTGGGCAAGGTGCGTCCCAGAATGGACGAGCAGGGAAACAGGAGTCTGGTTGAGGTTTACGAGAAACAGGTTTATCTTTCCCACCTGCAGGCCCGAGCCCTGTACGACGCGCTTGGGAGAAGCCTCGCGGCCTTGAGGCCCCAGGCCGTTGGAGGCCAGACTCCACCCCAACAATAGAACGGATTATTCCGGGGGGCTTCAGCGAGTATGCCCATTAGGCCGCTTGCGGCAAGCTACGGAGTGACAGCGGCGGGATGATGTGGTATCATTCGACGTGTCGGCCGGTCCGGAGTCGTTGCGGACCGGTTCCAGAACCTCTTTATGCAGTGATCTAGGAGGGGCTAATGTGCAGGGCACGTGTTCTTACTTTCGTAGTGATTGTCACCGCTCTCTTGTTGGCATACGGACAGTGCGGGTGGGGCGAAACGGGTAAGAAGAGCACTGACGTTTCCGGGCATTCAGTAACGCCGCATTCGGGACCGGCCGAATCTACCGCCGGCATCTCCGACAGGCGCATCATCAAAGCCGTGATCTATCCATTCCAGTCTGCGACGGTGGGAACAGAGGTCAGGGGCATCGTTGAGGTCATCAACTACAAGGAAGGTGACCGGGTGAAAAACGGTGCAGTTGTGGCTGAGATCTCCAAGCCGCGTTACTCTGCGATTCTCGGAGAATTCCGTTCCAACTACGAGGCTGTGACAAGGGCGCTGGAAAAGGCCCGCGAGGATCTTAAGATTGCGGAAGACCTTTATAAGAAGCGAGCCATCAACTACCAGGAACTGGCCAAGGCCCGATCCGAGGTGCTCATACTCGAAGCGCGGCAACAGGAAGCTGACTTCAAGGTTAGGCAAGCGGAGCTGAATCTGAAGGCCTGCATCATCAAGGCCCCGTTCGACGGGTCCGTAGCCGTTTTGTATCGAGATCCGTTTGAAACAGCGGACAACCTGGAAAAGATATTCGAGATAGTCGATACGTCCAAGGTGTATGCTCGGGCAAACTGGCCTGAAGAAAGGCTCACGGAGATAGCTCTCGGGAAGAAGGGCGTTTTCGTTTACGACGGAAAAGAATACCCCGGCGTTATCGCCAAGATATCCGACCTGATCGATCCCGCGTCCAAGAGCAAGCGGATTCACGTCCTGCTGGACAACCCCGACGGAAAACTCGAAGTGGGCATGTCCGGTATCTTGAAACTGACGGGCGAGGAGAAGGTCTCGGATCGAGGAAAGTAACGATTCGGGCGGCGTCAGGTCGATGCGGTATTCGCGTAGGATGCCGTGAGCGAAGCGAACCGCGTGGATCGAGAAAGGCCATCCAACGACGCCGTTTCCGTTGGTCACTGCATCCTGCCGAAGTTTTCCGACCGGGTCGCCGGCAATAGAGGAAGCACTTCAAATGGAATCAAGGGGATGCCGGAACGCACAGGACCTGGTGAAGGACATCCGTTCCGGCATGACGGACCAGGAGCTGATGAAGAAGTACAATGTGTCCTTTGAAAAGCTCCATCAGACGTTTGAAAAGCTGATGAAGAGAAAAGCTATTGCCCCCGGGCAATTATATGGAAGGCAGAGTTTCTTCCCCCAAACAGTGGCAGTGGAATTCGACGCGGTATGCAAATGGGCCGCGCGGGATTCGACCGGGGCCGCTATCGCGGGATTCAGGATGACGAACATCACCAAGGAATCCTTGGAGAAGCTCAACAAGCTGATCGATGCCCTGTCCTTCGGCGCCTGAGAAGGGCTGGTCAGTCAAAGCGAGTCGCTTCCGAACAACAAGTTCTTGGGGAAAACGACGTAAATTTCCCGGGCCCGAAAACCACGACCTGTCGTGCGTCATATTGACGCCACCCGGCGTTAAAGCCCGGAGATCCAGTTGAGGGAAGGTCCGTGAACGAACGAGAAATCCACTATACAGTTGCTCCGGAGGTATTTGCCCAATTCCCCGGATACGTGCGAGGAGTTGTGGTCGCACAGGGGCTGACCAACGGAGAATCGCCCCCGGAGCTGCAAAGCCTCCTGCGTGATGCTGAGGCTTCACTTCGGCAACGTATCGACACCGAAGGGCTGACAGCACATCCATCGGTAGTTTCCTGGAGAGCAGCGTATAAGGCTTTCGGCGCAAAACCCGCCAAGTTCCGCCCATCAATGGAGGCAATGGCACGCCGCGTGCTCAAGGACGAGCAAATCCCGTCCATCAGCACGCTTGTGGACATAGGGAATGTGGTCTCTCTCCGGTATCTGTTGCCCGCAGGGGGACACGCCACCGACGAGGTCACCGGGGACATAGCTCTGCGGGCGGCAACCGGTAGTGAGGAGTTCGTTCCATTTGGCTCAGACCAGATGGAGAATCCCGCGCCGGGCGAGATAATCTTTGTCGAAGGGAATACTGTCCTCACACGGCGATGGACGTGGCGCCAGGGACGCCACACTCTAATGGTCCCTTCCACCAAGTCCGTCGAGTTCAACGTGGACGGGCTTCCGCCTGCTCCGCTTTCCGATGTTGAGCAGGCCTGCCGCGACATCATGGAACTGATGGGCCGATTCTGCGGCGGAACCTCCAGGTACGAGCTGCTTTCCGAGACTAACCCCAAGATACGGATACGGTGATTTCCGGCCGCTTTCCGTAAGGGATGCACTGGCACCGAGTAGGCAGTCCAGGCACGCGGTGAGATCCCCAGACCCCTTTCCACAAGAACCGGACTGGAGAGAGGCAGTCCAGGCACGCGCTGAGATCCCAGGAATGCCGAGATGCTGGTATTGGGTTGTGTTCTCGGAGTATAATGCCGGCCGCGGATTCTTTGGCCTGATGTCCGACTGGGCGGTCAGGCCGTGATCCAGTGCTCCTGATCAGGACAGGGTTGCCGGAACCGGCGCGGGGAGAGTTTCTTGGATGACACGAGGAGACGTCATGCGCAATGACAGAGTCGACGCAAAGGAGCGTGAGGTTCAGAGCACGGGGAATCAGTGTGAGAGTAGCAATGACTCGGGACGCTCATACTCCTGTGCTCGCGCTCCCGTCGGGAACTCGGGCACGGATTCACGTCCTCCAGGGAGAAGGCGCAAGAAGGACGTTATGATACGTTTGCCGCTCGGCGTAGCAGTGTTGAGAGATCCGGCCTTCAACAAAGGGTCTGCTTTCACCGAGCAAGAGCGGGATGCGTTGGGCATTAGAGGTCTTCTGCCGCCCCGCGTCCATGCCATAGAGGAGCAGGTTATCCGGGTTCTGGGAAACGTTAGGAGGAAGACCACCGACCTCGACAAATATATTTTTCTTGCCGGCCTTCAAGACCGTAACATGACGCTGTTCTACCGGCTACTCCTGGAAAACCTTGAGGAACTGATGCCGATCGTGTACACGCCTACGGTGGGCCAAGCGTGCCTGGAGTACAGCTATATCATGCGCAGGCCACACGGCATTTTCATTACGGCAAAGGACAGAGGCGGAATAGCGGATCTCCTGCGCAACTCACGCATTCAAGATATTCGCATTATCGTGGTTACCGATGGGGAGCGTATCCTTGGCCTTGGTGACATAGGTGCGGACGGCATGGGTATCCCTGCCGGCAAGCTAGCCCTGTACACGGCGTGTGGCGGTATCCACCCATATCAGGCCCTCCCCGTGACCATTGATGTCGGCACGGAAAACGAAGACCTTCTCAACGACAGATTATACATCGGGCTCAGGCAGCGACGCGTGCGAGGGGAGGCGTACGACCGCTTGATAGACGAGTTCGTGGCCGCGGTGGAAGAGGTCTTTCCAGGCGCTCTTGTCCAATTCGAAGATTTTGCCAATCGCAATGCCTTTCGTATCTTGCAGAAGTATCGGGACAAAACATGCTGCTTCAACGACGACATTCAGGGAACTGCTGCCGTGACATTGGCGGGCCTTTATTCAGCCGTACGCGCTGCGGGGGGACATCTCAGGGACCACAAGTACTTATTTCTAGGAGCTGGTGAGGCGGGCATTGGGACGGGTGATCTCCTGGTTTCCGCGATAGCGGCTGAAGGGGTGAGCGAGGCTGAGGCACGGCTGCGATGCTGGTTTGTGGATTCTAAAGGCCTCGTGGTCAATTCGCGCACTGATCTGAAGGAGCAGAAACTGCCTTACGCACATGATCACGAGTTCATCGCGGACTTTGCGGCCTGTGTGGAAGACCTCAAGCCCACGGCAATTATTGGCGTCTCCGGAAAGCCTCGCACATTCACGCGACAGGTCCTGGAGACTATGGCAAGGCTCAATGAGCGGCCGATTGTCTTCGCGCTCTCCAATCCCACTTCCAAGACCGAATGCACGGCTGAGGAAGCCTATGCATGGACTGAAGGCCGCGCTATTTTTGCCGGCGGAAGCCCCTTTGATCCGGTAAGAACCCACGGCATGACATTTGTGCCCGCTCAAGGGAACAACGTGTACATCTTCCCGGGAGTGGGGTTGGGTGTCATTGCCTCCAGGGCCACGCATGTGACTGATGAAATGTTCTTGGTCGCGGCCCGAAGCCTGGCCCAGCACGTCTCGTACGCGGATCTCTCTCAGGGACGGGTATATCCTCCGCTGCCCAAGATAAGAGAGGTTTCCGCTGCGATTGCCGCTGAGGTGGCCGAAGTGGCCTATCGGCGCGGTCTGGCCCTGAATCCCAAACCTGATGACTTGGGGGCTTACATCAAGTCAATCATGTATTACCCAGAATATCACCGTTTCGTGTGACGGGCAAGGGTCGGGAGTTTCCGTTGGAAGGACCTGCAATTCACCCGTTCTTAACAAAATAGTCAACCACAGCGGCTTTCTTGGTCTTCGGGAGGGACTGAAATATCTCGTTGAGGTCCCCGCTTCGGAACTTGAGCGTCCCGCCGTCCTTGCCGGTCTCTACTCTAGGCGTTTCCGTTCCCGCTGCCGCGGCAAAGAAGGGGCCGATATCGCTCGGTTTCAGGCCCTTTAGAAAGCGCATGAGGAAGTCGGGGGCAGATGCCCAGACTTCCACGACCAGATCCGGGAAAACCTCCTTGCCCCAGCAGCAATAGAGTATGGTCTTCCGTGTGAGACTCGTTCCGTCGCGGAATTCGGAAGCGATGCGGTTGAATTCGTAGTCCGAAGGCAAACCTGCGGCCTGGAGCAGAAGGGGGACCTCCTCATGAGGGAGCGCAGCAATGACTTCCAGATCTTCCAGTGTGAGTTGGCCCTTGGCTGCTGCGGTAGTCAACTTGGGCATCAACTCGGTGAAGGCTTCCGGAGTGAGCACCTCGAGAAGATCCACCAGGTCCGCGGCCGCAAAGCCTGTCAATTCCAGTGTTGTGCCAAGAGCGCACTGGATGTCCTGAAAATCGTGAAAAATACGAATAATCTGATCGGGAACAAAACGGCTCCATGGCAGTGTCCGGGCCAACTGCAAAGCCTCATCCTCCGGTCTTCCGCCAAGGTGCTCCACCAGCATGTCCATGTCGAACTGGTCGATCGTGCCCTCCGACGTGAGAATCCGACTGACCGGGTCTAGAATGTCCGACAGGAATACGAGCCTTGCCCAACGCTTGAAGAACGTGGTCTCGCTTGACGAGTTGAGGGTGTCCCACTCACTGATGATGGTTTCAAGGAACCCCTGAGCCATTCGCACGATTTCCTGGGTAAGCTGTTCAGCCTCCGTCTCTTCCAGGCCCTCACCTAGTTCTTGGATAAGGTCAACGACAACGTTTTCATAAAGTTCGGGGAATTCTTCCGATGCACCGGAAACGTCCAGAGTCCGCAGGAAGTGGCGGACGTCTTGCAGAGAGACGGTTACCGGGTCCTCCGACTCAACATGTCCGCTGATGATCAGTGTGTTGACCAGCGCCTCCCTGATGGAATCGGCCTCGGCTATGGCCTCGGCTCGCACCGCAGGTGAACGGTTCAACAACCCGAACGGCAATATTTGCTTGAGCCGCAGGATGAATCTGAACCGCTCCAACTGGGACTCATAGTATTCCAAGATGGATAGATTGGAGAATAGGGCGTCCTCAAGTTTCATTGAGCGTATGGTGTCCAGTTCGGTATCCGAAAAAATGCTCATTTCGGATAGGCGCTGACAGGTCAACTCATCAAGGCATTCATATTCGTCTTGTCTCACAAGAATCTCGACGCGGTGGTCCTCCAGGAGCAGCCTCCATGCATGCCTGAGCTTTTCGATACGCGTGTAGGCCAGCCGAAAAAGATCGACCGGGGATTCCTCCATAAGTATCCGGATTGCCTCATCCATGTCACGACCGCTCCTGAGCTCCAGGCCCACGCCCATCAGCTTCAGAATAGTCTCCTGGACCTTAGCCAATCTTTCGACCGAGCGGAAATCCACTTCTTTATGCAGCACGTACTTGTTGGACATTGCCACCGAAATCCGGATGATCTCGTCAGCCCTGTCCCTGGTAAAAATACCTTTTTCCATGCCGTCGTTCACGACCTTTGACAGAAAAATCCGGTCGTCAAGAACGACCAGCCCCAATGCATCCATTTGCTAAGCCCTCTGAAAAAGCCGCGCGACCGACGCTCCGAAGGCCGCGCGGAACGGGAATCATGTCTGTGAGCTTTCCAAGAGGTGGAAATGCAACGGGGAACTCCCTGCAAGAAGGTCCCCGCACGTTCTTCAAACACTCCCAATACAAAGGGTCCGGCTTGGTCCCGAGCCCCGAATCTCACCGGACGCGCTCAATGTACTTGCCTGTGCGCGTGTCTATCTTCAGCACATCGCCTTCATTGACGAACAATGGAACCTGTACGGTCATTCCGGTCTCCAGAGTGGCGGGCTTCGTTGCACCTCCGGCAGTGTCTCCCTTGACTCCCGGCTCGGTGGCAACAACCCTAAGCTCCACGAATATGGGAACTTCCACTCCGATCGGCTTGCCGTTGTGAAAGAGTACCGTCACTTCCACGTTTTCTTGAAGGTAATTCCGGCTTTCTCCCAATTGGTCTTCAGTCATGAACGACTGGTCGTACGTCTCGGAATCCATGAAGTGGTACTGACCCTCGCTCTGGTAAAGGTACTGCATGATTTTCTCTTCCAGGTCGGGTTTGTCCACCTTCTCGCCCGATCTGAATGTTCTCTCCAGGACATTGCCTGTGATCAGGCTCTTCAGCGTAGTCCGGACAAACGCGCCGCCCTTGCCTGGCTTGACATGCAAAAAGTCAACGATTACAAACGGTTCACCATTGATTTCTATCTTGAGGTTCTTCCTGAAATCAGGAGTCGAATACATCTGTTCCTCCCTCAGAAAAAAGATGGTTGCACTCCTGCTGCAAAGTAAGTGTCTTTGTTGTCGAATCCGTTCCGTGCTTATCAAAGGGTGCTGGACTCGGTTCTCAATTGCTTCGGCTGAATCAGTCTATGACAATGAGGTCCTTGGGCATTTCCGAGAGGATTTGGGGTCGCTGTTCATTCATGTATACGAGACTTTCCAAGCGTACTCCCCCCAAGCCTTCAACATAGACGCCCGGTTCTATGGTGAACACCATGCCCTCCTCGATGACTCCTCGGCCCAGGGACGAGAGATAGGGAGGCTCATGGACTTCCATGCCCACGCCATGACCCAAGCCGTGAAGAAAGTACTTGCCGTAACCTGCCTTCTCAATGGAGCGTCGGGCCACCGCGTCCACTTCCCTGGTTTTCACTCCGGGCTTGAGACAGTCGATTGCTCTCCAATGTGAGTCATAAACGACCTGATGTATTTTGCGCTGCTCGCGGGAGGCTTTGCCCGCGATGCAAGTCACGGTCTCGTCACTGTTGTATGAGTCAAACCTGCACCCGTAGTCTATTATCACCAGTTCACCACGTTGAATGATCTTGTCGGTCGCGGTTCCGTGTGGCAAAGCGCTCCTTTCTCCGGAGGCTACAATTGTCTCGAAAGCCCATCCCTGCGCACCGTTCCGCCGGAATCTCGTCTCGAGTTCATCAGCCACGTTCCCTTCCTTACGTCCTACAAGGCGCGATGCAATGAGCTGTTTGCACGAAAGAGAAGCGATGCGGGCAGCTTCTGCGATTTTCTCTTTCTCTTCATGGGTCTTTCTTATCCGCAGGCGTTCAAGAAAGGTGCGAGCGATGTCGACGATTTCCACATCCGGAAGTCTTTTCTTCAATGCAGTGACAAAATCGTGGCTGACTCTGGACGATTCTATGCCCAGACGTCTGACCCTCGCGTCCTTCACCGTACGAGCCAAGGAGTTCAGCTTGCGCCGCACCACATGGATTCTAAGGCCGCAGGTCTGTTCACGCACTTGACTCTTGTACCTGCCATCGGTGAAGATGTGGCGGTCTGTGGCAGTGATCAGCACGGACGCGTCCGAACCGGTGAATCCCGTGAGATACCGGAGATTGATTGAGGGCAGAACTTCCGAACTGTTCAGGAGAATGGCGTCCACCCCTAGACGGCCGAGACGCCCGTGCAAGCTCAATATGCTGCTGGTCATCGTCTTGACGGCAGGTCGGATTTCATTTTCTCGATGTTTGCCAGCCAGCTCTCAAGGATGTTAAGCACCTTTTTTTCTTTCCCCTTCTTGCGCGCTTTGTCCGCAGCCATCCGAAGAGAACTGTCGCCCGGGTTGTTGTCTGCCAGCATCTCGAAGATCTCTGCTGCGCGTTCGTAGTGTCCCTGGCGCATGAACTCCTTGGCCATGGACGAAGTGGCTGGAAAAAGGCGGCCTTCGGCTTCGAGAATACCGGCCGGCATCGCTGGGACCTCCGTCTCGTCCGCGATCTCCACGGGGGACCCGGCGAATTCTTCTGATGGGCATGGTTCAGGCCGCGTTTCCAGGCTGGGCTCGCTACAAATGTGGGGCATGTCCGTGCGTGGCTTCCTTGCTTCGGTCATTATTCTGAACGTGCCGCTGACTATCTGATGAAGCGTCTTGTACTTGACTCCCTCATCCAGCTCACCCATCGACAAGAGCACGTCTCCGATAAGGTCAAACAGCTTGACCGCTCCGACGTACCTGGATTCGAGCCCCGTCAGTAACGCCAGCGCTTCGCGGGGGTTTCCATCTCGGAGAAACAAACGGGCTTTCTCAATCCCTTCTTCAAGACTAAGGCCGCCGAAAGGCTTGCCTGCGATCCGTGCGTCGGCTTCTGTAGAATAGCTATGGCTCATAAGATTTATCCGGTAGAAAATATCAACTCTATGAATTTATTAATCTAATTTCACAAAATAGTCAAGCGGCATTTTCGGTTGCAACGATGTGCGGCTCTGTCCTGCCTTAGCCTCCGGACTCTGGGAGAAGATCGAAAATGCATCAAGCCACGAAGGCAAGGTCCGATTAGCGTGCAATTGGCAAGACCAGCGCCTTAACGAGAAGGGAAGGACGCCATCTATTGGTACTCAGCGGCGCAAACATGGCGCCGCATGCCATTGGCGCCAGTGTGCCGGAAAGCATTTGGGGTCCTGACAGTCACCATTGGAGAAAGGCAGGACCCCGAGAAGGATCAAAGCAGCGTTCGCTCGCGCTAATGTCCGGCGACGGTCGCGCCCGATACGGACACCTTGGCCCGGGCAACTTTTGCCTGGTTGAGAAGTTTCCCGTAAGCTGCGGCATCGGCAACGGAACCCATAGTCTTCAGCCTACCTTCGAGTTCCCGCAGTTCAGAGGCTGCGGCTGCGCCGTCGATGTCGCTCTCGGGATAGGCCTCTTCCACAAGGACGGTAACCGAGTCGCCCAGGACCTCACAGAAGCCCGAACCTACTGCAAACTTGATGAATTTGTCTGCTTCGAGGTACGAGAACACCCCGGGCTTGATGAAAGTCAGCAGTGGGGTGTGGCCTGCCAGCACGCCGAACTCACCCACAATGCCTGGAGCAATAATCTCCTCGACTTCCTTGTCCAGCAGCATTCCGCGCGGAGTTACCAACTGAACCTTGAATTTCTCAGGCATATTTTTCTCCCCATCAGGCTGCGGCTGCGGCCAGTCTCTCAGCTTTCTTTCTCACCTCGTTGAGGTCTCCAACCATGTAGAAGGCCTGTTCGGGAATATTATCAAGCTTGCCTTCCACTATTTCCTTAAAACCGGAAACGGTGTCCGCGATCTTCACGTACTTGCCTTCGGAACCGGTGAACTCCGCAGCAACATGGAACGGCTGGGAGAGGAATCTCTGTATCTTGCGAGCCCGGGAAACCACGAGCTTGTCGTCCTCGGAGAGTTCGTCCATACCGAGAATGGCGATGATGTCCTGGAGATCCTTGTACCTTTGAAGCACAA
>DYLG01000091.1:0-7134 GCA_020722215.1 Desulfomonile tiedjei
GCCGATGGTATGATATGCGCCATTGAGCCTGTCCGAGCCGTATTCGTACTTGAACCGAAGAACCCGGTCATTTGTAGTGACGTCGAACCCTGTTGTCCATCCGTAAACGCTTGTTCCCACATCATATTGGTAGCCGCGTGCCTTGATTCTAAACTCAAGGGACTCGTTGAGCAGCGGCGCCGCATAGCCGGCTTCCACATCAAAGTTTCCTTTGCCGTTCCTGAACGCGTCAATAAGCGGCGAACGACCGCTGAACATGTCACCGTAGTAGTTGATGCTCACATCAAAAGCGTCCGAACCGGCGAGGTTGCCCCACAGTTCAAACCCGACGCCCCCGGACGAGTACCATCTCTTTGCCACACGTGTCGTATCGTAGAAACCGTTGACGCCAACGAAAATGCGCTCCGTGATGATCCTCCGATACCCGCCGCCGATTGAGAAGTCCTCCCTGTGCCTGGGGTCCCCGCTAAGGGTCTTGAAGAAGTCCTGCAAGCCAAGGTAAGCCTGGCCGAATACAAAGTCCCGGCAGCTCAGGCTGACCGGCAGGAAGTAATCCATCCTGAGCCGTCCGCGCCCCAACAGGTTCCCGGAATCGTAAACGTATCCTACTCGCAGGTTTGGGATTGCCGGAAGGATTCCCCGGAGCATCTTATCGGAGATGCAAACGTTTGCGCCGGCGCCGGTCCAGGGCGTGCGGGCGCCCGGCAGAGCAAGGGTATTGGACGGCGAGAGAGCAGGCGAAGCGAGCGGGCCTCTTGGGTAGGGCGCCTGTCCTTGAACCTGAGCGGCCAACATCAAAGTGGCGCAAGCCATGAGCACTAGCCCGAAGGGCGCCGCACCTTGCGGCTTTCGCTGCAAACCATCCCTGAGCGGAGAAGCTGCGGAAGACCACATGATCCATACCCTCCAGCACAAGGCACCACCAAAAGCCGTTTGCGGACCACGCCGACGGCCATCGGTATCAAACAAAAGACTGTAAAATTTTCTTGTTGTTTTTGTCAGGTTGAGCCGCTGATGTCAAGGCAAAAGCCTCGGCGGGCTTTCTGTTGACCGCAAATGTTGCGGTGAGGTATGCTGTGCCCCTCAAATCGCAGCGCGTCATGAAAGGAGACGACTACTTGGACCGCGAGAAGACAAGACTAAGCCGCACCATTGCTCTTGCTCTCCGCCATGAGCCCTGGCGGTTCGACTTGGAACCGGACGAGCAAGGCTGGGTGGACATAAAAGACCTCCTGGCCGCGCTCAAGAAGACGAAGCAAGTCTGGGCGAACCTGACTGAGGCCGATCTTGCCGAGATGATAGCCTCATCGGACAAGAAGCGATTCGAAATTGACGGCGGCCGCATTCGGGCACTGTACGGCCATTCCACTCTCAAGAGAATCGAAAAGACACGCAAAGAGCCGCCGGAGTTTCTCTACCACGGCACACATCCGGAAGTTGTTCCCATCATCAAGGCCCAGGGACTCAGACCAATGGCTCGTCAATACGTCCATCTCTCCGCGGATCAGCCGACTGCGCTCCAGGTCGGCCGCAGAAGGACAAAGAAGCCGGCGATCCTCAGAATCCTGGCCTTGAAGGCGCATCGCACCGGAGTGCTGTTCTACGAAGGAAACGACAAAGTGTGGCTCGCGGACGACATTCCGGCCGAATTCATCGAATTCCCCCGTGCGTGATTCGGGCCATCGGCCAGCCCCACGTTATGAATAAGATTCAAGTTGAGGTGCAGGCATGGACTATAGGGACATTCTGGTTTCCACGGAAGCCGACTTCGGAATCATCACGTTGAACTCTCCTGAGACGGTCAACGCTCTGTCCAGGAACATGATCCGGGAACTGACCCAGGCTTTCGAGGCTTTTCGGGTGGACACCCGAGTCAAGGTGATCATCCTTAAAGCCAGTGGCAAGCATTTCTGTTCGGGACACAACCTTTCGGAAATGGTTGACCAGGGAATGGCGGAGTGCAAGTCTATCTTTGACCGATGTACGGAAATGATGACCTTGATTCACGAGGTGCCGCAGCCGGTGCTCGGACAAGTGCAAGGAGTTGCCACTGCCGCAGGGTGTCAGTTGGCGGCAACGTGCGACCTGGTCGTGGCCGCGGACAATGCCCGGTTTGCCACGCCGGGGGTGAAGATCGGCCTGTTTTGCACAACTCCCATGGTTCCCTTGAGTCGGGCGGTCGGACGCAAGCGTGCCCTGGAGATGCTCCTGACCGGGCGTATGATATCCGCTCAAGAGGCCGAGCAGTATGGACTGGTCAACAAGGTCGTCCCTCTCGAGGATCTTGAGAAAGCCACAATGGAGTTGGCTTCAACGATTGCAGAGGCCAGCCCGCTTGTGACCGCGATCGGAAAGCGAGCATTCTACGCTCAGATCGAGCAGGATGAGCGCCGTGCCTACGAACTGGCCAAGCCCACCATCGCGCTGAACCTTATGGCCGAAGACGCTCAGAACGGCATAAGAGCGTTCCTGGGAAAAAAGGAACCCAACTGGACGGGCCGATAACTCGCGGATTGAAATGCAGCCTGCACCTAGGAGCCTGTTGCGAAACTGGAGAGAGGTAGCCAATCCTAGCAGGACGGCACTCAAACAGGTCCGGGTAGCCCGGACGTTATGCCTCCGGGCCGCGAAGCGGCGCGAGGCTTCTTCTCCAGGGCCACGGGCCAAAACCGATTTGCAGAAGCATCCGAATTGCCCAGTCGGACCTCCTGTTCCTTCGGTAGCCCGGACGCGGTAGCTTCCGGGCTATCCACGTAGTACGACAGCTCCGAATGGGTCGCCACATTCATGCCATCCAGCACTAACCCGGCGCATGTGCCCCGAGGTAATGCTCCTGGACCTTCGGGCTGTTGAGCAATTCCGAGCCGGCTCCTTGCATTACGATGCGGCCTGTTTCCAGAAGAAACGCGTAATCCGCTATCTTCAAAGCAGCGTTGGCGTTTTGCTCCACCAGAAAGATGGTGACCCCTTCCGAGCGAATCTCCTCGATGACTCGGAATACCTCGCGTACCACCATTGGAGCCAGCCCCAAAGAGGGCTCATCCATCATCAGCAGCTTCGGCTTTGACATCATCGCTCTGCCGACGGCCAGCATTTGTTGCTCCCCGCCCGATAAGGTGCCGCCCAATTGCTCCGATCGGGATTCCAACGCGGGAAAAACCGAAAAGATCCGGTCCATTCCCGCACGAACGCCATTCCGGTCAGGATCGTTGTACGCACCCATGAGGAGGTTTTCCCTGACCGTGAGGTTGGCGAAGATCTTGCGTCCCTCAGGGATGTGGACGAGCCCCGCCTTCTGGATCGCGTGGGCCGGCATCCGGTTGAGAATGCGGCCCTCGAAGCGTATCTCTCCCGATGATATGGGCACTATCCCTGAGGCGGCTCGAATGGTGGTGCTCTTGCCTGCTCCGTTTGCACCGAGCAGAGAGACGATCTGCCTCTCCCTCACTGCCAAGGAGATTCCGTGGAGCGCATGAATGCCGCCGTATCTAACGTGAAGCTCGTGAATCTCAAGCACGGACAGCTCCCTGCGGAACCGGCTCACCTCGAATCATGCCGT
Organism: Desulfomonile tiedjei; assembly: GCA_020722215.1. Lineage (GTDB taxonomy): Bacteria > Desulfobacterota > Desulfomonilia > Desulfomonilales > Desulfomonilaceae > DYLG01. The sequence continues at coordinate 3,560 of DYLG01000091.1, forward strand.
CAGAACGGACGCGGCGCCGGCGCCGGAATAGGCTTCGGAATGGGAAGCGGCAGCACAATCCCGGGCCGCACCCGGCGAATGATGATCACCTCGCGCGTGGGCCTCAGATCTTCGCCGGCAAACGGAGGCTCCACTTCTTCGGAGCTTTCAACCTGGCCGCTTGGCTCACGCGCTGCCGCAGGCGTTGGTGACGGGAGTCCCTCTCCTCGGATCTGTCCCAAAAACACCCAACCCTGGACAGGATCCACGACCTCCGCCCATCTGTTGCGTTCATCGAAAGTTCCGCTCAGAGTGACGAGCGAGCCACTGGACAGACATCCCACCACCTCATAAGAGGCGCCCGGGCCGCTTCTCACGCGAAGGCAGCCTTCGGGCTGGTCGACTCCAACCACCTCGGCTTGAGGTCCGCCCGTTGGGCCCTCTACTTCAGATTCCTCGGGAGACGGGGGAGCGTTTTCGATGGGTGCGCCCCTAGGACGGCCGGCCGAGGCGACATCTACCTCTCCCGGCTTCTTGAGCAGCGCAACCACTTGCTGGTGGTTGTTCGCCTCCGCCCATTGAAGAGCCGACTTGCCCTGGTCGTCCACGAGATCGGGATTGGCGCCTTTGTTCAACAAAAGCTCAACCACCTCAGAGTGACCCTGAGCCGCGGCCCAAATCAACGGAGTAAACCCGGCCTCGTCTTTTAAGTCAATGGAAGCTCCGTTGTCCAAGAGGAGCCGAACGATTTCCAAATGCCCTCCCACTGAGGCCACAATGACAGGGGTGGTCCCGTCTCTCTGGTCTCTGACGTCGACCGGCACTCCACTTTCCAGGAGGGATTTCACACTTTCCAGGTCTCCTTGAGACGCGGCAGCAAGCAGTTGTTCGTCGTGACTTTCGGCGTAAGCCAAAGGCGCCGCCGGAAGAAAGACCAACAGAGCCAACATACCAGCCTGAGCAATTCTGTTATTCATAGGTAACTCCCTAATTTGTTAAAGGAATAGTACGGTTTCCCTTCGTGCGGGCCAAGGTTACACTGCCGGCAGCGACCTTGCGCGCATTTCCAGCGATATTTCTCAGTATCCGACACATGATCACGCGTCGGACGACCGGCCTCAGCGCACCACCGGCAAACACCTGCCCTGAACACACCGTTGTCCCGGCGGGCAGCGCGCCTCGGCAACGTGTACATGAAAGACTGTTCCCGAATCGCTGACGTCCAGATACACTATTCTGACGCCAGAGTGTTGTCCGAGCGAGACGTCGGTCCCCTCCTTGAGCTTCAGCCACAGCTTGCTGTTCTCAGTGGTAGTGATTGAGTCGAGGGATACGGAATCCCCTTTCTTGAGTTCCCTTGTGCTTGTCAGGACAGTCACGGTGACCAGGCTGACTCCCTGCAAGCCCGCCACAGTGCCGACCGAATAAGCTGTCTCGGTGGGAGGAACCGGCTCCGATTCGGGGGCAGCCGGTGGGGGGTGTTCCTCCTTTGCGACTGAAGGCTGCTCGGCCGGAGGCTGGGGTGGAGGACCCTGCTCGGCAGTGGCTTCTTCGGAAGATGAGACTGCTGCCAGGTTGGCCCACGAAACCCAACAGGATGCTCCCACGAAAACTACGCAGAGCACCGCAATGGTCGCAAGCACGGGACGCGTGGAACTCATTCTACCCTCCTTGACGTGTTGGTCAGGAGAACTGGAGAAATCGTAAAGGGATCGGGGAGCGCCTTTCAAGGAGGCGCGTCCACGCGCTCACGTTGGTGAAGCCGGCGCCGCTAGCGTTTCAATGGGGGAAAAAGCGTACGGGCATGCACATCTTGGCGAACATGCCCTATCAATTGCCTCTCATTATGTCACTTCGTCCAGCCATGTCAAGTTCAAATCTTGCACATCCGTAAGCACTGATTTGTAAGAGACACAAACGATTCCACCAAGGCTCTTCACTTCTAGCGACCGCGCAGAGAGAAGTCGTTAGCGACCGTAGACTACGCAGCGGTTTGGGAAGGTATCCTGGAAAGCGAACCGTTCGGCCGCGCAAAGGAGGCTTTCACCACCTCCCACCAGTCTCGAATGGGAAAATGTGAACTGGCCGGCAAGGCTATTCCCGTTTCCTAGTCGGTTTTCTTGGGCGGCCCGGCTTACTTGGGCTGCTCACCTTCGCCGGTTTCTACGTAGAACTCTGCTTTTCCTCTGCTCGCCTTATCTTTCAGCGCGGTTTTCATCTCCGAGTCCAGTTCCTTGAGAAAGGCCTTGGAATCGTCGAAGACATAGTACCCGCCCATATTCTTGGTCTTGGCACTCTTGAGGCTCTTGAGGCTCTTGAACGGGACCGTGGACGCATACGCCTCCACCTTCTCCGCTCCGGATGGGCCCAAAACCCTGAACAGGTACGTTCCTTTGTCCGGCGGCAAAGTGATCGTTGTTCCGCGCTTCACGAAGCTGTCCTTGTTGAAGTCATTGGGGAAAATCTGAACGAGAGCCCCATCCGTACCGTGGTCGATCACGAGAAGATAGCAGTCCTTGTCCGCCTTGAACGTAAACCTGAGCGTCTCTCCCGGAACGTATATGCCCTTGTCATCCTTGATCTTGAACTCGATCTTCGGCTTGTCGTCTCCGGCGGTTGCGGTACAAACGAAAATCAGTGCACCGACCAGAAGCACCAGCACGATCGTCAGACGCACGAAAAACTCAGTGTGTCGCACATGACCAGGCATATCTGTTTCTCCTTTGGCAAGGTTCTATTCTGCCGGCAGTCACAAGCATTCGGCATGAAACACGAAATATGCGACCTCAGTTGTTTCTCTTCCCTGCTGAGGCTAAGTCACGCTGCCCCAGGCTCCCTACGTCTTCAAGGAACGGTTCGTGGTGAGAACTCCATCACTTGTCCGTCCGGCAATCGGACCTACGGGTGTTGAGGCGAAACGGTATAAGCTAACCGTATCGGAAATCGGTGCATTAGCGGATGCCGGCCAAGGCCACTCGGCCGGCATCGACCTTGCCCTCATTTCCGGGGCTATTTCTCCCGGCATTCGACAGATCATGCGTCGGAGGGTAAGCCTCAGCGCCCCGCAGGCACACATCTGCCCTGAACGCACTTTTGACCACGCGGGCACTGCACTCCTGCGCAGGGATCGGGGGGCGGGCCGACCCGCACGCACCTGCCCTGAACACACTTCTCTCCGGGGCCGCACCGCACTCCTGCGCAGGGATTGGGGGGCGGGCCGACCCGCACGCATTTCCCGTGCTCACACTTGTGACCGGCAGGACAACGGATCCCAGCGCAAGGATCCGGCTTACGGCACTGGTCGCAACTGCTCACCTGCTTCCCGCCCGTTTGGCTGCACCTCGATGCACTCATCCTCGAGCACTTGCCGTCCCGCAGACAGCAATTGACATCAGGCGGTTTGCACTGGTCGCAACTGCTCACCTGCTTCCCGCCCGTTTGGCTGCACCTCGACGCACTCATCCTGGAGCAATGCCCGTCTCGGGAACAGCAGTTGATCTCAGGGGGTTTGCACTGGTCGCAACTGCTCACCTGCTTACCACCCGTTTGGCTGCACCTCGACGCACTCATCCTCGAGCAATGCCCGTCACGGGAAC
>DYLG01000091.1:7234-15174 GCA_020722215.1 Desulfomonile tiedjei
TTCACCTGCTCCTCATGTTTGCACTCGTCGCAACTGCGCACCTGTTTGCCGCCCGATTGCTTGCACCTCGGTGCAGTCATCTTCGAGCAAACTCCAGGCTTAACGCAGCAGTTCACCGGCGGCTCTCCGCATTCCCGCTCGCAGTTCTGAACCACCTTGCCTTCGGCTGAGACGCACTGGGAGTGTTTCATCCTCCTGCACTTTCCGGGAGCAAGGCAGCACGAAACGTCAACGTCAGGCTTGCCGCATTCATTGCAGTTGCTCACTACGCGCCCCTTTTGCGACGCGCACTGAGAGCGTTTCATCCTCAGGCACTTCCCGGCCGGAGGTTGTCCGACCGCGTAACGAAGAGCGGTATCCCCGACGCAGCACCAGACATCAACGTCGCATTCACGGCAGCTCCTGACGAATTGGCCGCCGGCGGCATGGCAACGCGACCGGTCCATAGTCGAACATTCTCCGTTGGGGAGACAACAATAGCCGGTCTCCATGCACTGTTCGCAGGCCGACACTTCGCGGCCTCCCATTGCATGGCACCTCGCCTGGGTCATCGTGGAGCAGCCCCCTTGAGGCAGGCAGCAAGGGACAACGAAGTGAGGAGGACGACAGTCCTCACAATGTCGAACTATACTGCCCTCGGCCGCACGGCAGCCAGCGGGAGCCATTGTGCGGCAGTGCCCGTCGGGAAGGCAGCAGATTACGTCCGGCACGATGTGACCCGTGGGTACACATTGACCGTTCATGCATGTCTCGTTCGGTGAGCACATGGGCCGGCACCCGTACGTGATGGTGCACTCGTCTCTGCCTATGATGACCCGCCGCTCGCACTCCCGACAGTACTCCGGTCCCACGACCCTTGGTTTCAAACATCGGCCGTGTTCGCAGCAGTCTTCCGGGGGGTTGCACGTGTATTGGCAGGTTCCAACGCTCTTGCACGGCCCCACTACCCTCTTGACAAGACGCTCGCACCTGTCGCCGGAGCACGGATGACTTGGCGGAATATACTGTCTCTCTACGCATTGTCCTTCATCGCAGCAGTCTTCCTTGCCTTGGCACATAAACCGGCACGTTCTGGCGATCTTGCATGGACCGATCTTCTGCTCCACAAGCTCCTTGCACTCCGCTTCGGGACACTCCGACGGTCCCGTGACAACAGGCTCTACACATTTGCCGTGGTCGCAGCAGCTTTCCTTTCCTGTACATTTATATTTGCACATGCGAACTATCTTGCACGGGCTGATTTTTCGCTCGACAAGTTCTTGGCACTTCTCCTTCGAGCAGCTCTTGGGACCTATCACAAGGGGTTCCACGCAGTTCCCGTTATCGCAACAGCTTGTCTTGCCCTTGCAGATGCGTTGGCAGCGTGCATAAGTGGTGTTGCCTTTCTTTCTTGTGACGAGCTTGAGGCATTCTTCCTCAGGACATGACTTGGGCCCGATCCACAGGGGCTTTTCCTTGCAGTGACCTTTGCCGTCACAAATGCAGCATTCTCCATTCACCTTGCTGCACCATATACAATCTTCGGGCGTCGGCGCCGCGTCGACAGAGCCCCCGATAAAGATGATCCAGCAAGGCGGCTCGATGAGCGTGCTCAGCCAGTCCCACGGACCGATGATCGGAGGGATTCCGCACACCGTCACGCCCGGGTTGCCTATGGGGTCAGGAGCGAAGACCTGATTCGGCGGAGGACACACGTTGGTGCACACAGGTGCGAAGATGCACGTATTGCCCGCAACCGGACCACCTGTCAGGTTAAGGTCGCAGCCCGCCAGGTCGCCGGCGCAATTGTCGCACACGACTCCTCCCGCTCCGAGCACAGCCTGTAGGCCCGGAGGGCATTCCCTGCAGCTAGGGTCGGTCGAGCAAGGTGGGTCGAACGGCCACAAATCCAGTGAACAGTTTCCTCCTCCGGTATCCGCGCAATTCCGGCACACGGGGCAACCGTTGATGTCCACGTCAGGCACACTAAACGGCGGCGTACAACCGGGCTGACAGCCTTGGAGCGGATCCCAGATCATTCCCGGAGGACACGGACAAATGACGATTATCACCCCGCCGGGGTCTATGTCTATGATGCCTCCATCGCCGGGATCAGGCCAATCGTCAATTATTTCGTCATCACCCGGCTCTACTTCGTCACCCGGCTCTACTTCCTCGCCGGGCTCTACTTCTTCGCCAGGTTCGATTTCCTCATCCACTGGGCCCAGTATTTCCTCACATTCAGGGACATCCATGGGCAGCGTCCCCGGAATGGTGGTTCGCTCGAGTACCTGTCTAAGCACGTTGGAGGACACTCTAAACACGTCCGAAGGCTCTTCCTTGTGGTTGACAAAGACCCCTTCGCAGGACGTGAGCGTCCGCTCAACGACCAGCTTAATCTCCGGAGTTTCGCGGACCGACGGAGGGGGAAGCTCGGCTCCCGCCTCCTTCAGAAGTTTTTCTATGTTTTCCTTGGAGAATTCGGACAGGACGTTCTTGACATACACCGTGCCGCTGACCACGAGGACTGAACTCTGAGCAGTATTGGGAACCCCGACCACGAAGTCCGTGGGCGTTTCGGACTGAGCCACGGGGATCACGGCAGTGGGAGTGGTGATGAAGTACGAAGCAGGGGGTGAGCCGGTTGCAGGCGGGACGATGAAACGGACATCGCCTTCGGCAACGTGCACATGAAGCTTGATTCCTTCATCGCTGACGCCCAGATATACTACCCGGACGGAGGCAAGTTGCCCAAGCGAGACGTCCGTACCCTCCTTGAGCTTCAGCCACAGCTTGCTGTTCTCCGTGGTGGTGACCAAGTCGGTAATGGATACGGACTCGCCCTTCTTGAGTTCTTTTTGGGTTCGGAGGACGGTAACGGTGATCAGGGCGACTCCCTGCAAGCCTTCCACAGCGCCCACCGAATATGCGGTCTCAGCGGGTGGAAGAGCCTCTTCCTCCGAGGTAGCCGGTGGGGCTTCTTCCTCCTCCGCAACGGGTGGCTCTTCTGCCGGTTGCTCTGGTGGCGTCCCAGTCGGCGGTTCGGTTGGGGCAGCCTGTTCGGCGGTGGTCTCTCCGGACGATGAAACTACTGCCAGGTTGGCCCACGACACCCCGCAGGATGCTCCCACGAAAATGGCACAGAGCAACACTATCGCTACAAGCACGGAACGGGTGGAACTCATTCTACCCTCCTTGATGAATGCTTCCGGGCAAATCGAGAAATCGTAATGTCTCGGGAAACGCCTTTCAGTTAGGCGCGTCCACGCGGTCGCGTCAGTGAAGCCGGCACCTGAACCGGTTGTGTTTGAATGGGGAAAAAGCGTGCGGGCATGCGCGTTTTGGCGAACATGCCCTCTCAATTAAGATTCATTATGGCACGTTGTCCAGCCATGTCAAGCCGAAATTTTTCACGTCTCGGCAATTCTTTGCCTGAGCCGAACTTCGATGGTTCTCTCCTTGCTGGTGGATAGATCCGGCGAGTTGTCCGAACTCGGCGATAGTGTTCGGTCTTGCAACGTGTCGCGGCCGAATTGATTGCAGATTGAAACGGAAAAAGGGTAACATTGTCCTATAAGAATAGATGGTCTTGGCGCGACATTCACCTAACCGGTTTCGAGGAATTTTCGTAACATATTGTGGATGTTCCACAAGTGGGACAACCTTCCCATTGAGGCACTGGCGGCCTCGGCAATACGAACCCTCGGAGACGAGCGCATGAATGCCGCGCAGCCGTGATCTACCGTTACGCGGGACCGGGACTCCTAATGCATGGGAGTCGCTGGTCGGCACAATTCTTGCTTGGTAATCCGCGGGACACAAGTGGGCGACTCTCGCCCTACCGGGGATCTGAAATGCAACTGTCCGGTTTAATGAGGACTTTCTAGTATCGTCGGGCTGCGCGACATCTTGGACCAGGACTGTTGCGGACCACCAATCCCCCGGCGGCGCTCACGGCTCCATCTAACCTTGTGGGAGGCTCTCTTGTCCCAACTGCTTCATGGCGCCGAATTTGAGCTTTCGCAGGAGGACAACCGGATCAACCCAAGCCATCGATGGCCGACATTCGAACAACCCCCATTTGCGGGGCCCCGGGGAACGGGGGAGAACGAATGGACCCAACCAAGCTCTACGAAGCGGTGCTCAACAGCATCTCCGAAGGCGTCCTGACAGTAGACAGGAACTGGCGAATCCTTTCCTGGAACAATGCTGCGGAGAGAATTACCGGCTATCACAAGGAAGAAGTCCTGGGCAAAGAATGCACGGGTATTCTAAAATCGTCCTTCTGCAAGCATCACTGTCCGGTGGAAAAAGCTCTCACCTGTGGTCATCCCTATCATGACGCTGAAGTAACGGTCTACAACAAGCAGAACCAGGCTCTCCACCTCAGCGTGAACGCGGCCCCCCTTTTTGACATCGACGGTACCCTCATCGGCGGCCTGGAGACTTTCAGAGACGTTTCCCAGAATCGCTGGATGAAAGAACAACTCCAAGAGCAAATGGGCTATGGCGAGATCGTGGGAATCAGCGACGCGATGACCGGTGTTTTTGATCTGGTGGGTTCGCTTCTCAATACGGAAACCACGGTGCTGATTCAGGGGGAATCCGGGACGGGCAAGGAGTTGATTGCCAGGGCGCTTCACTTCTATGGACCACGCAAAGAAAAGTCGTTTGTGGCCATAAACTGTTCGGCAATACCCGAAGGCATGCTGGAGAGCGAATTGTTCGGCCACGTGAAGGGGGCATTCACCGGCGCGCACCAATCCCGAATGGGGAAATTCGAACTGGCCGCAGGCGGGACACTCTTTCTCGACGAGGTCGGCGAGATTAGTCCTTCCGTCCAGGTGAAGCTGCTGCGGGTTCTGGAATCGAAGGTGATTCAGCGGCTTGGCGACAACAGAAACGTGGAGGTGGATGTTCGTCTGGTAACGGCAACCAATCGCAACCTCTACGACAAGGTCATGGACGGATCTTTCAGAGACGACCTGTATTACCGGTTGAGCGTGGTTCCCATCAATCTTCCTCCTCTGAGAGATCGTATGGAGGACATTCCGCTGCTGGTGGATCATTTCATTAAAAAGTTCAACAAGCAGATGGGGAGAAAAATCCAGGGGATTGCCGACGGGGTCCTCGATCTCCTGGAAGGGTACCAATGGCCGGGAAACATCAGGGAGCTGGCCAACGCTTTCGAGCACGCGTTCGTGCACTGCAAGGGCGTTCTCATTCACCCTTCGGACTTACCCCAGCGAATTGCCACGATGGCGGATGTGGCGGAGACAACCCGCGGCAGGAAGTCCGCGGACGCGTTGCGTACGGTAGAACGGGAACTGATACTCAAAGAACTGAAGGACGCCGATTGGAAGAAGAGCGTCGCAGCCAAACGACTTGGGATGAGCCGGTCGACGCTCTGGCGGAAGATGATCAGGTACGGAATCGAATGATTGACGTTTCATCGGGTGAAACATCGTCGCAGAATTGCAACGCACGTCAAACACCTCATTCCTGCTAATGAAACAGATCATATTCTCCTGCTTGTCCCACCTATGAAACACGGGGTGCATCCCGGACTACTGTCGCGAGTCTGTTTCAAGACCATCCTTCTCACTGTCCGAAGTGACGGTCCAAGTGTCCAATGGGGCCATGGGCGCTATTCGGAGGCATGCCCTGTGCAAGCCTGTCTCGGGAAATGGCACATATGTTGCTCTGAACTGGGGCAGGATATCTCCACAAGCTCTTAGACAGCAGACCGTCCCGTTCTCAGCGTCGGGGATACGAGTCCTGGACGCAACTGGAGCAAGGAGGGGCATAGCATGAGAAAAAAGATCCTGATCATCGACGACGAGCCGGATGTTCTCACCTTTCTGGGAACTCTTCTGAGAAAAAGCGGCTACGAAGTCAGCGAGGCGGTAGACGGCGTGGAAGGCATGAAGAAGGTCATTGACGACAAGCCCGACCTTGTGTGTCTTGACCTGCTCATGCCCGAGAAGACCGGAATAAAGATGTATCGAGAAATGAAGAAGGACGTTTCGCTCAAGGGCATTCCCGTGATCATGGTTACCGGGTTCATGACTCCCAAGCTTGGCCACATGGACTTCAAGAAGTTCATAAGCGAACGATCCATACCGGCGCCCGAGGGGTACATCGAGAAGCCCATAGACAAGGAGGAGTTTCTCAAAGCCGTCCGGGAAGCTCTGGGCGCATGACTCCCCGAAACAGTCTGTTCCGGGCGATTCTGCGACCGTCGTGAAAGGGTGTGATCCAAGATGCGTTGGCTGAAGACAAAGTGGACAGCCCTTGCAAGAAGCCTTGGATTCAGAATCGCCCTGACGGTTGGCATCATGTTGGCGGCATCGTATCTTGTGTTTGTTTATCTGGCAGTGGAAATCCAGAAGAGGTTTTTCTTCGATCAGATGATCCGAGAGGCTGAAACCTTCTCGACAGCAGTCTTGAACGCCACGAAGGACACTATGCTCAGGTACAGGCCCGAACGCACAGCTACCATCGTCAAAGATCTCAGTATGAGAGACGGCGTTTCGCACATCCGAATCTACAATCATGCCGGGGTGGTGAAGTACGCTAACGAGGCGTCGCAAGTGGGCACTACGGTAAACAAGGAAGCCGAAGCATGCCTGGCGTGTCACTCAGCGGATAAGCCTTTCAAAGAAGTCGTGGGACGTGAGAGAACCCGAATCCACGGCTCTCCGGAGGGACACCGGATACTCGGCATGCTTACTCCCATCTACAATCAGGAAAGCTGCTTCACCGCTGAGTGCCACGCTCACGACAAAGATCAGAAGGTTCTTGGCGTAATTGACGTGAGCCTGTCGCTGGCCGCGTTCGATTCACATGTTGAATCACTTACCCAAAGAATCGTACAGCTTGGAGCCATAACCGTCCTGGTAGTGATTGCCACTCTGGCGGTGTATCTCCTGGCAAGGGTCAGTTGGCCCGTGGAGCGCCTTCTCAAGTCCACTAAAGCCGCCGCATTGGGCAGAGACGTTGAGGCGGCGCCGGAAACCTCCAAGGATGAACTGGAGCGGAGCAGAGGCCAGTACAAGACCTTGTTCGAGCAGGTGCCCTGTTACATTTCCGTCATCGACAAGGACTTCCGCATAGTGCGGCAGAACGACAGGATGAGGCGAAACTTCAGAGGCACCGTGGGAATGAAGTGTCATGAAGTGTACAAACGCAGCGACACCAAATGTCCTGAGTGTGCAGTGGAAAGGACTTTCCGAGAAGGCGTTCAGCAGGTGAGAAAAGAATGTGGCATCGCCGTGACCGGGGAGGAGGCTAACTACGTCAGCTATACGGTTCCCATCAAAGATGAATTGGGCCAGGTCCTTTACTCGATGGTCATAGCAATTGACATAGGCGAACAGACAAGGCTTCAGCGCCAGTTGCACGCTTCCCTGGACTTTCAAACCAATCTCATCGAAAGCTCCATTCACGCAATCGTCGCAATGGACCGGAACGGCCGAATAAATCTGTTCAATCGGGCCGCCGAAACCTTGCTGGGTTATTCTGCCCAAGAGGCGCTAGGAGATAAGGATCTTCTCAAGTATTTTCCCAGGCCGTTCGTCCAGACAATTATAGACGTGCAACGAGGAATGGCGGTCGAACAATCCAGATTCGTCGCTCAGGAATCGACTATCTATTCCAAGACCAACGAGGCGATACCTGTTCGGTTTTCCGCAGTGGTCTTGTTCTCCGAAGAGGCAGTTGCAGGAGGCGTCGTATTCTATCAGGATCTTCGGGAGTTCAAGAAACTGGAGCGTGAGAAGCGAGACTCGGACCGCCTGGCTGTTGTGGGCCAGACAGTGGCGGGCCTTGCTCACGGAATAAAGAACGTCATCCAAGGACTGGAGGGCGGGATGTTCGTAGTTGAAACGGCCATAGAAGACAAGGATGAGCCCTTGCTGAATCGTGGCTGGGAAATGGTGAGCAAGAACATCGGCCGCATA
>DYLG01000092.1 GCA_020722215.1 Desulfomonile tiedjei
AGGCGGACCTTCGGATGCCTGAGCGGGCGGCGCCACCCGCCGGGCCAGGTCTTGCCGCAAGATAGCTCCCGCGCTTAACAGTTTTTCCAGGATCTTGTTGAAGCTTTGTTCGGAGAGCTGGTACTTTCCCTTGAGAGCCTCCTTTTCCATCCCTGCTCTGATGTCCGCCACCAGAGCCTTTGCGCTGATTTTTCGAGGACCGGTCTCCATTGTTGCTCACCCCTTGGCATTTTCCACCCAGTATCATGATAACGGCAAGATCGGAGACGGAGCTACGTCCGTCCCGGCCTTGCCGTCCTGACGGCAATCAGAAGCCCGTCTTGTCCTTGCCTTTCAGGCCGAGGATCGATCGGGCATCCGCCGGCGTGGCAACGGGACGGTCGAGCACTTCGGCTAATGCCACAACCTTTTTCACGAGCTGTGCGTTGCTTTCAGCGAGCACGCCTTTTCTGAGGTAGATATTGTCTTCCAGGCCGACTCGAACATGCCCGCCCATATGAATCGCCATAGTTGAGAGGTTGATCTCGGCCGCGCCGACTCCGATGACGGACCAGGAGAAGTTGTCGGCGCCGAAAAGGAGTTGGGCGCGCTGAACCAGGTAAGTAAGATCTTCAGGTGTTCCGCGGATCCCACCGAGTACGCCCATTACGAACTGCATGTGCATCGGCGGGGTCATAAGCCCGGCTCCTACAAGATAGTCCAGGTTGTATAGATGTCCCACATCGTAGATTTCCAGTTCGGGCCTGGTCCGGTTCTCTTTGGTTATTTTGGCCAAATATTCCAGGTCCTTGAACGTATTCTTGAACACGAAATCCCTGCTCATTTCAATGTACTGTTTTTCCCATGGAAACCTGAATTCCTTGATCGCGGGTATGGCCGTGTGCAACGCGAAGTTGATGGAGCCCATGTTAAACGAGCACATTTCGGGGCTGAAAATGGGGACTGCTCTGGCTCTCTCTTCCACGGTCATTCCCACGCCGCCGCCTGTTGTAACGCAGATGACCACGTCGCTGTTGTTCTTGATCTTGGTCAGAATCTGACGAAAATGCTCCGGATCTGACGAAGGCAGGCCGTCTTCGGGTCTGCGCGCGTGGATGTGAACAATGGCTGCTCCTGCCTCGGCCGCTTCTATAGCGGAATCCGCTATCTGCTCCGGAGTCAGGGGAAGATACGGCGTCAGCGACGGTATCGTGGCCGCGCCGGTTATGGCTGCGGTGATAATGAGTTTTTGCATGATCTACTCCTTGGGTCTTGCTTGCGCGGCAGGCTCTAGTCGTTGCCGAACGTACTCTCCGGCGGCTCGGCTTCACGCTGGGACCATATCAGCCCCTAATGAGGGCTGCCGGTTTGTTTGCGTTTTCGGATAAACTCCATGATCCCGTTGGGCATGAAGATGATAACCACAATGAAAAGCGAACCGTAAATGATTCTTGCAAGTTCGGCCTTTACGAACGTGGAGAGCAACTCGTTGATGAAACTGAGCAGCACTGCGCCCACGACCGGGCCAAGCCATGAAGCGCCTCCTCCGAAAAGCGCCATCAGCACGATGAGTATGGACATGTTCACATCGAACACAATGGTGGGATGAATGTACGTCAGGTAGGAAGCGTGCAATCCTCCCGCCACCCCAGGGAAGAACGCCGACAGGGCAAATGCCCCCATCTTGAGGCGAGGCGCATTGACGGCCATGGTCTGGGCCACTTCCTCGTCTTGCTTTATTGCCCTAAGTCCTGCGCCGAACTTCGAGTGCTCGATGCGCTCGACGACAAGTATGGTTATTGCCATTAGCAGCAGCATTGATTCGTACAGAATGGATCTGCCCGTCTCGACGGGAAGGTCCATTCCCTTTATCCACAGTCCGTCGGGACCGCCCAGCACGCCGAGGTTCTGTACGCTCAATTGCACGACGAATGCGAAACAAAGCGTAATCACGGCGAAATAAGGGCCACGGAGCTTGAGGCAGGGATATCCCACAACAAGGGCAATCACTGCCGCCACCAACCCGGACGGAATGGAACACAGCAAGTTGCTCGCGGTTCCGGGACCAACGGCCTTTGTCAGCATGGCGGCCGCGTAAGCTCCGGTGCCGAAAAAGGCTGCGTGGCCGAACGAAAGATATCCGGCATACCCGCCTATGAGATTCCAGGCGGATGCCATGCAGACGAACATGAATACCGTATAAAGAAAGGAGATGAAGTACACTGGAGGGCCAAGCCATGGAAAAACAAGGAGAATCGCAGACAGAAGCGCAATGCCCACGACCTTCTTTGCGGTCTTCGTTGGGCAAACCGAAGCCATTCTCACACCTCGCTTCTGAAGAGGCCGTGGGGCCGTACCGCAAGAACCGCCATCAGAAGACCGAACGTGAGCGGGTTCACCCACTGATACGGCAGAAACGCTAAAGACAATCCGGTGATGATCCCAATGAGAACACCCGCGGCTGCGGTTCCAAGGACGTTGCCCACTCCTCCCACGATCACCACGAGGAAAAGGTAAATCAACCAAAGATTGTGGGCGTGAGGCTCGAATGAGTACAGCAAAGCCAGGCCCACCCCTCCGGCTCCAGCAGACCCCACGGCAAGTCCGAATGTGATCATGCTGATGCGTGTGAGATTCACCCCGTAAAGCTGAGCCGCATCAGACTGCTGCCAGGCTGCCCTGACAGCCTTTCCGGTGTAAGTCTTCTTGAGAAAAAGGTGTATGACGCCCACACCCGCCACCGCCATCACGAAACCGGCAACCGGAGCGTACTGGAAGTAAAAAGGTCCTACGATGAAGACCCGACTGGTGTACCAGGTGGTTATGAGCCTCGGATCCGGTCCCCAAATCAGGAGCATGATGTTCTCAACAATTATTGCTATGCCGAATGTGAGAATCATAGAAGAAACGATAACTTCCCTGGCTTTCGTCACAGGGAGAATCAGGAACCGGTAGACAAAGCATGCGCAACAAAACAGGAGCGGGACCATGAAGACCAGCGACGCTATGGGATCGATCCCCCACCTTTGCAGACACCCGTATGCAACGAAAGCGGCAATGAGCCCGAATGCCGCATGGGATATGTGTATCACTCTCATTACGCCCCAAGTGAGAGAGAACCCCACGCCCAGCAGAGCGTACACCGACCCCATTATTATGCCGCCTATGAGAGACTGAACGAGCAGTACCGTATTCATCTACACCCACATTCACGGTTGAGCTGCTCCGGGCAACTCCTGCACAGGATGGGCCTGGTCCCCTTGCAGGTCCAAACTCCTGTTTTCAATGGATCCAAAGCTGATCACCGGATGCGAAGAACAATAACGGAGAATCTGCCAGAGCGTATGAGGATTGACAAGAACTATTTCGGCCACACCGTAAACCATGCGCTTATGGCGTGCGGCAAAGAATTCCGTCCGAATGAATTACGCGAGGGGCGGGCTTGAACCCTGCCCCTACGGACCGTCAGGACATTTCTCTTGCCGACAACCAAATTACTTCTTCCAGGCCGGCTTAGGATAGATGGGTTCAGCCGTGGCCTGGTCTTTCGGCCAAATCAGCTCCACCTTGCCGTTCTGTATCTGGGTACAGAAGTTTATGGGAGCAGGCAATCCCTTTGCGTCGAACTTCATGGGACCTGCTATGCTGTGGACTTCATGTGATTTGAGCCAGTCTCGGATCTTCGTTTGATCCAAGCCGCCTGCGCCCTCCACGCCTTGGGCAAGGACCTGCATCCAGCAGTAGCCGAAGCCGAAGTATACAGGATAGCCCGGCAAGTTGAATTTCTCCTTTACGTACGCGTTGAGCTGGTCGTTGCCGGGGTACTTGAGCTTGTTGTAAAGCGATGTGCCGGAAAACACGTAATCGCCGTCAGGCCCAAGCTCCTTGATCCAGGCCGGGATAACGGAACCGATCCCCTGGACGATGGCTTTGGGGTTGTAGTCAAGTGCTTTGGCCGCACGGATGGTCATCACTCCGTCGTCAAAGAACCCGTTGGAAAACAGTATGTCACAGTTCATCTGCTTGGCCTTGACGACCAGCGGTGTGGCATCGGGGAGAGGCAGGTTGTACTTTTCGTCGATGACGATCTCGATCCCGAGTTTCTTCAGCCAGGTGTAAAGGCTGCTCATGAGCGAAGCGCCTATGGGGTTGTTCATTGTGTACAATGCCGCTCTCTTCGGCCGTTGTTCCGGGGGCAAAGAGTTCAGCCACAGGAAGAACCCCTCGTACCACCACTCACCCATCAGGGGAGGGCCTCCGAAACAGTACGTATAACCTTGTTCGAAGCTCTTCATGTGGCCGCCCATGGAAACATACACATACTTGTGTTTTTCGGCCACGGGCATCACCGCTCGGGCGGCAGTTCCCGGATATCCGCCGAAAAGGAGGTCCACTTTGTCAACAGTGATGGCCTTTTCCGCAAAGGTCACAGCCTTGTTGGCATTGGACTCGTCGTCGTAGATTTTGAACTCTACGGGCCGTCCCAGCAAGCCCCCCTTCTTGTTAACCTCTTGACCCCAGTATTCCATTCCGAGCTTGATCCATTTGGCAGTCTCGGCGAACTCCCCCGTGAGCGGCAGCGATCCGCCGATTATGATGGGCTTCTTCTCTTGTGCGCCGGCAGACTGCAGGCAAAAAGCCGCGCTGAACCCGACGAGCAGCAGAAAAACGAGGACTCCCTTGACAAAATCTCTTCTCATGTCATCTCCCTCCTTGGAATGGCTGATGGTGCACCCCATCGTAGCCGTTTAGAGCCCAAGATATGACTTCTTGACCCGCTGGTCGGCCAGGAGCCGCTCAGAAGGTCCCGCCAGGGTAATCTCTCCGTTTTCGAGGAGATATCCGTCTCGGGCTATGGACAGTGTTTGAAGAACTTCTTGTGATACCAGGAGAATTGTTGTCCCTGCCCGATTCAAATCCCCGATGATCTCAAAAATCTGAGCCGCCATTATGGGAGCCAATCCCAGTGAAGGCTCGTCCAGCATGAGCAACCCGGGCGTAGCCATGAGCGCCCTTCCCAGCGCCAGCATCTGCTGCTCACCGCCCGAGAGGCTCTCCGCAGTTTGCCGTCTCCTCTCGGCGAGCCTCGGGAAAAGCTCCAAGACGCGCTTCATGCTCTCCGCGACCCTGGCCCGTGGACCAGGAGAGTACGCTCCCATCTGAAGGTTCTCTTCCACCGTCATTTTGGCAAAGAGCTTTCTTCCTTCGGGCGCCTGGACGATTCCAAGCCTGCACACAGCGTCGGGCGTGAGGCCAGTAATGAGGCTCCCCTCCCACGAAATCGTGCCCTCACGAGTCGGAATAAGTCCGGAGACCGCATTGAGCAGCGTTGTCTTGCCCGCACCGTTTGACCCGATCATGGCAACCAGCGCGCCGCTTTCAACGGTGAGCGAGACCCCTCGCAGCGCGGTCAGTTCATCGTACTTTACCACCAGTCGTTCAACCGCGAGCATACTTTGCTCCCAGGTAGGCCTGAACGACCCGGGGATGGTTCGCCACGGCCTCGGGTCCATCGTCCGCGATGAGCACCCCGTGGTGAAGCGCCATGATTCTGGAACATGTGGACATGATCGCTTTCATGACGTGTTCTATCATGAAGACGGTGATGCCCCATTCGTCCCGAATCCGGAAAGTGAGGTCAACCGCATGTTCAATCTCCTTGGGATTGAGCCCGGCAAAGACCTCGTCCAGCAGGATGATTCTTGGACCGGAACCCAGCGCTCGCGCCAGTTCAAGGCGTTTGCGATCCTCCAGAGCAAGGCGTCCCGGGTGAGAGTCCGCCTTGTCGCTCAGCCCCACAAACTCCAGGATGGACGACGCCTTTTCGCGGGCAGCCTCCATGTGGCTCAAACCCCATCGACCGTAAAGAACGGCAATGGTGACGTTCTCCCTTAGAGTCAGATCCATGAGCGGCCGCACGATCTGGAAGGTCCTTCCTATGCCCATAGCAGCAATCGTGTGCGGCGCAAGGCCGGAGATGCGACGGCCCTCAAACTCGATCCGACCGAAATCCGGCTTGTACAGTCCTGAAATGCAGTTGAACAGGGTGGTCTTTCCCGAGCCGTTGGGCCCTATCAGTCCCACGATCTCACCCTGCCGAACGGTGAAATCCACGCTGGCCAGGGCTCTCAACCCGCCGAACAACTTGGTGATTCCTGTGCCTTTGAGCAAATCCATTGATCCGTTCCGAAGTTTCGCGACGGTTCTTCCTCGCTCCCAGGCTCCAGGCTCGCTGTCCTAGAAAGCCGATCTGGACGCTTTCATCGCCCTGTCGCGGGCCCAAGCCTCAATCTTTTCGATGCGCTCGCGCATTGTTCGCGAAAGAGGGACAATGTTGCGAAGCGCGTTTGCAAGCATGTGTTCCGACAGTTCCGTCTTCTGGGCCATGGCTTCATACATGGCCGTTATAATGCCTTGTTCGATTTCCGCACCGTTAAACGCTTCAGTTGAGTCCACCAAGTACGCCATGTCAAACTTGGACACGTCGATGTTGCGTTTCCTCATGTGGATGTTGAGAATCTCAAGACGTTCTTCCTTGGAAGGCAGACCCATGTAAAAGAGTTCATCGAACCGCCCCTTTCGAAGGATCTCAGGCGGCAGCACCTCGACCTCGTTTGCCGTGGCGCCCACGAAAACCGGTGCTGTCTTTTCCTGCATCCATGTGAGAAACAGTGCCAGGACTCGGGATTCGCTTCCGCCCGCGGCCTTCTGCTGCTGATTGGCTATACCGGCCTCGATCTCGTCTATCCATAGAACACATGGAGCCAGCGCTTCTGCAGTCTTGATGGAATTGCGCATGGCTTCTTCCGGAGGGCCTGCCAGGCCGTCGTATATCCTTCCCATGTCCAGCCTTAGAAGCGGCAGTTTCCAATAGGAAGCCGCGGCCTTGACACAAAGGCTTTTCCCGCACCCGCTCACGCCCATTACAAGAATCCCCTTGGGCGCCGCCAGCCCTTGCTTGGCCGCGTCCGGCGAAAACGCCCGGCCGCGATCTTTGAGCCATTTCTTCAGGTTGAACAGGCCGCCGATCTCCCAGGTCCCGGTGGGTGCATGGACGAATTCGAGGACGCCACCCTTCCTGACCAGGGCCTCCTTTTCGGCGAGGACCACATCAACCAGCCTAGGGTTGACAGCGCCCTCCGTTATGAATGCCGTCCGAAACGCATCGAGGGCTTCATTAGCGGTGAATCCCATCGCGGCGCGGACCATCTTCTCTTTGACGTCGTTTGTGAGGGCCTTTCGCACAAGATCAGCATCCTGCCGCGCGGAGATGACCGTTTCAAGTATTCTGCCCAGTTCGTCGGCCCTGGGCAACGGAACGTCCTCGATCTTGAAGATCGAATATAGCTCCCTCGGCAGCCTCAGATCCGGACAAATGAAGAAGCAAGCCTTCCGAGATCGTCGAAGATGTCGCGCGCAGTCCTTGAGCTGACGGATCAACGCAACATTGTTGTCGATGAATAGATGAAGATCCTTGAGGATAAGCGGGAACTGGTCCTTGACCCTCAGATAGGCTTCCAAAGCGCTGACCGGGTCCGTTGTGGGATCTACAACCTCTTTGCCCTTCGTCAGACCGGACAAGCAGGACCAAACGTACACCCCGCTATTTTCACCGAATACCTTTGCCGAAGCAGCGGACACCAGCCGTTCCACGCGCTCCTCTTCCTCGGAAATCAGGTAAATCAGCGAAGCCCTCGCAACCAAAAGGTTCTGAATCTTTTTGACAATCATCGACGTTTTCTTCCCTGTCGCCAAGTTTGCCACACTTGATCTTCGACCACAATATGCCTGTGTGTTTCGATGAGCCTCCGACAAAAAATCCACATGGCGCGCCACGCGGTTGCGAGGCTGTCGCCGGCGCCGACACGCGGTATGGGGAACTTGACCCTTGCCACGGCTCGTGGCACCATCCGGCGACGGAGGTTGAAATGGGAGCTTTGGATGGACTGAAGGTGGTCGACCTGAGCAGACTTCTTCCGGGAGCCTTCTGCACGACGATTCTGGCGGACCACGGGGCGGACGTCATCGTGGTGGAAGCTCCCGGATTCAAGGATGACAAGGTGTTGGGCGAAGTTCCCATGGTGCGGCGAAACAAGCGTCACATAGCCCTGGACTTGAGCACCGATGAAGGCAAGGAGATCTTCTTCAAACTTCTGCCCGCTGCGGACGTGCTGGTGGAGAGCTTCAGGCCGGGAGTTGCACGAAGGCTGGGCATCGACTACGAACTGCTGAGTGCGTCCTTTCCCGGTTTGATCTATTGTTCATTGTCCGGGTACGGCCAAACGGGCCCGCTTCGGGACAAGGCGGGTCACGATCTCAACTACATGGCCATCTCCGGCATGCTGGATCTCAACCGTGACAAGCACGGCACGCCGATTGCGCCCAATTTCCAAATTGCCCACATGTCCGGCGGGTTGTACGCTGTTATAGGCATTCTGCTCGCCCTGGCCTCCAGGGCGAAAACAGGCCGTGGACAGTATTTGGACGTTTCCATGACCGACGGACTTCTGTCCCTGCTGGCCATTCCCCTTTCAAACACGTTCTCGGGAAAACCGTTTCCGGGCAGAGAGGGAAACAATCAGCACGCACAGTTGCCCTGCTATCGAGTTTACCAGACCCGAGACCGGCGACACATTTCCGTGGGGCCTCTGGAAGGTCATCTCTGGGAGAAACTCTGCCGAAAGCTGGGCTGTCCGGAATACTCCGGCTTCCAGTATGATGTCGACCGAAGATCCGAGATTACCGCTCGGCTGGAAGAAGTATTTAGCAGCCGCGACCTCCGCCGGTGGCTTGAAACGCTCGACGAGTCGGATGACTGCGTTGCTCCTGTCAACAAAATGGCCAATCTTCCCAATGAGCCCCATTTTCAAGAAAGACAAATGATCCTGATGGGGCCTGGAGGGATTCCCCAGCCGGGCATTGTGCCCAAGCTGGCGAAGACGCCGGGAGAAATCCGCCGGTCTGAATACCGATTCGGGGAGGACACCGAAGCGATTCTTGCGGAACTCGGGTATGAAGAGCAACAGATCCGCCGGCTGATCAATGAAGGGGTCGTGTGGTCAAACAAGGCGGGTCACTGATGGGGGCAAAGATCGGCCTGGGGTGCGCCCCTGTGGGCCGCGGGCATCGAAAGGCCGGTCCTACTAAATTGGCGGGCAGAGCCCGCCCTACCAGGCTCATGCGCTTCGCTCAGCGCATCCTACACCGAGGAGGGTATGATCTCCGTGTAAGCGCCTCTCAGCACGCCCTCTCCGCCGGCTATTACCCAGTCGAATACTTCGCCTTCGGAAATCTGCACTCTTGATCCCTTGTGCAGGTCCTTTCTTCCGACGGGGGTATTCTGGACAAAGCCCACGAGCGATTTGCCCCTCCAAGCGTCCAGAGAGACCCACATCCATTCAAATTGGCCTTCCTGAAGCGGAAAACCCACCTTCACCGCGTGGACTTTGCCTTCGGACTTCTTTGACTCTTGAAAGCTTTTCTTGAACTCCGCCAGCTCGGACCTCGCCCGATCACGAGCTTCAAGAAAGCGTTGCCGTTGATCCAAGCTGTCCGGAGCGCGATCCTCCCGGCGCACGGGTTCGTCCTGTGACGCTGTTTTGTCTGCCGGTCGCTGTTGTTGTTTGCGGTACTTGCAAGACGACATCTTGAGCACGTGCTTCAAGGTGTCCGGTCCATGCGGGTCGTAGTCTTGCAAGTACGGGAAGACTTTCAGGCTACCGATAGGAAAATGGCCCTCGGAATCACTGGCGGCGTAGTTCATCTTAAACCGGATGGGGGTGTTGGAGATGCTTATGCCGGCCCCCAAATCGAGCCCTGAGGTTTCCGTCGTTGCGACCAGGGTATCGGCAATCA
This sequence comes from Desulfomonile tiedjei, assembly GCA_020722215.1. Classification (GTDB taxonomy): domain Bacteria; phylum Desulfobacterota; class Desulfomonilia; order Desulfomonilales; family Desulfomonilaceae; genus DYLG01. The sequence continues at coordinate 9,835 of DYLG01000092.1, forward strand.
TTTTCATCAGGTTCAGTGCCGATGAGGCCCATTCCACAGGAATCCCTTCCATTTCAATCTCAGGCAACCCGAACTTCTGCATTCCGTGGCTGTGGATCCACACTGAACCAGCCTCTTCAAGTGCCTCGAACTGCACGTGAGAAGCGGCCATGTTTTCCAGGGGAGCAGCCACTACCTGGCGCTTCCACTCCTCTTCTCCCCATAAGGTGTGACTCACCGCGTCCTGTACCACTCCGTCCGTAAGATCGCGCACTGCCGCCACAAGCCGGACCATGGTCGCCAGGTAGTCAAGCCCCGCCGGTTTGTCCGTGACCAGACGGATGCGAGCAATGAAAGAAGCGCCTTTCAGCTTCCCGAGGTCGTCCGGGCTAAGGTTCCTTGAATTCCTGGGGATCAGTTCCTCCGGGTATTCAAAAAGCTCTTTGGATTCACGCCTGGTCATGTGAGAAATCGTCAGCGATTTGTCAGCAATCCACTGCGCGGCAATCTCGAAGGTGCGGCGCCCCCCGGGTTGTTCTTCGGATGCATGCCGCAAGATCTTCTCCCACTCGGGAACCGACTGGGACGCCGAAAAAACCCAATATTCCAACATGACGCGTGGAGTGCACCCTGGAATACCTCGCTCCGGCCCCACCCTCTCCTTGTCCGTCGCTTGGAATTCATCCACTGATACAACGGCTTTTTTCAGAGGGATGGTCCCTGTGTTCGCTGTTGATTTTCTCTTTGCCGGGCCGATGCCGTTGTGGCCCTCGGAGCCATGCCGCTGAAACACATCGGTCAGTGAACTCAGCCTGGACAGAATCGAGCGGAGTCCGGTCTTTTCAGTTCGGCCCAGAGCCCGACGAGCTTCCTTTACAAGCGAATTGCGCGAGTCCAACGACGAATAGGATTCCATCAGCCTGGACGCTTCTGCGCCTTTCCCGGCCCCGATAAGAGCCAACGCGGTTCTTGCCACGTCTCCGTCCTCGGCTCGCGAACCCAGTTGCGCAAGCAGAGATCTTCCCACCCTTTCCGCCTCGTCGAAGTCCTCTTCTGCCAAACGGACTTCCAGGAAAGCCCTCAAGATTTCCGCATCCGAAGGCGATCCGGCCATGGCCTGACGAAGGAAATCCTCTGCTTTCCGAGTCTCGCCAAGCCTCGCGTATCCGATGCCCAGGGCCTTCGCAGCCTCTTCCGTGGCGCCATAGTGGCGGACAAGAGACTCAAGGGCATAGACCATCTCTCTGGTCAATTCCGCACCGTTGAGAATTCTGCGGGAAAAGGCCAACATCTTATGCCGTGCTTCCTCGGGAATTGATTCAGAGTCGACAGGGTTCCATTCTATGGGTACTACGGCATGACAGTGGGGGCAGGCGAGGGAATCCTCGGACAAGGTCACCAGCCTCTCCTCCGAGAGAGTCTGGAGATATCCGCATTCACGACAGCGAACCTTGATCATTAACCAACTCCTCAGTAACCGAATCCCAAAGAGCCTCGGCGCGGCAAGTTACAACCAAAGGCACGAAACAACTTTCATAAAATGGTATAAATGTCAAGAAGAACGATATTAATCACGTTAGCGCCATTTTCGAGCGGAACTGGGCGACGAAGTCAACGTCTGTCTTGTGGCAACCTCCGCCTCGGACTATATTCAGGAGGCTTGCAGTGGTCATTGTGCTCCGCTGCGGGGCACGGAGGTATTGATGTGCGGAATCTGCGGGATTGTTCAGTTTGATTCCCAACCGGCGTCCGAAGTGGTGGAAAGAATGACCGAGACCCTTGCGCATCGGGGGCCCGACATGGGGGGAACCTGTTCTTTTCCCGGGTGCGTACTTGGCCACCGGAGACTTTCCATTGTGGATCTTTCGGAGGTGGCCGGGCAGCCGATGATTTCGTCGGACGGGGGAACTGCGCTGGTGTTCAACGGGGAGATATACAATTTCCCGGAGATTCGCAAACGGTTGGAAAACCGGGGCCGGCGCTTTCGGACAAGGTCTGACACCGAGGTGTTGCTCAAGCTGTATCTTGACAAGGGCGAGGCTATGCTGTCGGACCTCAACGGCATGTTCAGCTTTGCCGTCTGGGATAGCCGGCGCGGGCGTCTGTTCATGGCGCGGGACCGGTTGGGCAAGAAGCCGCTTTATTATTACCGGCACGGAGAAAGATTGGGATTCAGCTCCGAAGTGTTTTCCCTGCTTCAGGATCCGGCCGCGCCTCGGCGAATTTCGGAGCAAGCCCTGTTCGAATACTTGCTGTACGATTTTGTCCCGGCTCCGCACACGATTTTCCGGGACGCATTCAAGCTTCCCGCGGCTCACGCCGCGATCTTCGATTCCGAGGGGTTGCGAATCTGGCAGTATTGGCAGCCGCCGGCCCCCGAGGCAGCCGGTGATTACCGCAGCAGTCTATCTAGGTTGGGGGAACTGCTTGAGGACGCTGTTCGGGTGCGTCTGATCTCGGATGTGCCCCTCGGCGCTTTTCTGAGTGGGGGGATAGATTCTTCGCTTATCACGGCCATCATGAAGCAGGGCTGCACCGAGGATGTGCGAACCTTCAGTATTTCGTTTCCAGGCACAACCCATGATGAGTCGGCCTGGTCCGGCCTTGTCTCGCGGTCCTTGGGCACGGTACACAGAGAATATCCGGTGGAATATGGCGTGGAAAAGCTATTGCCTACGATGGTCAGGCATTTCGGAGAGCCGTTCGGAGACTCATCCGCCATACCCACGTGGCACTTGTCGCAGCAGACCCGACAAGATGTGACTGTTGCGCTTTCCGGGGACGGCGGGGACGAATTATTCGGCGGTTACGACAGATACGTTGCGCGCCGCCTACAGGCCGCCTATGACCTCGTTCCTCGCTCGCTGCGGGAGAGGTTGATAGAGCCGTTGATCGAACGCCTGCCGGCCACTACGGACTATTACGGCACGAGCATCACCAAGAAGCTCAAGCTTTTTGCCGAAGCCTCTCGCAGAATGCGCCGGGAACCGCTTGCACTGATTCCCAGAACTTTTTCCGTGGATCAAGTGAGGTCGCTGACGGGAATAGAGTATCAGCCGGACCTTGACCCTGTGCTCGAAATCACCCGTTGCTGCCCAGGTTCGGATGCGGTGAGTCGGATGCAATTGGCCGATCTTCAAACGTATCTCGCAGAGGACATTCTCACCAAGGTGGACAGAATGAGTATGGCCCACGCGCTTGAAGTGCGCAGCCCTCTCCTCGATTACCGGGTGGTGGAGTTTGCCTGCGCGTTGCCTCGCTCTTTCAAGATTCGCGGTGCCAGGACAAAGCGAATCCTCAAGGACCTGGCACGAGGCCGCGTTCCTGATTCAGTGATCAGGCGCAGCAAGTACGGATTCCAAGTGCCCCTGGGAGCCTGGTTCAGAGGAGGGTTGAAGACTTGGGCTGAAGAGCGGCTCATGGAGGCAGAACACCGCTTTTTCCATAGAGAGTTTGTTGAGAAGCTCTGGTCCGACCACCAGCAAGGCCGTGCCGATCATGTCCACCGGATCTGGCTGCTGATTTTCTTCAATGAATGGAGTGCTCAGTTCCTCGGTTAGGCTCTCACTTGTATTGAACAACCTCTATTTTCACCTTTCCGAGCATCTTGATCATGGAAGTGAGGTCGCCGGGGGAATCGCCAGTGGAGATCTTGATGTGGGTCGGGTCTGCGGGGACCTGATTGAGCGTGGGATCAACAGCCAGCCAGCCGTCCACATATGATTCGGCCCACGCGTGGTACATGAACCCCACTTGTCCAGTGTACACAAGCCCTATGACCACTCGGGTCGGGATCTTCTGCGACCGTGCCAATGCGGCGTACAGAAGAGCGTGGGCCTGGCATTCGCCCTCGCGGGAGCGAAGGACCGACAGCGCGCCGAATGAATCCTTCATCCTGTTCCTGATGTTTTCGGAGGTCCAGCGTACCAGCTTGGACACCTTCTCCGGATCCGAGTCGCCGGCCCGCACGATCGCAGCCGCCTGTTCCGCAATCTCTTTGTGGGTCGCCTGAATTGCCAGAGTGGACGCGAGATTCTCTTCAGCCTCCTTGGGCGAAAGCGGATTGCTGCTGCCTTTATGGTTTGGAAGGTCTTGCCTTCGGATCGTGATACCGAATGCGTCCTGTTCCCCTGATTGTGGGTTGCGGTTGACGCGCTGGCGACCGTCGTCAGGAATCAGGGAGGAGTCGATACCTGACATTCGGATTTCAAGTGAGCGGAGCTTTTCCGGATGTGGAATGGGTTTTGGGATTCGGATGAGGCTGAAGTCAAACACGAGGTCTTTTGGCGGGCCCTTTGTCTCACGGAATTTCCTTGCTGTCGCCTCGTCCTCCAACATGGTCATCAACGCGCCGTCAAGGGCCTTTTCAAGGACCGTCAGCCCCTTGGCATCAATCCAGGAATCCACGGCTGCCGCGTGTCCGCTCATGTTCCTCACTTTCCAGACTGCTCCGTTGGGTCCGGGTTCCCCGACAACCTTGAACAACTGCTGCTCGACCTTTTGCACATCCTGTATTTCCGGGCTGAACACGAGAAAGGAATAGACCCGGCCCTCCTTGAGGCCTTTCATGGCTGGCATAAGAGACATCGCGCTGCTGTGGTAGATAACTCCGTCTATGGGAAAGGCCCGTTTGAGCGTTTCACCTTCCACTGACATATCAACGAGAAAGCGGTTCCCCTCCACTCTTCCTGTCATGCGCAGCTCCTTGCCGTTCCGGCGCTCTACCGATTCAAAGGATATCAGGGTCAGATCCGGACGGACGATCACCTCTTGCTGAAATTGGATCTCGCTTGTCTTCTTCAGAGCCGTGAGCCTAAGGATGGAATCGCTCGAGATGATAAAATTCGGTCCTGACGGCTGGATCTTGAAATGACTGTACCCCACCTTGTCATCCTGGAAATACATCCCGTACCACCCCTCCTTGAACGGGAGCTTGTCCAGGGAGGCGTAACCGGCCTCGGGGACCGCTTCCTCTGCGACCCCCGACTCCGCAGCCGATGTGAAAGCACGCAGAACGCAAGAAACCTGAAAAAGCAAGACAAGGATCAGGAGGGGAATGTATGTCGGCCTTATCATTCAATATCCGTGAGGGAGCTGCGACGTGCCGGCCCCTCGGGGAGACCTCTGAGCGTATGTGGGAGCAAGTATACTTCGAGCGGGGATGTTGGGCAATGCCGGACGCATAACACCGGGCCGCGAAGCTGCAGGAGGCATATTTCTTCTTTGTGGCTTTGTGGTCGCGGTTGCCGGTAACATTGGACCCTGGGGTTTGGTCACGAACCAAAACAAGGCACGGCTGTCATAGCGACTGTCCCAAACTAACTGTATCATATTATGGGCTGCGTGGCCTGACTGTA